>DASSKA010000118.1:0-6484 GCA_035690905.1 Nocardioidaceae bacterium | reverse complement strand
CCCTCCTCGCCGATGGCCTGCACCGACCCGTCGGCCCGGCGAACCAGCGGCAGCGGGTGCCCGGCGCGCACGATCTTCGCCTCGCCCGAGGCCGGGTCGATCGCGATCAGGCAGCAGGTGGCCAGCACGTGCGCGTCGAGGTCGGCCATCACCCGGTTCACCCGGGCCACCGCGACGTGCGGCTCGTGGCCCTCAGCGAGGTAGGCATGCAACGCGGTGCGCAGCTGACCCATCACCGCCGCCGCCCCGATGCTGTGCCCCTGCACGTCGCCGACCACCAGCACCCCGATCCCGCCGGGCGCGGCGATCAGGTCGTACCAGTCGCCGCCCACCTCGGCGCCCGCCGTGCCGGGCAGGTAGCGCACGGCCACCTCGACCGACTCGATCTTGGGAAGACTCCTCGGCAGCAGTGAGCGCTGCAGGGTCTGGGAGACGTTGGTCGCTCGGGCGGCGCTGTCGGCGAGCCGCTCCTGCGCGGCCCGCTCCGCGTCGTACAACCGGGCCCGCTCCAGCGCGGAGGCCAACTGGCCGGCCGCGGCCGCAAGCATCTCGATCTCGGGCGTGGGGAAGTCGCGTGGGTGCGGCCAGCCCAGCACGAGCACGCCCAGGGTGTTGTCGCCGAACGTCAGCGGCAGGGAGGCGCCGGCCTGCACACCGACCAGGCTCATCGCCAGCTCTGGATACTGGGCCCGGATCTCCTCGGCCGACCGGAGGGTCACCGGCTGGCGCGTCTCGGCCGCGGTCGCCGCCGGCGAGGGCCAGTCCGCGCGCAGCAGGCGCATCGGGGTGCGCTTCTCGCCCCCCTGGTCCATGGCGCCGCCGGTGCCGGCGACCAGCCGGAAGACGCCGTCCTCACGCAGGTACACCCCGATCCGGTGCGCGCCCATCGGCCCGGACAGGGTGTCGACCACCGCGCTCAGGGCCTCCCGCGTGCTGAAGGCGCTGGCGAGCCTCGCGGTGATGGTCTGCAGCAGGCTGACTCGGTCGACGGCCTCCTCTGCCTGCTTGCGGGCCCGCTTCTCGGCCTCGAACAGCCGGGCGTTCTCGATCGCCACCGACGCCTGGGTGGCCACCAGCCGGACCACGTCCTCGCTGCGCTTGTCGAACACGTCCGGCTGCTCGTGCCCGAACATCAGCGCGCCGATGATCTCGCCGTCGCGTGAGGCCACTGAGGTAGCCAGGTAGCTGCGCAGCTGCAGGTGTCCCCGCGGCATTGCCTCGATCTGCGGGTCCTCGAGGACGTCGGCCACCCGGATCGTGCCGGTGCCGGTACGGGCCGGCTCGAAGATGCGCGAGAGCCGCGGCGGCGGCACGTGCGCGAACACGCTCTCTTCGACGCCGGAGAGGACGTGGAACCGGGACATCTGCCCGTCGGCGTCGGTAGGGGTGTAGAAGAAGGCGCCGAACTGGGCGCCGGAGAGCTTGGTCCCCGCGTCGGTGACGCCTTGGAGCACTGCCCGCATGTCCAGGTTGGAGTTGATCGTCTCCGTCATCGCGACGAAGACGTGCAGATCTGCGAGGATGCGATCCACCTGGCAACGGCTCCGTTCAACGTTCCGCGCGGAAGCATCGATCGCACCGTCGTGCGCGACGGCGCGGAGCGTTCGACGTCCCGACCTCTCAAGTACCCAAAGCCTACCGACATCAACACATTCGGGCTGCCCCGGCTGTGCCTACGCCGGGCAACCCCTCGGTGGTTGAGGAGCGAGCGAAGCGAGCGTCTCGAAACCACCACCCTCGTCGAGCGGTCGCTCCCGCACCGTCGAGCGGTCGCTCCCGCACCGTCGAGCGGTCAGTTGAGGCGCTCAGAAGTCTGAACGCCCAGCGTTCAGGGAGTTGAACGCTATTTCGCTGCAATGCGGTCGAAGCGGTTCCTACCGTGAGGAAGTCCGCTGGGGAGCGGACCTGACACTTCCTTGGGGGGAAGCACATGCGTAGACGATCATTGACCGCCGTACTCGCTGCGGTGCCGTTGTTCCTGAGCGCGACAGCGGGCGCCGCCATGGCGGACCAGGTAACCAACACGCTCGACGGGACGATCGACACCACGGCCGAAGTCATGCCGCTCAACGTCGGCGGAGCGTCGGCGACCACGGACCTCTACGTGAAGCCCACCCAGGACGACGGGAACAAGGGCTGCAACCTCAGCAACACCAAGTCGCTGACCGTTGCCGTCAGTTCTTCGGACACCAAGGTCGCCACAGTCAGTCCATCCTCGCTGACGTTCCAAGACTGCGGGACCCACGCGCAGATCACCGTCACACCCGTTGGCCAGGGCTCCAGCACGGTGTCCCTGGCGGTGACCGCCAACAACGCGAGCGGCACATTCGACCTGGACCCGGCGACCTTCACAGTGAACGTCGCGGCTCCAGCGAACACCGCGCCCTCGGTCTCCATAGGTGGGGTGACCGGCGGGGCCAGTTACAACAAGGGGAGCGTCCCGGCGGCCACCTGCGTGGTCACCGACGCCGAGGACGGCACCAGCTCGTTCGCAGCAACGCTGAGCACGGTCAGTGGCAAGTACGCCAGCGACGGCATCGGGTCCCAGACCGCGAGCTGCAGCTACACCGACAAGGGTGGGCTGACTGCCTCGTCGTCGGTGACCTACAACATCGTCGACCCGAGCGCACCGAGCGTGAGCTACACCCTGAACCCGGCGGCTCCGAACGGCGCGAACGACTGGTACACGGGCGACGTCTCGCTGACCTGGAAGGTCGGCGACGCCGATTCACCGAACTCGCTGACCACCACCGGCTGCGAGAACCAGACCATCACTTCCGACCAGGACGTCACCACGTACACCTGCGCGGCCAGCAGCGCCGGCGGAATGACCGCGCCGACAACCGTCACGATCAAGCGCGATGCGCACGCACCGAACGCACCGACGTACACCCTGGACCCGGAACCAAACACGGCGGGTTGGAACAACAGCGACGTGAAGGTCACGTTCGCTGGGCACGGCGACAACGGTCCGAGCGGTTTCGCGGCCTGCAGTGACCCGGTCACCGTGTCCACCGAAGGCGCCAGCCAGACCGTGACCGGCTACTGCTGGGACAACGCCGGGAACCCGAGTGCAGGCACGACGGTGTACGTCAACCTCGACAAGACTGCCCCGGACGTCACCTACGACAAGGTTGTGACGGGCACCCTCGGCGACAACGACTGGTACACCTCCGATGTCGAGGTGCAGTTCAAGGCCACCGACGCTCTGGCTGGTCCCGCTTCCCAAACGGCAAGCGAGACAAGCAGCGGCGAGGGTGCCGACGTCGTGGTGAACAGCCCGGTGTTCACGGACGCCGCCGGCAACACCGCCCCCGCGGGTAGTGCTTCGCGCAGCTTCAAGATCGACAAGACCGCGCCTACGGACATCGCGTTCGATCCGGTCGACGGAGTGGAAGTCGTCGCTGGGGGCGCCTACTACTGGGGTTCGGTTCCCAAGGTTCCGACCACTTGCTCCGCCGTCGACGATGCCTCCGGCGCCAGCTGCGTCGTGACCGGCGCTGATGACCCTGGAGCCGTCGGGGATCACACCATCACGGCGACCGCTACCAATGGCGCAGGACTGAGCGACACCAAGACCCTGAGCTACTCCGTGCTGAAGTGGACGCTGAAGGGCTTCTACGCACCGGTGGACATGAGCGGTGTCTGGAACACGGTGAAGGGTGGCAGCACCGTACCGCTGAAGTTCGAGGTGTTCTCCGACCACGAGCTCACCGACACTTCCGTGGTGGCGAGCTTGAAGCAGCAGCAGGTGACCTGCCCAGGGACTTCCGCCATCACCGATGCCATCGAGGTCACCAGCACCGGCGGGACCAGCCTGCGCTACGACACCACGGCTGGCCAGTTCATCCAGAACTGGCAGACGCCGAAGGTTGCCGGTGACTGCTACGTCGTCACGATGACGACCCAGGACGGCTCGAAGCTGCAGGCCAACTTCAAGCTCAAGTAGTTCCATAGCGATGACGGAGCTCCGCAGTCACGCCAGGCTGCGGGGCTCCGGCGTGCAAGGAGCCAGCAAATTTCCAAACTGTCGTCTGGTGGCACGCGGGACAGCAGTCTGGAAATTATCTGTGCAGCCGCGCGGTCACGTGAGGACAGAATGGTTCGCCTGGTACCCCAACCTCGGCGTGTCGGGTACCACGTGCACCACTTTGTACGGGCGTCCCGGGGCCAGCCGGCTCAGAGCGTTCAGGATTCTGAATGTCCCGCCGGTCACCTTCCAAGCACATTGCGCGCACGAGCCCGCAATCTCCTCCAGAGAGACGACGGAGCCCCGCAGTGACACCCAGGGTGCGGGGCTCCGGCGTGACACGGGCAAGGTCACTCTCCGCGCAGCACCTTGAACGCGCTCTCCCGGTCCTTGACCCGCAGCTTCTTGACCACCCCGGACACGTGCACCCGCACCGTCGTCGGTGACAGGAACAGCCGGCGGGCGACCTGCTCGGTGGTGAGTCCCTCGGCGAGCAGCTCCATGACCTCCCACTCGCGCGGGCTGAGCCTCGCCGCGACAGAGGTACGACGGAGGAAGCGCGGCCTGGTGGGGGCTCGGAACTCCTCCATGATCCGAGCCACCAAGGTTGGTGACATCGCCGCCTCGCCGGCGAGCACCCGGCGCAGTGAGTCGGCGAGCAGCGCCGGGTCGCTGTCCTTCAGCAGGTACCCGACCGCTCCGGCCCGCAGCGAGTCGAACAGGTCGTCGTCCTCGTTGGACTGGGTGAGCATCACGATCGCCGTCGACGGGGTGGTCCGGCCGATCTCCTGGGCGGCGTGGATCCCGTTGCCGGGCATGTGGATGTCCAGCAGTGCCACCCCGGGCGCCGCGGATGCGACCAGCTCGACCGCCTCCTCGGCGGTCCTGGCCTCACCGACCACCTCACAGCCGCCCTGCTCGAGGGCCCGCCGGATCCGGGCCCGCGTGGGCGGATGGTCGTCGGCGACCACCACCCGGATCGGCCCCTCGCGCATCGGCCCGCCCATCGACTCAGCATTCGTCACCACGCCACCCCCACCACGGTCCCCTGTCCAGGCTCCGAATCGATCGTGAACGCGCCGGGCAGCCCAGCGGCCCGCTCGCGCATGCTGGTCAGCCCATAACCAGTCGACGGCGAGGACAGGTCGAACCCGGTCCCGTCGTCCTCGAGCATCAACACCCGCTGGCCCTGCTCGGAGACCAGCCGCAGCCGGACCCGGGCGGCCCGGCCGTGCCGCAACGCGTTGGACACCGCCTCACGGGTGATCCGCACCAGCGCGTACCGCTGGTCAGCGCTCGCGGTGATCGACTGGTCCAGGTCGACGACCAGCCGCCCGCCGTACCTCTCCACCATCTGCCGCGCCGCCTTGTGCAGCACGACGGCGAGCGGCTCGTCCGCGCCGCGGCCCAGGGTGGCGATGGCGGCCCGGGCCTCGTCGAGCCCGCGGTCGCACGCATCGATGATCCGTTCGCGCAGCCCGGGCGTCACGTCGTGCGCCTCGAGTCGGATGTACCCGAGCTCCTGCACCACTCCGTCGTGCAGCTCGCGCGCCAGCCGGCGGCGGTCCTCGAGCACGGCGACCCGGGCCTGCGCGGACCAGTACTCCCCGATCTCCCGGGCCGACCCGACCAGGAGCAGCAGGTAGCTCAGCGTCCGCAGTGCGTCCCCGGTGTAGAACCAGTCGCTGTACAGCGACGGGAACAGCTCGTAGTTGATCCGCGCGAACGCCGCCAGCCCGCAGCTCGGCCCGAGCCAGCGCAGCAGCTCGTCGCCGCTATCGGCGACCTGGAACGTGAACGCCACCGACGCGATCACGAAGCACAGCGCGCCCAGGCCCTGCGCAGCGAGCAGCGCCGGGTGGCCGGTGATCACCGGGTGCTGCGCGGACAGCGGCGGGTTCCGGTCCAGCGCGACCGGCAGCCCGTGCCGCTCCAGCCACAGCACCAGCACCACCGGCACGACCACCAGCCACGGGGTCCACTGCAGCCCGACCCGACGGACCACTCGGCGCCCCCCGGTCAGCGCGGCCGCCGCGATCAGCAGCGAGCCGGCCAGCCGCAGCACCAGCGGCAGCCAGACGTCGACGGCCTGCGGGCCGAGCTCGCCCAGCGCCTCACCGAGGAACGCCAGTCCCAGGCTGGCCACGGCCAGCATCAGCAGACCCTGCGCGAGCAGCAGGTCCTGCAGCCGGCGGCTGCGGGCCGACCGCCCGTGGATCAGGTACGACAGCAGCAGCGCCACCAGGCCGTCGACAGACTCGAGCACCAGGTGCAGCGAGGAGCTGCGGTACCCGAACTGCAGGTACGGCGTGGCCAGGATCAGCACCGTGACCCCGATCCCGACCACCCAGCCGGCGCCGGTGAGCACGACCGCGGAGGGGCCGCCGCGCTGACGCCCCCCTCCAGATCGAAAGCCCACCGACCCCATGACGGGAGTGTAGGGAGCCCACCCGTCCCGAGGTTCCCGTTTGGCGAGGATGCCCCGCCGCCGAGACGGGATCTTGACAGGGCTCC
>DASSKA010000117.1:0-51624 GCA_035690905.1 Nocardioidaceae bacterium | reverse complement strand
CTGCACTTCGAGGACATCCGCCGGCTGCTGCTCGTGCTCGGCCGGCTTGTCGACCAGGGCAACACGGTCCTGGTCATCGAGCACAACCTGGACGTGATCAAGACCGCGGACTGGCTGGTGGACATGGGCCCGGAGGGCGGCAACCGCGGTGGGAAGGTCGTCGCGGAGGGCACGCCCGAGCAGGTCGCGGCCAACAAGAAGAGCTACACCGGGCAGTTCCTGGCACCCCTTCTCGGTTAAGGGGTTTCTCAGACCTGCTGGGTACCTTCGCGACATGGAAGACGAACAGGACCAGCGTCGCGACGCGCCCAGCCGCCGGTCCGTCCTGCGAGGCGGCGCCGTCGCCGGGCTCGCCCTCCCGCTGGTCTCCGCCTGCGGAGCGGCGGGCTCGCCCCCGGAGACCCACGCCAGACCGTCGGCACCCTCAGGTGGCGGTTCCGACGGCGGCTCCGGAGGCGGCTCCGGCCATCAGCGCCACAAGCGCCCGAAACCGCTGATCGCGGCCGGCCAGGTGCCCGTGGGCGGCGGCAAGATCCTCGCGAGCCAGCAGATCGTGGTCACCCAGCCAAGCAAGGGGGACTACAAGGCGTTCTCGGCTGTGTGCACCCACCAGCAGTGCCTGGTGACGATGGTCCGGCAGGGCGTGATCATCTGCCCGTGTCACGGCAGTGAGTTCTCCATCAAGGATGGGTCGGTCGTGCGCGGGCCGGCTTCCGCCCCCCTGCCGTCGGTCCAGGTCGAGGTCGACCACGGCGAGGTGCGGCCCGGCTGACGCAGGTGGGTCGGCAGCGTCCGTCGTACTCCTGACCAGAAGCCGAGACCCCAGCCGAGGTGCATCGCCGCGAACGCGCCAGGCAGCCAGATCCGCTCCTGCGTCCTCGCCAGCTGCCTGCCGGCGCGCACCGACTCGACGCCCAGTGCGGCCAGGTAGGGCGCCAGCATCAGCAGCAGCCGTCCCGGGCGGCGCAGGTTCAGGAGCAGGCCGAGCGCCAGGTAGGCCACGAACGCCGGCGGAGCGAGGTGACGCGGCTGGAGCGAGCGCGGGTGCAGCCAGGCCACGTCCACCTTCGCGCGTCCGTAGCGGCGGTACTGCCGGAACAGGTCCGGCAGCGACTGGCGGCAGTGCCACCGGATCGCCATCCGCGGCTCGAACAGCAGCCGCTGCCCGGCCGCGCGCAGCCGGTAGTCGAGCTCGAAGTCCTCGTTCGCGGTCAGCGTCTCGTCCCAGCCGCCGATCCCGCGGAGCACCTCGACCGGGTAGGCGCCGAACGGCAGGTGGTCGACCTCCTGCGGCGTCGTCCCGAAGTGGTACGTCGAGTTGCCCACCCCGAGCCGGCTCGCCATGGCCACGGCGATGGCCCGCCCGGCGGGAGTGCGCCCGATCCCGTCCTTGCGCCCGCCGACACCGCCCCACCGGCCCTCGCGCAGCCGCTCCACCGCGAGGCGGACGTAACCCGGCGGTACGGTCGAGTGGGCGTCCACCCGGACCAGCCATCTGCCCCGGGCGCGGCCCAGCGCCAGGTTCAGCGACGAGGGGATGTTCCTCCGCGGGTTGCAGACCAGCTCGATCCGAGGGTCGGCGGCCAGCTGCGCGCGGACCTCCGCCACCGTGGCATCGGTGGACGCACCGTCGACCACCACGATCTGCAGCGCGGGATAGTCCTGCTCGCGCACCGACCTCAGGCACGCGCCGATGGACCCCTCCTCGTTGCTCGCCGGCACCACGACGGTCACGAGCTCTGGTTCGCGCACCGCGGCCCCCTTCGTCTGCTACCGGATGCTCGCACCCGCCAGGCCACCCGCGAACCAGGGCGGATCGATGTGTGGCGATGCGCGCGGAATTGCTCCATCGGTGGTCTAGAGCACGGGTCGGCGGCGCTGTACGGTGACGCTCGTGGGGGTCCCTGGGGTTCTCGACCGCGCCAGGCATCACGTACGGCGACCGCTCATCCGCGCGCCGTACGTCTGGGACGCGGCCATGCTGCTGAGAGCGGACAAGCGGGTCACCCTCGCCCGGCCGGACACCGACATCGTCATCGAGGGCTTCCTCCGCTCCGGCAACACGTTCGCCGTCGCTGCCTTCGTCGTCGCCAACGGGCCCGCGGTGCGCATCGGCCGGCACCTGCACGGCGCGCCGCACGTGCTGCGGGCGGTGAGGTACGGCCTGCCCACGGTGGTGCTGATCCGGAAGCCCGCCGACGCGGTCGCCTCCTACCTGGTCCGGCGGCCGACGATCACCGTCGAGGACGCACTGCGGGAGTACCTCGACTTCTACCGCACCGCCTGGCGGGCCAGGGCCGGGTTCGTGGTCGGGCTGTTCGACGAGGTGGTCGCCGACTTCGGCGCGGTGGTCACGACGGTCAACGACCGGTTCGGCACCTCGTTCACCCCGTGGGAGCCGACGGCTGAGAACCAGGCCGCTGCGTTCGCGCTGGTCGAGGAGATGAACCGTCGGGAGTGCCACGGCCAGCTGGTCGAGACGCACGTGGGCCGGCCGTCGGCACAGCGGGAGGAGGGCAAGCGCGACATCCGCGAGCACCTGCAGCGGCCGCGCGCCCGTAGGTTGCTGGCGGAGGCCGACGGCCTGTTCGACGCCTACCAGCGGCTGGCCTGCGAAAGCGTGACCGGCGGTGTGGAGTGAGCCGCGTGCTGCTGGTGGGGAAGGGCGCTCCCGACCGCGGGGGGATCGCCGCGTTCCTCGAGGTCCTGTGCACGGGTGACCTGGCCCACGAGCACCAGATCACCTTCCTCAACGTCGCCCACCACGGCACCCCGGAGGGCGGCAGGCCCACCCTGGGCAACCTGCGTCGCACCCTGGTGGACGCCGTGCGGGTGTGGCGGGCCGCCCGGGACCAGGACGTGGTGCACCTCAACTCCGCGCTGGCACCGACGGTCACCGTACTGAGAGCCGGACTCCTCGGGCTCGCCGCCCGGCTCCGCGGGTGCGCGGTGCTGGTGCACGCCCACGGCGGCAACATCGAGACCTGGCTGACCACCCGCAGGGCCAGGCTGATGACGCGCCTCGCCCTGTGGCCTGCGGACCGGGTGGTCGCGGTCTGGGAGGCGGGCTGCCGCTCCCTCGCGAACGTGCTGGGACCGCAACGGGTGAGTCTCGTCGACAACGGTGTGGACACCGACCGGTTCCGGCCCGCTCCTCCGGTCGACCGGGTGCCGCGCGTCCTCTACGTCGGCCTGCTCACGGCGCGCAAGGGGGTGCTCGACCTGCTCAGCGCCTCGCGGATGCTGGCCGACGAAGGGCTGGAGCACGAGCTGCTCCTGCTGGGCGGGACCCCTGACGAGGGACCGCAGGCCGCGGAGCAGGTGCGCGCCGCGGCGCGGGGCCGGGCAACCCTGCTCGGCACCCGGCCTCCGGACCAGATGCCCGCCGCGTACGCGGAGGGCGACGTGTTCTGCCTGCCGTCGTGGTGGGAGGCGATGCCGCTGGCCGTTCTCGAGGCGATGGCCTCGGGGCTGCCCGTCGTGGCCACCGACGTCGGCGACGTCGCCAGGCTGGTCGAGGACGGGGTCAGCGGGTACGTCATCCCGGCGCGGTCGCCCCAGGAGCTGGCCGGTGCGCTGCGCAAGCTGCTCGACGACCCGGACCTGCGGCGGAGGATGGGCCGGGCCGGCCGGCGCCGGGCGGTGGAACGGTTCTCCGGCGCCGCCACCACTCGCGCGGTCGGTGAGCTGTACACACGGCTGGAGGAGGGCTGCCGGTGACGATCCTGTGCTACCACGAGGTGGGGCCCGGCTGGGCCTCCCCGCTCGCGACCGACCCCGGATCGTTCGCGGAGCAGTGCGCGTGGCTGGCGGCTCGCAAGAACGTGCTGCCGCTCGACCGGGCGGTCGGCAGGCTGGACCGGTCCGGGCGGTTGCCGGCGGGGGAGACGGCGCTGACCTTCGACGACGGCTTCCGCGGGCTGTACGACCACGCGTTCCCGGTGCTGCGCCGGACCGGCCTTCCGGCCACGGTCTTCCTGGTGGCCCGCACCCTCACCGGGGACGAGCGGCCACCGGACTGGGTGGACACCCCGCCAGAGGGACGCTCGCTGGAGACGCTGACCGTGGACCAGGTGCACGAGATGCAGGAGGCCGGCATCCGGTTCGGCTCGCACAGCTATGCGCACGCCGACCTCACCGCGCTGGGCTTCGAGGAGTGCGTGCGGGACCTGCGGGACAGCCGGCTGCTGCTGGAGACGCTGCTCGGCGGGCCGGTGCCGCTGCTGGCCTACCCGCGCGGGCGGCACAACCCGGTGGTGCGGCGCGCGGCCGAGGCGGCCGGCTACCGGCACGCGTTCACGCTCCCCGAGCGGCGCGAGGCGACCGGCCCGTACGCCGTCCCCCGGGTCGGCCTTTACCGCGGCAACACGCTGGCCGAGCTGCGCGTGAAGTCCGCGAGGGCGTACCTACCCGTGCGAACCGCGCCGGTCTACCAGCTGGCCCGCGCGGCTGTGCGCACGGCGCGGCGGGCGTCGTGACGACACCGCGGGGACCGGTCTTCGTGGTCGGTTCGATGCGCTCCGGCTCGACGCTGCTTCGGCTGATCCTGGACAGCCACCCGCACATCGCGATCGGCGCGGAGACCGGGTTCATGGGCGGCCTGCGCGCCGCCAAGGACATCCCGGGGTGGAAGTTCGGCAAGGACTGGTACGAGCGGCTCGGCTGGACGGAGGCCGAGTTCGACGCGCGGTTGCGGGAGTTCTACTCCGGCCTGTTCCAGCGGTTCGCCGCGGAGCAGGGCAAGCCGCGGTGGGGGGAGAAGACGCCGTTCCACACCGAGCACGTCGGCGAGATGTCCCGCATCTTCCCCGACGCGGTCTTCGTCGGTCTGGTCCGCCACCCCGGGGCGGTGGCATCGTCGCTGCGGGCGAAGTTCCACTACGGGTTCGCCGACGCGCTGGCGTACTGGAGCGACACCAACGTGCGGCTGGTGCGGGCCGGGTCCGAGCTCGGCGACCGGTTCGTGCTGCTGCGCTACGAGGACCTGGTCCTCGAGGGTGAGCCGGTGCTCCGCGAGCTGCTGGACTGGCTGGGCGAGCCGTGGCATCCCGACGTGCTGGAGCACCACCGGGTGCAGCGCGAGAAGGGCGCCCCCCGGGCGGCGGAAGGGAGGACGATCACCCGGGACCCGGTGGACGCCGGCCGCGCGGTGCAGTGGGTCCGGGAGCTCCGCGAGCAGGACCGGCAGGCGCTGGACGGGGTGGCCGCGCTGGCAGGCTTCCTCGGCTACCAGACCCTCGACCCGGAGCTTCGGGAGCGGCCGACCGAGGGCGCCGGCTGGCTGGTCGACGGGGTGGCCCTGGCCAGGCGGCGGCTGCGGTGGCAGGACCGGCTCAGCTTCGCCGCCCGGCCGGCCGGCGCGCTGCCGGAGGGCGCTCTGCTGGATGGTGACGGGGAGGAGCTGGCGACCCGGCTGGCCCACCTGGAGGGCGTGCTGGCCAGGGTCCGCTCCCGGCGTGCCGTGCGGGTCGCCGACGCTGTGCGCACCGTGCAGCACGGACGTTCGCTCGACGACGTGCGCCGCGCCTGGACGCTGCTCCGTGGCCCCCGGTACGACGGGCGGGCGTGACCGTGGGGGAACCGCGCAGCGGCCGGCTGCCGAACCTGGTCATCGCCGGGGTGAGCAAGGCCGGCACCACCTCGCTGTTCCACTACCTGGGCCAGCACCCCGACATCGGCACCGCCGACGTCAAGGAGCTGCGCTACTTCACGCCGTTGCGCTACGGGGAGCCGCTCGGTCCGGTGGAGGAGTACGCCACCCACTTCGCGGGCTGCGTGGACCGGGTCTACGCGCTGGAGGCGACCCCCGGCTACTTCTACGGCGGTGCCGCACTGGCGGAGGGCCTCGACCGCACCTGCCCGGACGTGCGCGTGCTCGTCAGCCTGCGGTCGCCGGCGGACCGCTGCTGGTCCTGGTTCGGGTTCGTGAAGAGCCGGATGCGCATCCCGCAGGAGATGACGTTCGCCGCCTACCTCGACCGGTGCCAGCAGCTGCACGCCCAGGGCGTCGACGGCACGGTGGAGAACCAGCCGTTCTGGGGGCTGGGCGGCGGCTGCTACGCCCAGTGGTGGGACGCGTGGCACGACCGGTTCGGCGAGCGGCTGAAGGTGGTGCTCTTCGAGGAGCTGGTCGCCGACCCGGCCACGGTGGTCCGCTCGGTGTGCGAGTGGCTGGGCCTGGACGCGGCTCCGGTCGACAGGTTCGCCTTCGAGGTGGACAACAAGACGCAGCAGTACCGCCACAAATCCCTCCAGAAGGCCGCCGTCGGGGTGAACCGGCGCGCTGAGGCGTTCTTCCACCAGCACCAGCAGCTCAAGCGCACGTTGCGGCGGGTGTACTACGCGGCGAACCGGGCGCCTGCGGATGCGGGGATGCCGGCACCGCTACGCCTCCGGCTCGAGGAGTTCTACCGGCCGCACGACGCCCGGCTCGCCGGGCAGCTGGCCCAGGTCGGCGTACGGCTGCCCGAGTACTGGCACCGCGGGTAGGGCGCTACCGGGAAGGCTTCTCGTCCAGCTCCCAATGGCCGACGGTCCTGCCGCCGATGCGCAGCCGCACGTCGTCGAGGCGGCCCTCGGGCATGTCCTCGAGGCCGTACTTCGAGCCCAGCGACAGCGGCATCGTGTTGGAGATGTCTCCGAGCCGGTCGGCCTCGGTCTCCGACCAGCGGTCCACGTGCACCGTCCACGAGGTCGCTGCCCGGGAGCAGCCGATCCGGTGCCAGTGCCCGTCGGTCACCGGGTGTCCCGGTCCACTGATGCGGGCCCGCCGGCCCTCCACGTCCTTGGTCGTGCACCGCACCAGCCCGTCGCGGATGATCTCCAGCTTGAACTCGCCGGTCCTGGTGAAGGACAGACCCTTGCGGACGATGTCGAAGGTCTGGCTGCCCTCGGGCGTGGCACTGAACCTCACCCACGCCGAGACGCTGAACGGCCTACGACCCGGGTTGATGGCCCCTGTCGAGGGCACCTCCACCCAGGATCCCCGCTTGTCGAAGGAGTACGACGTGCCGCGGTGCCCCGGCAGGCCGATCACCGGCGCCCCCTGGATCACGCCGGAGTGGTGCAGACCCGAGCTGTCGTGGGCCACCAGCACCGGCCGCGCCGGCCTCCCGCTGTCCTCGTGGACGGGGTCGGTCGCGCCGGTGGCACCCATGCGCAGCGCCACCACGAACGCCACCACGCAGAGCAGCAGCCCCCCCAGAAGCAGACGCACGACCGCCTCCCCGGACCCTCCAGGCCTTGGACAGTACACCTTCCCGGGCAGCCCGGATCTCAGCCATTCGGCGTAGGACGGCGCCCGGAGAGGCCCCTAGAGTGCTGGACAGGCCTTCTCTCCGGGGAGCAGTGGATGAGCACAGGGTCAGGCACGCGACCCTCCCGCAGGGGCGGACCCTCTCCTGAGCAGACTGCGCCGGGGCGGGCCAGCCGGGAGGAGCAGCAGCGACATATCCGCGGGTCCGCCCTGCTGGTGGTGGGCCGGGTGCTCTCGCTGCTGCTGAGCATGGCCACCTCGGTGGTGCTGGTCCGGGTGCTGACCAAGGCCGACTACGGCGCGTTCGCCTACGCCCTCGCGCTCGCCGCGGCCGCCCGGGTGCTGCTCAGCCTCGGGCAGGGCCGGCTGCTCAGCCGGTTCATGGCGAAGTACGAGGAGGAACACGACTACCCGCGGATGTTCGGGGCGCTGGTCCTCACCATCGGCACTATCTTTGTCACCAGCGCGCTGTGCATCACCGCGATCTCCCTGTTCCCGGGCGCGCTCGTCGGCTCCGCGCTGAACAGCGACAAGGCCGTGGGCCTGCTGCTGATCCTGGTGTTCCTGTCGCCGCTGGAGGCGCTGGACCAGGTCTTCGTGTCACTGTTCGCCGTATTCAGCAAGCCCACCGCGATCTTCTTCCGCAAGTTCCTGATGGCGCCGGGCCTGCGGCTGGTCGTGGTGCTGGTCCTCGCGGCCACCGGCGCCAGTGTCACGTTCCTGGCCGTCGGGTACGTCCTGGCCTCGCTCGCCGGCATCCTGCTCTACGTCGTGCTGTTCATCGCTGCGCTCCGGGAGCAGGGGCTGTGGAAGGAGCTGCACCCGCGTCGGATCGTGGTGCCGTACAAGGACGTCTTCGAGTTCTCGTTCCCGCTGATCACCGGCGAGCTGGCGCTGCTGTCGTTCACGGTCGGTGGGGTCTTCGTGCTCGGGCTGTCCAACCCGATCACCGAGGTCGCGAACTATCGCGCGGTGTTCAACCCCGCCCGCCTCAACACCGCGGTGATGGCGTCCTTCGTCACCCTGTTCCTGCCGGTGGTGGCTCGGTTCCACACCCGCGGCGACACGGCCGGTCTGCGGAACAGCTACTGGCACACCGCGGCGTTCGTCGCCGTGTGGACCTTCCCGATCTTCGCGCTGACCGGACCGCTGGCGCCGTCCACCACGGTGACCCTGTTCGGCGAACGCTACGCATCGTCGGCGACCATCCTGGCGGTGCTGTCGGTCGGCTACTACATCAACGTCGCGCTCGGGTTCAACGCCTACACGCTGCAGGTGTGCGGCCGCATCCGGTACCTGGTCGGCGTGAACGTCACCGTCGCCGCGCTGAACATCGGGCTGTGCCTGGTGCTCGCGCCCCAGCTCGGTGCCCTGGGCGTGGCGGTGGCCAACTGCGTGGCTCTGGTCACCCAGAACGCGCTCAACCAGTGGGCGCTACGCGCGGCGATCGGGACTCGCTTCATCGACCGCGAGGCCTGGCTGTGCTACGCGATAATCGCCGCCGGGGCGGGGGTGCTGTGGGCCTTCCAGCTGATCGTCTCGCCCGGGGTGGTGCCCAGCATCGCCGCGGCCATCGTGGTCTCCGTCGCGGTGCTGGCCGGGAGCCGGCGGGCCTTGCAGCTGCGGGAGACCTTCCCCGAGCTGGCCCGCATCCCGGTGCTCGGACGGCTCATCAGCTGACTGCTCAGGCGGCTGCGCCGGCCCGAAGCCAGCCGGGAAGGCGGGTGTAGCCGTGCGCGGCCAGCGCCCGGGCGGTCTGCTCCGTGGACTCCCGGTACAGGGCCTCCGCGCGCCGGCGGTCGTCGTCGGCCATCTCCTCCGGAGGGTGGCCCTCGTTCGCGCGCAGGTACATCCTCCGCAGCCGCCCGCGCAGGCTGCCTGGCAGCAGCCCCCAGCGATCACCCGCGCGCTTGACCGAGTACGCCAGCCGGGCCGCCCGGGTGCTCCTCGGGTGGTGGGTGCGGTTGCGCAAGGACAGGTCGAGGGGCACGGAGTCGTCGAGGTCCAGCCAGCGCAGCAGGTCACCGACCACCGCCTGCGGGCGGCCGGCGAGGTCGTCAGCGAACACCACCCTGATGTCCTCCTCGAACGCGTCGAGCCAGAGTGGCACGTAGTCGGCGTAGTAGCCGATGTAGAGGCCGTGGTGGTGGTCGCGGGGGACCAGGTCGCTCCCGTCCCGGTTGCGTCGCTCGCAGGCGTCCAGGTAGGCGGAGAAGGTGCGCTGCTCGTTGCCGAGCTCGCGCTGGAAGGTGTACGCCGACCAGAGCCGCTGCACCGGGTCACGCAGCGAGATGACCACCTTCACCGACGGCAGCGTCGCGCGGATCGCGTCGATGACCGGCCGCCCGCCATAGGAGTAGGTGGGGGTGGCCTCGACGGCGTACCGCTCGCCGGTGCAGTGCGCGAAGTGGGCCCGGTAGGCGTCGAGCGGCGGTGGCGCCCCTTGTTTCCGGCGCGGGTTGAAGAAGTTGAAGTACCCCACCTCCTTCTCGTCCGCCCCGCAGACGTCCGGATGCTGGGTGAGGTAGGCGAACAGGGAGCCGGTGCCGGCCTTCGGCACCCCGACGACCAGCAGGTTTGGCAGGCGACCGCTCATCGGGCACCTCCTTGCACGAAGGGAGGGTAGCCGTAGCGGAGCGCGAGCGGCAGGGTCATCAGGCCCACCAGCCGCTGGTCACGGCGGGGCATGGCCCGCCGCCACGCGTCGTCGGCGCGGATCTCGACCGGGCCGGTGACGAACCGGCTCGGGTTGCCCGCGACGATGTGGTTGGGGCGCAGGACCACGGTGTGGTCGTCGGTGAACGGCGCCGGCCCCGGCTCGCGCAGGTGGGTGAGGATCCTCTCCACCGCCGGGCGGGGCCGGGCCACGAAGTCCTCGTAGCGCAGGAAGAGCCACCGTGAGGCGGGCAGCCGCAGGCGCAGCGCCTCTGCCGACAGCCCGTTCGAGGTCCAGCGGCGCACGGTGGCCGCCAGCCCACGCGTCCCGATCGTGCTGGTTCGTCCGCCTGCGGTGTACTCCTTGGCGCGCCGCCACGAGTGCACGACGGCGCGCGGGTCGCGCACCAGGTGCAGGACGTAGAGGTCGACACCGGGTATCCCGGCCAGGACGGCGGTGTCGGCCGGCCGCTTCGAGGTGTCCACCAGCACCCGCGCTCCGGTGGTGGTGGCCAGTGCCGTGCACGCCGAGCCAGTCACCTCGCGGACCAGCCGCAGCGCCTCCCAGCCGCGGTCGTCGCCGTCCACGGTGCGCAGCAGCCGTGCGTAGTGCCGCCAGCTCGCGACCTCGTGCTGAGCCGCCACGACGTCCGCCACCGCGACGGAACCGGCCGCCCGTCCGAGACCGCTGAGTGTCCGGGTGATCACCGGTGCCCACACCGGGCACTGAAGCGGAGCGGCCCCGCAGCCACAGGGTCGGCCGGCCACCACCCCCCGCTCCCACACCCAGCGCAGCTCGCCGGCGCCGACGAACCCCTCGACCTCACCGAGGATGCTGGCCAGCACCGTGGTTCCGCTGCGCCCCGCACCCACGACGGAGAGCACCTTGACACGCGGCTCTGGAGCTGCATCCACGGCTCTCTCCTGCCTAGGCACGGGCACCGTCGGCCCATATCATGGCAGCCTGGGGCCGGGTCGTCGTCGGACAAAGGGACGACCTGTTGGGGATTGCCGCGGGGTGGGATGTGGCGGTACGTCGTATGCGTAGGAGAGCGGCCCGGAGGACGGTCCGCAGGCGGGCCGTCCGTCGGGGCGCCGTCGTGGCGGCCGCGGTGGCCACCTTGGTTGCGGCGGCCGTGGCCATCGCGGTCGCGGTCCCGCGCGGAACCACCCGTCCGTACTACACCCAGCCGGTGCCGTACCGGGCGTTCGAGCCGAGCTCCTGGTGGAACACCCCGCTGCCGCGCGGGGCTCCGCTCGACCCGCACGGTGCCCAGATCCTGCACTACATGCGCAGCGCGCCGGAGAGCGGCAAGGGCTGCCTGGTGCTGGCCGGGGCCGGCAACAACAACTGGGGGACGCCGATCTACTGGGCCCGCCCCTCCGACCCCACCTACGACGTGACCGGTGTCGACAACGGGCCTCCGGAGCTGCACCACCTGCAGATACCGGTGAGCGCCGAGCCCGCCGACAACAACGACCACAGCATGACGATCTACAACGTGGCCAAGGGCTACGTGGTCGCGCTCACGGACGCCCGGTACCACTCCTGGAACGACACCTGGACCGCCAGCGGCGGCACGGTGACCTACCTGGACTCCAACGGGCTGAGCGTGGCGACCGGCCGATCCGACGACCCCCGCAACCGGGGAACCCACCGCGGCAACAACGGGGCCACCATGGCGGTCGCCTACAACGAGGTGGCTGCAGGGGCGGTCGAGCATGTCGTGAAGGTGGCGCTCGGACCGGAGGCGTCGAGCCGGTTCGTGTTCCCGATGACCGGCTCCGACGGGGGCTACCACGGTCATGACCCGGCCGTGCCGCCGGAGGGGCTACGGATGCGGATCAAGCCGTCGGTGAACCTCGAGACCCTCGGACTGCCTGCGCAGGCGCTCGCCATCGCTCGCGCCCTGCAGCGTTACGGGTTCTACATCGGTGACTCCGGTGGCACCACCGCCCTCAAGCTCGAGAACACCGAGTCCGAAGGCAGGGGACAGCTGTGGACGATTCCCCCCGATGCACTCTGCGGTCTGCCGTTCACGCCGCGCTACTGGGACGTGATCGCCCCGGGCTACGACCCGAGCCACTGAGGAGGACCTGGTGAGTGCTGCGCTGGTGGTGGCGGTGGTCGCCGCACCCTTCGGGATCGCGCTGGCCGTCGCCTGCCTCCGGCAGCCGATGCGGATCGCGCTGCCGGTCTTCGCCGCGCTGATCCCCTTCGGGGAGCGGCTCTCCCTGGGAGGCTCGCCGTACGCGTCGCTGTCCTCCGTGGTGGGCATGCTGCTCGGGGTCGGGCTGCTCCTCCAGCTGCTGCTGGGCCGGCGCAGTGCGCCGCTGTTGTCTCCGTCGGTGCCGATCTGGCTGCTGTTCCTGGCCACCGCCGTGGCCACCACGCTCTGGACCATCGACCTGGGAGCGACGCTCAGCGGCCTCGGTGTGCTGGGCAGCCTGGTCCTGGTCTACGTGCTCACCGTGCTCAGCCCAGCCGACCGGCAGGTGCTTCGCCGCACTGAGAACGGGCTGCTGGCCGGCGGCGTGGCCGTGGTCTGTTACGGCCTGGTGCAGCTGTTCCTCTTCGGCGGCTTTCCCAGCGGCAAGACGACCGGACTGCCGACCACGGTGACCACCGGACGGTTCGGGAACGACCTGCTAGGTCCGGACATCGAGTCGATCACCCTGCTGCTGCCGTTGGTGATCGCGCTGCACCGGGCGTTCACCCAGCGCTCGGGGCGCGCGCTGAACGGCTTCGTGGCGGCTCTGGTGCTGCTCGGCATCCTGATGACCGGCTCCCGGACCGGCACCCTCGCTGCGGCGGCGGTGGTCCTGGTGCTGGCCTGGGCGGGCCCCCGCACCGCACGGAACGGGATCCTGGTCACCTTCGTGGTGGCCGCCGTGCTGGGCGCGGTGATCTGGGTGTTCCACCCCGCCGGCATCGCCGAGCGGACCTTCTCGTCGGCCGCCTCGTCCTCGGGCCGGACCGACATCTGGAAGGTGGGCGCGGCCGCCTGCACGAGGTACTGCGGGCCGGGCGCCGGCTGGGGCACCTTCCCTGACGTGTACGCCGCCACCCAGGCCACCGTCCCGGGCGCCCGGGTGCTGGTGGGTCCACAGGGCTCCTACCAGGCGCACAACCTGTGGCTGCTGGTCGGTGTCGAGCTCGGCGCGGCCGGCCTGGCGCTCTTCCTCGCCGGTCTCGGCGTTGGCTTCGTCGAGGCGCTGCGCATTCCGCGCGCGCTCCGCGGACCGCCGCTCTCCGCCCTGGTCGGGCTGTGCATCGGAGTGTTCTTCCTCTCGAGCATGGAGTTCAAGTTCTTCTGGATGGTGCTGATCCTGATCGGCATGACCCGCAACGTGGTGGAGGGGGAGCGCCGCGCGTCCGAAGCCTCAGTCGTCGGCGGAGAGCCCCACGTGACGGTCCGAGTGCCTCTTGCCGGGGGCTGACGCCACCGCGACGCGCGTGCGTGCGGGAAGCAGGATCGGTCGCCACCTGAACGGTCGCCGGCTCTGGCCGCGCACCAGCACCACGCCGGAGGGACCACCGTCCAGGTACTGCTCCGCCAGCCTCACGAGCGCGGCGTGTCCGATGCCCTCCGGGACCACGAGGAGCAGGAGCGAGGAGTCGGGACGCTCCGCGATCTGCCACTGGCCGGGCCCGTCGATGATCGTGACCGGCCGTTCGGACAGCAGCCGGGCCAGCTCGTTGACCAGCGCCTTTCGAAGCCGTGCTGTCCGCTGCGACCCGGCGACCAGCAGCAAGGGGCTGCCCTCCGCCCGCAGCCGGTGACACAGCTGCAGCAGGCCGCGCATGCCGTGGGACGAGCGTGCCAGCCTCAGCCGCCCGAAGGCTCGGGCACCCGTCGCCTGCTCGGCGCTCGTCCCGTCGAGCACGGGTCGCCGGACCGCCAACACCATGACGACCGTCCCCACACCGACGAGCAGGCCCGCGACGACCCCCAGCAGGGCGGCCAGCGTGCTGCCCAGCAGCGGCTTCACGGGCTCCGCCGGCGCGAGGGCGAGCTTCTGGACCGCGAAGGAGCCGACCGAGTGGGCGTACTTGTTGAGCTCCTCCGTGAACGTCGTGGCCGCCAGGTTGGCGTACCTCGCGGCGGCCCGCGGGGTGGACCCGTGGCCGACGACCATGAAGACGACGTTGTCCTGCGCGGCGACCAGCTCCACCCGCTGCGGGATCACGCTCACCCCGGCGGGCAGCGGCGGGTCCACCGACCTCCGGATGGTGGCGGCGACCGCGCCGTTGGTGAACACGGACTCGCCGAACCGCGGGAGCGGGTCGAGGTTGTTGAAGGTCAGCACGTCGGTGGGGCCGACCTGGGCCTGGGCGTCGTAGTGCGTGGGCGCCCGGTTCAGCAGCCAGGGGAGCAGCACCCCGACCCCGAGCACGAAGAGGGCGACCACCCAGGCATACCTGCGGAGCCCCCATCCCAGGACCCCTAGGACATCGCCGCCGTCGCTCATGGCATTCCCCTCCCGGCCGTTACCGGTTGGCTCAACTGTAGGTCCGGCTGCCGGGACGCGCCCAGGAGCCGGTGTGCGCCCACCCCGGTCGCGTGCGCGAGGTCCACCAGGAACGGCTTGGGATCGCGCGCCGACCAGATCGCGTGCGCCTTGGGGCCGCCACGCACCCAGCGGGCCCACCCCGCCAGCGACAGGGCTCCCTGGCGGCGAGCCACCAGGGCGGCCTGCAGGTCACGGCGCAAGTCGATCCACTTCGCTCCGACGTACCGCTGCTCGCGCGCCTGAGGCAAGGGCAGGCCCGCGATGTCGCAGTAGGCGGTGTGGAGCAGCTCCACACCGCCTGCTTCCGCGATCGCCGACCGGCCCGTCGGCCGGCCGACGTTGGGCTCGATGATCACCAGACGGCCGGTGCGGACGTCGCGTTTCATCTCCAGGTAGGCGAGACCCCTGAACCCGAGCCCGCCGAAGAGCGTGACCGTGGTGTCGCGGACCTCGTCGTCGCGACACTCCTCACCGGAGGCGCTGGTGCCCACCAGGGGTGGCCACTGCCGGATCTTCCGGGCCACGAAGGTCGCCAGCGGCCGGCCGTCGTCACCGAAGTAGGCGTTGCACGAGTACAGCCCGGTCTCGGGCCCTTCCACCCACTCCTGGGCCAGCAGCCGGGGCGCCCAGCCGGCCACCTCGTCGTACGTGGCCAGCAGCTCACCGGCGTCGTGCACGGTGAGGGCCTTCGCGCTGGTGTGCGCGAGCCATCCCGGCGCCTTGTGCGGCGGCTTGATCACGCACGGGTAGCCGATCCCGGTAGCCACCCGCTCGGCATCGGTGCGGCCGGCGAGCACCTCCGTGCGGGGCACCGGGAGCCCCTGCTCCGCGGCGTGCCGCGCGAACCGAGTCTTGTCCATCAACAGCTCGACGATCTCGTGCGGCGGCAGTGCCAGCAGGAACCGGTCGGCGAGCCGCTCCCTGTGCAGGGACACGGCCTCCACGCTGGCGTCGTTGCACGGCACGAGGACGCATTTGCGGCCGATCCGCCCACTCGCCTCGAGCAGGCAGCGGACCAGTTCCTCGCCGTGCAGCGGCGACTCGAGCACCTCCACGCAGGCATTGGTGCGGGCTCCCCAGTGCCGGCGGCTGGCGACCACGCCGAGCACCTGGACGCCCCGGGCGGAGAGGATGCGTGCGCTCTGCAGCCCGGTGATGCTGTCCAGGCCGATGACGACCGCCGGCGGCTCAGCCAACCTCGTCCGACTCCTCCAGCTCGATCTCCTCGCGCGTGTGCACCAGGTCGAAGATGTGGTCGACAGCGGCGATGCTCGGGTCCGCGGCCGAGGGCTTGCCCTCGGCCCGGAGGACCTCGAGCGTGTCCTCCATGGCCTGCACGGCCGCCCGCATCGGCTGGTTGGCCAGGATCACCATCGAGAAGCCCTTGGCGTGCAGCTGGTCCGCGGTGTAGTCGGGGAAGAGGGTGGGGACGGCGATGAGGGGCGTGCTCAGACCGGTGCCCTGCCACTGGTCGAGGAACGCCTCGATCTCCCACAGCGACTTGTCCTTGGAGTGGATCAGGATCGCGTCCGCGCCCGCGTCGGCGTAGGCGACCGCCCGTTCGCAGGCCGCGTCGACGCCGTGGCCGGCGATGAGCGCCTCGACCCGGGCGATCAGGACGAAACTCTCCGACTCCTGGGCGGCCTTGGCCGCACGCAGCCGCCGCGCCTGCTCGGCCGCCTTCACGAGCTCGCGGTGGGCCTGGCCCTGGTAGAGGCTGTTCCGCTTCGGGAACAGGTTGTCCTCGATGCAGATCGCCGCGACACCCGCCCTGTCGAACTCGACGGTGGTGCGCACCACGTTGCCGATCCCGCCGTAGCCGTTGTCGCAGTCCACGACCACCGGAAGGTCGGTGCACGCGCAGATCCTGCGGGTGACGTCCAGCGTCTCGGTCATGGTCACCAGGTTCAGGTCGGGCACCCCGTAGGCCATCGCGGAGACACCGAAGCCGCTGACCCACACGGCGTCGAACCCGTGGGCCTCGATCAGCCGGGCGCTCATCGCGTCGTGCGCGCCGACGGCGACGACCGGCCGGTCCGAACCGAGCTGCGCGCGCAGCCGTTGCCGGCGTCTGTCGGCGCGGCTCGTCGGGCCGGCCGTCTCAAACCACGTGCTCGCCATCACGGACCTCCTCGTCGAGACTTCCTCGTGCGTATGCGTGGACCAGATCGACGACCCGCTCGCCGATCAGCCGCTGGGCGTCAAGGGCCATCGCCCCGATGTGCGGGGTGAGCACCACGTTGGGCAGCTCTGCGAGCGCAGGCACCGTCCCCTCGCCCTCGGTCTCGTGCACGTCGAGCGCCGCACCGGCCACGGTGCTGCGGTCCGCCAGCGCTTCGTAGAGGGCCTTCTCGTCGACCACCCCACCGCGGGCGACGTTCACCAGCAACGCACCGGGGCGCATCCGCTCCAGAACGGCGCTGTCGATCATGTGGTGCGTGCTCTCGTCCAGCGGCACGTGGAGGGTCACGAAGTCAGCGGAGGTGACCACCTCGTCGAAGTTGCAGAGCCGGACACCGCGCCGGGACAACCTGTCCGCGACGGCGTCGCAGGGGTGCGCGACGCAGCCGAGCACCTCCATGCCCCAGGCGGCGGCCAGCGCGCCGACCTCGCCGCCGATGTTGCCGGCACCGACGATGCCCAGCACCTTGCCGCGCAGCAGCGGGCCGCCGAGGTCCGGCTTGGGCCAGTGACCGGCGCGCACCAGGCGGTCGGCCAGCGTGACCTTGCGAGCCAGGGACAGCAGCAGCGCGAAGGTGAACTCGGCGACCGGTGGCGCCGACATGCCCGGCACGCGGACCACCCGGACACCGCGCCTGCGAGCGCAGTCGAGGTCGATGTTGTCCACGCCGGACCCGGCGCGGACTACCAGCCGGAGCGCATCGGCGGCGCACAGCACCTCTTCCGACAGCAGCACGCCACTGCGCAGCACCACCACCTCCCGGTCGGCGCCCGCGGTGCGCAGGTCGGTGCCGTTGAGGCGCCGGACGTCGTGGTGGCGCTGCAGCCGCTCGTGCGCCACCGGGTCGATCGGGCTGGCGAGCAGGATCTTCACGATGCGGCCTCCTTCCGTCGAGCCTCGATGGCGGCGACAACGTCGGCGAACACGCTGGAGACGGGGCGGTCGGCGTCCACGACGGCGAACGCCGGGACGACGGCGCCGAGGCCGAGGTACTGCTGGCGGCGCTGCTCCAGCCACGCCGCGGAGGCCTCGCCCTTGCGGCGGAACAGCACGTCGCCGGGGGCGTCGAGGCAGACCACCAGGTCCGGCTTCGGGTAGGCGTGCTGAAGCAGCCACCCGTGCAGCCGGGCTCCGGCCGGTCTGTCCGGCGCGGGGGCGATGTCGCTGTGGTAGTAGTCGGCGAAGAAGTGCCGGTCGAACACCACGACGTACCCACGTCGCCCGTAGCCCGCGGCGACCAGCTGACGCAGCCACTCCTCGAGCACCCACGCGCCGAGCCGGGCCGAGCCCTTGACCGTTCGGGCCAGTCGCTGGCTGCGGGCGTGCGCTGTCACCGCGACCGGGTGGGCGCCGGCCACGAGATCGGGCCGTCGGCCGCGGGCGCGCTTGACGGCCAGCAGCAGCCGGGTGGTCGGGAGCATCAGCGAGCTGGACTCGAGGTTGACACCCATGTAGACCCGCTTGACCGGAAAGGGCACCGGACCGCGCTCCAGCATCTGGGTGATGGTGCTCTTGCCCGCCCCGTCGGCCCCGACGAGCGCCACCTGGAGCGCCGGGGTCATCGGACGGGCACCTCGTCCCGGACCCGCCCCGCGGCGGGCACGTCCAGCGCCGCCCGGCGTACGGCGGCACCGAGCTGTGCCAGGTCGCACGGGTAGGGGTGCGCGACCCGGGCTGCGGGCCGGCCGTCGAGCAGGGCGCCGAGCAGACGAGCCTCCCGCTCGGCAGCCGTTTCCACCAGCGGGCTCGTCTGGTCGGGAAAGGCGTACCGGAACTGCCGGTAGTCCTCCAGGAACGGGGCCCGCTCGTCGGCGAGCGAGGCAGCCATCCGGCCGGATACCTCACGGGGGCCGGCGGGGGAGACGGTGATCTCGTCCGCTTCCCGACTGAGCAGCAGCACCACCGAGTCCAGCCGGGCGGTGGGCAGCATCGCAGCCGCGCCGAAGAGCTCGGCCGGCGGCACCTGCAGGTAGGCCTGGCGGTCGAGGAGATCCGCCCCGCGCCGGAGCAGGTCCGCCCCCGGCAGCCGGCCTCGCGCTCCCGTCCGGGCGAGGGCCGCGGCCGCCCGCCAACCGGCCAGCCGCAGGCGGTCGGCCCGGGGGCGGGAGCGCAGCACCGCAGGCAGCTGGTCCAGGTGCCAGGCCCACAGCCGGATCGGCTCGGGCACGCCGCACATCCGGCCGTCAGGCGTGAGGTAGACCCACTCGTCGGCGACGTAGCGCACACCGTCTCCGAGTCCCGCCAGCAGGCTCTCGGTCTTCCCGCTCTTCGCCCAGCCGGTGACCAGCACCCCGCGGTCACCGGCGCAGAAGGCTGAGGCGTGCAGCGGCAGCACGCCCTTGGCGAGGGCGGTCAGGTTGACCAGGGCGAGCAGGTGCGGCACGGCTGGCAGGGCGCGCTCGCAGAGGATCTGGGGTCGGGCCCCGATCCCGGCCATGGGGAGCAGCGCCCGGCCGGGCACCCCGTGACGGCCCCGCAGCACGAAGAAGCCGTCGCTGTTGAAGCCGGTCTTACCCACTCCGACGTAGGTCAGCGGCTCCGACGTGGCCCGGTCGACGAAGCGGACGGTGAGGTCCGGCTCCCGGTCCAGGACTCCGCGCAGTGGCCCGAGCTGGCGGGTCACCGTCGCGACGTCACGGGACGTGGCGTCGAGCAACCGGACGCCGACGATCCCGTGCAGGTCGAAGTCGCAGATGGTGCCGTGACCCGCCACGTCAGTCTCCGGCTCCGGTCAGCACCGACCAGACGGTGCGAACCATGATCTTGGCATCCAGCCACAGCGACCAGTTGTCGATGTACCAGTTGTCGAAGCGGGCACGGTCCTCGATCGAGGTGTCCCCGCGTAGACCGTTCACCGCGGCGAGCCCGGTGAGCCCGGAGGGCACCCGGTGGCGGTGCCGGTACCACGGCATGGTGCTGGAGAACCGCTCGACGTACTCCGGGCGCTCGGGTCGCGGGCCGACCAGGCTCATGTCGCCGCGGAGCACGTTGAGCAGCTGCGGCATCTCGTCGAGCGAGTAGCGCCGGATGAACCTGCCCACCGGCCCGAGCCCCTCCGGAGCCACCGCCCACTCCTGGTCCGGCTGCGGCGGGGCCTCCGGGAGAGAACGGAACTTCAGCAGCCAGAAGGTCCGTCCGCCCGCGCCGACGCGGACCTGCCGGAAGAGCACTCCCGGCCCCAGCTCGAGCCGCACCGCGAGTGCGACCGCCACGAACAACGGAACCGCCACGAGCAGGCCGAGGCCGGCCACCACCACGTCGAACGCGCGCTTCAGCCGCCAGGTGAACATCCGGTGCGCCGGGCCCCTGACCCGGACCAGCGGGAGACCGAAGATGTGGTCGTCACGTCGGCCCTGGTCGAGCTCGAACAGCCGCGGCACCACGTAGATGCCGGTGTCGACGGTGTCGCAGGCCCGGATCACGTCGAGCAGGTCGACGGACGAGGTGCCTCCATAGCCGATGATCACGTCGCTGACCCAGGCCCGACGCACCACGTCGGCGAGCTCGCGGGGGGTGCCGAGCAGGGGGAGCGGCGACGGCCCGCGCGGCACCCGGTCCGCCACCGTGCCGACCAGGCGGAGCCCGGACTCCGGGTGCTCCTGGATCCGCTGGATGAGAGCCGAGGCGGGCGCGCCGGCGCCGACCATGAGCGTCCGGTGCATGATCCGCCCGCGCGCCCGGAGGCTCCGGATCACCGCGTAGCCGAGCCCCCGGCCGACGGTCATCCCGGCGACCAGGATGAGGGCGGTGCCGAGCGCCAGGCCGGCGTGCACCGCCGTCCAGCCACGGGTGAGCACCAGGGCGGGTCCGATCCCGATCACCGGGCCGATGGCCAGCACCGGGAGGTCGTCGAGCAGGGAGAGCCCGATCCGCGGCCGGTACAGCCCCTTCAGCTTCCAGGTCACCGCCGCGACGGCGACGGTGGCGGCGCTGAACAGGGACCTCGTCACGCCCAGCAGGGCGGCGACCACCAGCGCGTCCACCACCAGGACGATGGCGAGCTCGACGGGGTAGCCGCCACGTCTCGGGGCGTACGCCCGCGGCAGGGCTCTGCGCAGGACCCTGACGTCGACCGGCTGCCGTCGCTGCGCCGGGACGAGGCGTTCCACCTCCGCGGCGCGGGACGCCCTCGAGTTCTCACCGTGCATCGCCAACGGACAAGCCCCATGTGTCTCGGTGAACCGGTCCCCCCTGGCCGTGTCCTCATCACATCGGCGTACCGGACGAGCGGCAAGGCGCCGGTGCCAGGATCACCCCCCCGCTCGTCTCTTTGCGTGAGCCGTCATGGGTGCATCGCCCCGAGCGCCCCGCTACCTCCGGAATGGTCAGCGACGCGCCTTGCGCGACCTGCGGCTGGCCCGACCGTAGGTGTCGTCCAGGCGCACGATGTCGTCCTCCCCGAGGTAGCTGCCGGTCTGCACCTCGATGAGGTGCAGCACCTCGGGTCCGGGGTTGGCCAGCCGGTGGTCGACCCCGACCGGCACGTCCACCGACATCTGCTCGCGCAGCGTCAGCACCTGCTTGCCGCGGGTCACCTCGGCCATCCCGGAGATGACCACCCAGTGCTCGGAGCGGTGCTTGTGCCGTTGCAGCGAGAGGCGGTGCCCGGGCTTGACGGTGATGTGCTTGACCTGGAAGCCCGGGCCGGAGTCGAGAGCCTCGTAGCTGCCCCACGGGCGGTAGACGGTCCGGTGGCTGAGTGCCTCCTCCCGGCCCTGCTCCTTGAGCCGCTGCACGATCGCCTTGACGTCCTGGTCACGGCTGCGGTCGGCAACCAGCACCGCGTCCTTGGTCGCCACCACGACGGTGTCGCGCAGGCCGAGCGCGGCTACCAGCACCCCGTCACCACGCAGGTAGCAGCCCGAGGCACCGTCGGTGATCACGTCGCCGAGCAGCGCGTTCCCGGCATCGTCGTGCTCGCCCAGCTCCCACAGCGCGGACCAGCTGCCGACGTCGTTCCAGTCGAAGTCGCTCAGCACCACTGCGGCCCTGTCGGTGTGCTCCATGACCGCATGGTCGACCGAGATCGCCGGAGCGCCGGTGAAGCTCTCCTCGTCGAGGCGCAGGAAGTCCAGGTCCGGCCGGGCCTGCGCGACGGCGTCCGAGACGTGCTTGGCGATCTTCGGCTCGAGTGCGGCGAGCTCGTCGAGGTAGAGCCGCGGCGGGAAGACGAACATCCCGCTGTTCCACCACCAGTGCCCGGCCTCCAGGAATCCCTCGGCGGCCTCCGCGTCCGGCTTCTCGACGAACCGCTCGATCCGGAAACCGGGCAGGTCCGGCAGCGCGGCACCCTGCTCGATGTACCCGAACCCGGTCTCCGCCGATCGCGGCGCGACCCCGAAGGTGACCAGGTGCCCGGCCGCCGCCACGGCCGACGCGCTGCGCACCGCCGTCCGGAACCCGGCGGAGTCGTGTACGGCGTGGTCGGAGGGGAGCACCAGCATCAGCGCCTCCGGGTCGCGGCTCGCCACCAGCTCGGCGGCCGCGGCGACAGCCGGAGCGGTGTCGCGCGGGGAGGGCTCGAGCACGATCCCCAGCGGTTGGATGCCGAGGTCGCGCAGCTGCTCGGCGATCACGAACCGGTGCTCGGCGCTGCAGACGACGAGCGGCGGCGCGAAGCCGGCGCCGCGCACCCGCCATGCGGTCTGCTGCAGCAGGCTGACCTCCGACAGCAGCGGCAGCAGCTGCTTGGGGTAGAGCTCCCGCGAAAGCGGCCAGAGCCGGGTCCCGGTTCCCCCGGACAGGATCACCGGCACGACACGGCCCCCGAAACCGTTGCTCATCGGCGAAGCCCCCTTTCCGTGGGCTCCACCGTAGCGGTCCAGTGCTTTCCGGGGCATCCCGCCACGTAGGGTTGAGCGGTGGCCGACCCGTCGACGTACCGCCCTGCGCCGGGCTCCATCCCGGCCTCCCCGGGCGTGTACCGCTTCCGGGACGCCCGGGGACGGGTGGTGTACGTCGGGAAGGCGAAGAACCTGCGTTCCCGCCTGACGTCGTACTTCCAGGACATCGCCAACCTGCATCCCCGCACCGCGACCATGGTCACCACCGCCGCCTCGGTGGAGTGGACCGTGGTCAACACCGAGGTGGAGGCCCTCCAGCTGGAGTACTCCTGGATCAAGGAGTTCGACCCGCGGTTCAACGTGAAGTACCGCGACGACAAGTCCTACCCCTGGCTGGCGGTCACCGTGAACGAGCAGTTTCCACGGGTGATGGTCGGACGCGGCGCGAAGAAGAGGGGCACCCGCTACTTCGGCCCCTACTCCCACGCCTGGGCGATCCGGGAGACCGTCGACCTGCTGCTGAGGGTGTTCCCGATGCGGTCGTGCTCCAACGGGGTGTTCAAGCGGTCTGCGCAGATCGGCCGGCCCTGCCTGCTGGGCTACATCGGGAAGTGCTCCGCCCCGTGCGTGGGCCGGGTGACCGAGGAGGAGCACCGGGCGATCGTCGAGGACTTCTGCGACTTCATGGGCGGGCAGACGACCGCGTTCGTCAAACGGCTGGAGAAGGAGATGTACGTCGCGTCGGCGGACCTCGACTTCGAGCGGGCGGCCCGGCTGCGCGACGACATCGGCGCGCTGAACCGGGCCATGGAGAAGCAGGCGGTGGTGCTCGGCGATGGCACCGACGCCGATGTGGTCGCCTTCGCGGAGGACCCGCTCGAGGTGGCGGTGCAGATCTTCTACGTCCGCGGAGGCCGGATCCGCGGGCAGCGCGGCTGGGTGGCCGACATCGTCGACGACGCCGGCACCGGCGAGCTGGTCGAGCGGTTCCTGCAGCAGCTGTACGACGGGGAGGCGGGCGACGCCATCCCCCGCGAGGTGCTGGTCCCGGCCGTCCCCGACGACCTCGACGCGCTCGAGCAGTGGCTGAGCGACCTGCGCGGGTCACGCGTCCGGGTGCGCGTCCCGCAAAGGGGGGACAAGAAGGCGCTGCAGGAGACCGTGGCCCGCAACGCCAAGCAGGGGCTGGCCCTGCACAAGACCAAGCGCGCCAGCGACCTGACCACCCGAAACCGGGCGCTGGAGGAGATCCAGCTGGCCCTCGGGCTGCCCGAGGCGCCGCTGCGCATCGAGTGCTACGACATCTCCAACCTGCAGGGCACCGAGGTGGTCGGCTCCATGGTGGTCTTCGAGGACGGTCTGCCCCGCAAGGGCGAGTACCGCCGGTTCGTGGTCCGAAGCGTGCAGGGCCAGAATGACGTGGCCTCCATGCACGAGGTGGTCACCCGGCGGTTCCGGCGCTACCTCGACGAACGCGCCGAGACGCCCGAGATCGGGTCGCCGGACTCCGCCACCGACGCGCTCGTGGACCCCGAGACCGGCCGGCCGAAGAAGTTCGCCTACGCCCCCGGTCTGCTGGTGGTCGACGGCGGGCCCCCGCAGGTCGCCGCGGCGCAGCGCGCCCTCGACGAGCTCGGTATCGACGACGTGCCGGTGTGCGGGCTCGCCAAGCGGCTGGAGGAGGTGTGGCTGCCGGCGCGGGAGGACCCAGTGATCCTGCCTCGGACGAGCGAGGCGCTGTACCTGCTGCAAAGAGTGCGTGACGAGGCGCACCGGTTCGCAATCACCCACCACCGGTCACGGCGCTCCAAGACCATGGTGGAGAGCCTCCTCGACGACGTGCCCGGCCTGGGGGAGGTCCGCCGCAAGACCCTGCTGCGCCGGTTCGGGTCCCTCAAGCGGTTGCGGGCTGCCACAGTGGAGGAGATCGCCGAGGTGCCGGGAATCGGACCGCGGACCGCCGCGGCGATCGCCGCCGCCCTCGCCGAGAAGCAGCCAGGGGTGACGGTGAACACGGCGACCGGGGAGATAGAGGAGCGCTGATGGGCGACAACCGGGGGCAGCTCGTGGTGGTGACCGGCATGACCGGGGCCGGGCGCAGCACGGCCGCGAAGGAGCTGGAGGACCTGGGCTTCTTCGTCGTGGACAACCTGCCGCCCCAGCTGGTCCCGGACGTGGCCCGGCTCGTCGACGAGTCCCAGGGCCCGCTGCAGCCGATCGCGGTGGTCGTCGACGTGCGCTCCGGGTCGTTCTTCGCCTCCCTGCAGGAGGTGCTGGCACAGGGCAGCACCGGTCGGCAGACCACGCTGCTCTACCTGGAGGCGAACGACGACGTGCTCGTGCGACGTCAGGAGGCCGCCCGCCGACCGCACCCGCTGCAGGCCGGAGGACGGCTGCTCGACGGGTTGCGCCGCGAGCGCGCCGTGCTCGCGGCCCTGCGCGGCGACGCCGACCTGATCATCGACACGTCCAGCCTGAACGTGCACCAGCTCACCGACCGGGTCGCGGAGGCGTTCGGGACCAAGGCGACCATGTCCCTGGCAGCCACCGTGGTCAGCTTCGGGTTCAAGTACGGCATCCCGGTCGACGCCGACCTGGTGGCCGACATGCGGTTCCTGCCCAACCCGCACTGGGTCCCGGAGCTGCGCCACCTGTCGGGACGGGACCGGGCGGTGGCCGACTACGTGAAGAACCGGCCGGAGGCCAAGGAGTTCGTCGAGCAGTACGTCGGTCTTGTCGAGACCGTCGCTGAGGGATACCTGCGGGAGGGCAAGCGCTTCATGACCGTGGCGATCGGCTGCACCGGGGGCAAGCACCGCAGCGTGGCGATGACGGAGGAGATCGCGGCCCGGCTACGGGCCCGTGGCCTCGACGCTCGCCCGATACACCGCGACCTGGGCAGAGAATGACTCAGCAGCCGCTGGACCGGCGGGTGGTGGCGTTCGGCGGTGGCCACGGCCTCGCAGCCTCGCTGTCCGCCCTCCGCCGCGTGGTCACCGACCTGACCGCGGTGGTCACGGTCGCCGACAACGGCGGCTCCTCGGGCCGGCTGCGCCGGGAGTTCGGCGCGCTGCCGCCCGGAGACCTGCGCCAGGCGCTGGCGGCGCTGTGCGGTGACGACGACTGGGGCGGCACCTGGGCCAGGGTGCTGCAGCACCGGTTCGTCAGCCCCGGAGCGATGAACGAGCACGCGGTCGGCAACCTGCTGATCGTCGCGTTGTGGGAACTGCTCGGCGACCACGTCGATGGTCTGGACTGGGTGGGCCGACTGCTCGGTGCGCACGGCCGGGTGCTGCCGATGGCGGTCACCCCGATCGACATCGCCGCGGAGGTGAGCGGCCTGGTGCCCGGAGACCCGACCCTGCTGACCAGCGTCCGAGGGCAGGTGCAGGTCGCCTCCACCCACGGCCGGGTGGTGTCGGTGCGGCTGGAGCCCGCCGACCCGCCCGCCTGCCCCCAGGCCCTCACCGCGGTGGGGTCGGCGGACTGGCTGGTGCTGGGCCCTGGCTCCTGGTACACCAGCGTGATCCCGCACCTGCTCGTCCCGGCCCTGCGCGAGGCCCTGGTCGAGTCCCCGGCGCGCAAGGCGGTGACCGTGAACCTGGAGCCGCAGGTGGGGGAGACCGACGGCTTCACCCCGGAGACCCATCTCGAGGTGCTCGCCGCCCACGCCCCCGACCTCACCCTGGACGTGGTGCTCGCCGACCAGCGCTCCGTGGGCGACGCGGACCGGCTCGACAAGGTCGCCGCGGCCCTCGGAGCGGAGCTGATGGTGGCCGACCTGGCGGCCGACGACGGCACTCCGCATCACGATCCAGCCAAGTTGGCCAATGCCTATGCGCGGCTGATGGGACCGGCATAGGGTGAGCGTTCTCACGCATTCGTGAGAAGGGACGTGAACGTGGCAGGATCGGTCGCATGGCGATGACGGCTCAGGTGAAGGCGGAGCTGGCCAGCACCACGGTGACGAAGTCGTGTTGCCGCAAGTCCGAGGTTTCCTCGATGCTGCGGTTCGCCGGCGGACTGCACATCGTCAGTGGCCGGATCGTGGTGGAGGCCGAGCTGGACACCGGCTCCGCAGCCCGACGGCTACGCCGGGACATCGCTGAGGTCTACGGTCACCACTCCGACGTGGTGATGGTCTCCGGGAACGGGCTGCGCAAGGGCAGCCGGTACGTCGTCCGGGTGGTCCGTGACGGGGAGCAGCTCGCCCGCCAGACCGGCCTGCTCGACGGCCGCGGGCGCCCGGTGCGCGGCCTGCCGCCGCAGGTGGTGTCCGGAGCCGGCTGCGACGCGGTCGCGGCCTGGCGGGGCGCGTTCCTCGCGCACGGTTCCCTTACCGAGCCGGGCCGCTCGTCGGCGCTCGAGGTCACCTGCCCCGGACCGGAGGCCGCGCTGGCCCTGGTCGGTGCGGCGCGCCGGCTGGGCATCTCCGCCAAGGCCCGCGAAGTGCGCGGTGTGGACCGAGTGGTGATCCGCGACGGTGACGCCATCGGCGCCCTGCTCACCCGGCTTGGGGCGCACGAGTCGCTGATGGCCTGGGAGGAGCGGCGGATGCGCCGCGAGGTGCGCGCCACGGCGAACCGGCTGGCGAACTTCGACGACGCGAACCTGCGCCGCTCGGCACGCGCGGCGGTGGCGGCCGGGGCCAGGGTCGAGCGGGCCCTGGAGGTCCTCGCCGACGAGGTGCCCGACCACCTGCGGATGGCCGGCGACCTCCGCCTCAAGCACAAGCAGGCCTCCCTCGAGGAGCTCGGCCAGCTGCACGAGCCGCCGCTGACCAAGGACGCGATCGCTGGCCGGATCCGCCGGCTGCTGGCGATGGCGGACAAGCGCGCGCAGGAGCTCGGCATCCCGGACACCGAGGCCAGCCTCACCGCGGAGATGCTCGCCGAGGAGCCGTAGGCCCGCTCCGAGCGCACCCGGTAGGGTCGGAGACGAGGGCCCCCCGGCGGGCCCGCCGTACCGTCGCTACCGAGGAGTGCGTTTCCGTGACAGTTCGCGTGGGAATCAACGGCTTCGGCCGGATCGGCCGGAACTTCTACCGCGCCGTGCAGGCGTCCGGTGCCGACATCGAGATCGTCGCCGCCAACGACCTCGGCGACCTCGCGACGATGGCGCACCTGTTGAAGTACGACTCCATCCTCGGCCGCTACCCCGACGAGGTGACCGCCACCGACGGCGGCATCAAGGTGGGGGACAGCACCCTGAAGATCCTCGCCGAGCGCGACCCCGCGCAGCTGCCGTGGAAGGACCTCGGCGTGGACGTGGTGGTGGAGTCCACGGGCCTGTTCACCGACGCCACCAAGGCCAGGGCGCACGTGGAGGCGGGAGCCCGCAAGGTGATCATCTCCGCGCCCGCCAAGAATGAGGACGTCACCGTGGTGATGGGGGTCAACCACACCGACTACGACCCCGCCGAGCACACCTTGATCTCCAACGCCTCGTGCACCACCAACTGCCTGGCGCCGATGGCGAAGGTGCTCGACGACGAGTTCGGCATCGTCAAGGGCCTGATGACGACCGTGCACGCCTACACCCAGGACCAGAACCTGCAGGACGGCCCGCACAAGGACCTGCGCCGGGCCCGGGCCGCCGCGCTGAACGTGGTGCCCACCTCCACCGGGGCCGCGAAGGCGATCGGTCTGGTGCTGCCCCAGCTGAAGGGCAAGCTCGACGGCTACGCGCTGCGGGTGCCAGTGCCGACCGGCTCGGCTACCGACCTGACCGTCAACGTGGGCCGAGAGACCAGCGTCGAGGAGGTGAACGCGGCCTTCCGCAACGCCGCGGACGGGCCGCTGCGCGGCTTCCTCAGCTACACCGACGCCCCCATCGTATCCAGCGACATCGTCACCGACCCGGCCTCGTGCATCTTCGACTCCGGGCTGACCAAGGTGATCGGCGACCAGGTCAAGATCGTCGGCTGGTACGACAACGAGTGGGGCTACTCCAACCGACTCGCGGACCTCATCGGCTACGTCGGCCAGTCCCTCTGACCCGATGGGCATCCTCGACTCACTGGGAGACGTGCGCGGCAAGAGAGTGCTGGTCCGCTCCGACCTCAACGTTCCCCTGTCGGGCGGCCGGATCGGCGACGACGGCCGCATCCGGGCCAGCGTGCCGACCATCCGGAAGCTCGCCGATGCGGGTGCCAGGGTGGTCGTGCTGGCCCACCTGGGTCGCCCGAAGGGAGCCCCCGACCCGGCGTACTCCCTCGCGCCGGTGGCGGAGCGGCTCGGCGAGCTGCTCGACGCCCCGGTCGCGTTCGCGACCGACACCGTCGGAGTCAGCGCCCACGCGGTGGTCGACGGGTTGGCCCCCGGCCAGGTCGCGGTGCTGGAGAACGTCCGGTTCGACCCGGGGGAGACCAGCAAGGACGACGCTGAGCGCGAGGCGTTCGCGCGCCGGCTGGCGGAGCTGGGCGACGCCTTCGTCAGCGACGGCTTCGGCGTGGTGCACCGCAAGCAGGCTTCGGTGTACGACGTGGCCCGGCTCCTTCCGCACGCCATGGGCGGCCTGGTGGCCGGCGAGCTCGTGGTGCTGCGCAAGCTCACCGAGAACCCGGAGCGGCCCTACGCCGTGGTGCTCGGCGGCTCGAAGGTGTCGGACAAGCTCGGGGTGATCGCGAGCCTGCTCGGCAAGGCCGATCGGCTGCTGATCGGCGGGGGAATGGTCTTCACGTTCCTGCGCGCCCAGGGCCACGACGTGGGCCGCAGCCTGCTCGAGGAGGACCAGGTGGAGACCTGCAGGCACTACCTGGACCAGGCGGAGGCGGCAGGGGTGCGCATCGTGCTCCCGACCGACATCCGGGTCGCCGGGGCCGTGGAGGAGACCTCGCCGGTCTCCGTCGTGCCCGCCGACGCCATCCCCGCCGACACGATCGGGGTGGACATCGGACCCGATTCCGAGAAGCTGTTCGCCGACGCACTCGCCGACGCGCGCACGGTGTTCTGGAACGGACCGATGGGGGTGTTCGAGATCGAGGCGTTCTCCGGTGGCACCCGCGCGGTCGCGGAGGCGCTGACCCGCGTGGAGGGGCTCTCCGTAGTCGGGGGAGGCGACTCGGCCGCCGCGGTCCGCGCGCTCGGCTTCCCCGAGTCCGCCTTCTCGCACATCTCCACCGGGGGCGGCGCCAGCCTGGAGTACCTCGAGGGCAAGCGCCTCCCGGGCCTGGAGGTGCTGGCGTGACGGGGACCCGCGTGCCGCTGATGGCCGGCAACTGGAAGATGAACCTCACGCACTCCGAGGCTGTGGTGCTGGTCCAGAAGCTGGCCTGGATCCTGGCCGACAAGAAGCACGACTACGGGAAGGTGGAGGTGGCGGTGCTGCCGCCGTTCACCGACCTGCGCAGCGTGCAGACGCTGGTGGACGGTGACCGGCTCGCCATCCGGTACGGCGCCCAGGACGTCTCCGCGCACGACAACGGCGCCTACACCGGCGAGATATCCGCGGCCATGCTCGCCAAGCTCGGCTGCTCCTTCGCGGTGGTCGGGCACTCGGAGCGCCGGCAGTACCACGCCGAGGACGACGCGCTGGTCAACGCCAAGGCGGTGCGGGCGCTGGCGTCCGGGATCACCCCGATCGTGTGCGTCGGCGAGGGCCTCGAGGTGCGCCGCGAGGGCCGGCACGTCGAGCACACCCTGGAGCAGGTGGACGGCTCGCTCGCCGGGCTCGCCCCCGAGCAGGTGGCCGGGCTCGTGGTGGCCTACGAGCCGGTCTGGGCGATCGGCACCGGCGAGGTCGCCACCCCGGAGGACGCCCAAGAGGTCTGCGCGGCGATCCGGGCGCGGATCGCCGACAAGCTGTCCCCGGAGGCGGCCGCCGCGCTGCGCGTGCTGTACGGCGGGTCGGTGAAGGCTGCGAACGTGGCCGCGATCATGGCGCAGCCCGATGTGGACGGTGCGCTGGTGGGCGGAGCCAGCCTCAAGGCCGACGAATTCGGGGCGATCTGCCGATTTTACGAGATGCCGGTGCTGTGAGGCCGGGGCCGTGAGCTAGGCTTGCGCACCGTGGTCATCGCCTTCAGTGTCGTGCTCGTCGTCAGCAGTCTGCTGCTGATCCTGCTGATCCTCCTGCACAAGGGCCGTGGCGGCGGACTCTCGGACATGTTCGGGGGTGGCGTCTCCAGCGGGCTCGGTGGGTCCTCGGTCGCGGAACGGAACCTGGACCGCATCACCGTGGGCCTCGGCCTGATCTGGTTCGCCTGCATCATCGCCCTGGGACTGCTGCTCAAGGGCGGCAGCTGACAAAGACGGACGGACAGGAGAGCTGGAGCCGTGGCAGGTGGAGGAAGCGCGATCCGGGGTAGCCGGGTCGGTGCCGGGCCGATGGGCGAGGCGGAGCGTGGCGACACTGCGCCGCGCCACCGAGTGGTGTACTTCTGCGCGCACCGGCACGAGTCGGTGGTGACCTTCGCGGTCGAGGCGCAGGTCCCCGACTCGTGGGACTGCCCGCGGTGCGGTCTGCCGGCCAGCCTCGACTCCGACAACCCGCCGCCGCCGCCGAAGATCGAGCCGTACAAGACCCACCTGGCCTACGTGAAGGAGCGGCGCTCGGACAAGGAGGCGGCGGCCATCCTCGACGAGGCGATCGCCACCCTCCGCGAGCGTCGCAAGCGCGGCGACATCATTTTCTAAAGCCCTATTTTCTGGAGCCCGATTTTCTGGAGCCCAATTTTCTAGAGCGCTGAGGCAGCGGCCTCGTCCAGCAGCCAGAGGGTGCGTCTGGTGCCCCGAGGCCGGGCTGCGGGCACGTCGTGCGGATCTGTGCCGGGAGTGCGCGCCCGTCGTACGGCGTCGGCCTTCTCCTCCCCGGCAGCCACGAACCACACCTCGTCACTGCGCTCGAGCGCCGGGAACGTCAGAGTGATCCGCTCGGACGGCGGCTTGGGAGAGTCCCGGACCGGCACCGCGACGGTGTCCTCCACGTCGAGCTGGGGGAAACCGGGAAACAGCGAGGCGACGTGACCGTCCGGCCCGATCCCGAGCAGGACCAGGTCGAACCGGTCCCGGCCGTCCTCACGCAGCTCCCGGGCGTAGCTCTCCGCGGCCGCCTCGAGGTCGGTGGTGGGACCGTCGGCAGCGGGCATCGGGTGCACGCGACGCGGGTCGAGCGGGACCCGGTCCAGCAGCGCCTCCCGAGCCTGCCCGTCGTTGCGGTCACCGTCCCCGGCCGGCACGAACCGCTCGTCACCCCACCAGAGCTCCACCCGGGCCCAGTCGACCGCGCTCGCGGCCTCCGAGCCGGCGACAGCGGCGTACACCTCGGTGGCGACGGTGCCGCCGGTGAGGGCCAGCGAGGGCACGGAGCCGTGCCGCTGCAGCTCGACCAGCCGGGCCACCAGCCGGGCCGCCGTGGCGTGCACGAGCACGTCACGGTCGTGATGGCGCAGCACCGGCTCCTCGGTCACGGCCGCCCGGCCGCCCTTTCCTGCATCTTCACCATCCGGCGAGCCGTGCGGGCATAGACGTCATCCGGGTCGAGCCGGCGCAGCTCCTCGGAGAGCAGCTCGTCGAGCTGCCGGCGCTTGAGCGCCACCGGCCGGTCCGGCTGACCAGGGGAGGACAGCGTGGCGAGCTTCCCGTCGTACCGCACCAGCGACACGTCACCCTGCCGGGTGCTCAGCACCACGTCGGTGATGCCGGGGCCGTCGGAGCTCCGCCGGTCGACGTCGATGCGCAGCCGGTCGGCGAGCCACGCCGACAGCAGGTCGGCGCTCGGGCTGATCCGCTCGGCGGTCACCGACGCGGAGACCACCCGGCCGGGGTGCTGGTCGAGCGCCGCGGCCAGCAGCGCCCGCCAGCCGGTGACCCGGGTCCAGGCCAGGTCGGTGTTGCCGGGGGCGTAGTTGCGGCACTGGGTGAGCATTGCCCTGGCCTTGCCGCGCGGGACCGCGGCGGCGTCGGTGATCCGCCGCTTGGCCAGCCGGCCGAGCGGGTCGGCGGCCGGGTCGTCGGGGGCGTTGCTGGGCCACCACATCGCGACGGGGGAGTCGGACAGGAGGAGGGGCAGCACCACCGACTCGGGGTGCTTGGTCACCTCGCCGCTGAGCCGGATCAGGGCCCGCTCACCCGAAGCCCCGGACCCGATTCCGATCTCCGCGTCCACCCGAGGGGTTCCCCTGCCATTGCCGATGACCACACCGAGCAGCCGGGCGGGGTGCTCGCGGGCAGCGGTCCGCGCCACCTCCATGGCCGCGTTCGCACCGTCCTCCTCGACGACCACGACCAGGGTCATCACCATCCCCATGGCCGGGCTGCCGGCGCGCCGGCGGGCCCGCAGGAACTCCGCGGCGATGGCGCTGGAGTCGGTGTCGGTGAGGTCTATCACGGCCGCCTCCAGGTACGTCCATCGCGGGCGAGCATCTTGTCGGCCGATTCCGGGCCCCAGGTGCCGGCTTCGTACGGCGCGGGCTTCCCGCGTTTGGCCCAGTACTCCACGATCGGGTCGAGGATCTGCCAGGACAGCTCGACCTCCTCGTGCCTCGGGAACAACGGCGGCTCACCGAGCAGCACGTCGAGGATCAGCCGTTCGTAGGCCTCGGGGCTGGACTCGGTGAACGTGCCGCCGTAGGCGAAGTCCATGTTCACGTCCCGGATCTCCATCGCGGTGCCCGGCACCTTCGCCCCGAAGCGCATGGTGACGCCCTCGTCGGGCTGCACCCGGATCACCAGGGCGTTCTGGGTCAGCTCCTCGGTGGCGGTGTCGCCGAACGGGAGGTGCGGGGCCCGCTTGAAGACCACGGCCACTTCGGTGACCCGCCGGCCGAGCCGCTTGCCGGTGCGCAGGTAGAACGGCACGCCGGCCCAGCGCCTGGTCTCGATCTCCAGCTTGATCGCCGCGAAGGTCTCGGTGGTCGAGTCCTTGGGGATGTCCTGCTCGTCGGTGTAGCCGGGCACCTTGAGCCCGCCGGCCCAGCCCTCGACGTACTGCCCGCGCGCGGTCGACAGGTCCAGCCGCCGCGGGAGCACGACGGACTGCAGCACCTTCTGCTTCTCCAGCCGCAGGCTGCGCGCGTCGAAGGATGGCGGCTCCTCCATCGCGATCAGCGCCATCAGCTGCATGAGATGGTTCTGGATCACGTCCCGGGCGGCGCCGATCCCGTCGTAGTAGCCGGCCCGGCCGCCGATGCCGATGTCCTCGGCCATCGTGATCTGGACGTGGTCGACGTAGTTGGCGTTCCAGATCGGTTCGAACATCGCGTTGGCGAACCGCATCGCCAGGATGTTCTGGACCGTCTCCTTGCCGAGGTAGTGGTCGATGCGGAACACCGACTCCGGGGGAAACACCTCCGAGATGATCGTGTTCAGCTCGCGCGCGGTCTCGAGGTTGTTCCCGAACGGCTTCTCCACGACGACCCGGCGCCACGACCCGGGCACCGGGTTGGCCAGGCCGTGCTCCTTGAGCTGGCCGATGACCTGGGAGAAGAACCGGGGCGGGATGGAAAGGTAGAACGCGTGGTTGCCGCCGGTGCCGCGCTCGCGGTCCAGGTCGACGATGGTCTGCTGGAGCTTCTCGAAGGCGATGCCGTCCCCGAAGTCACCCGGGACGAACCGGAAGCCCTCGCACAGCTGCTCCCAGACCTCCTCACGGAACTCGGTGCGGGAGTGCTCCTTGACCGAGTCGTGGACGATCTGGGTGAAGTCCTGGTCGGCCCAGTCACGTCGTGCGAAGCCGACGAGCGAGAAGCCCGGAGGCAGCAGCCCGCGGTTGGCCAGGTCGTAGATCGCCGGCATCAGCTTCTTGCGGGACAGGTCGCCGGTCACCCCGAAGATGACGAGTCCGCAGGGGCCGGCGATCTGGGGGAGCCGCCGGTCCTGGGGATCGCGCAGCGGGTTGACGAACTCCGTGCCTGCCGGGTTCGTGTAGTGGGTGGCGCTCACGAAAGGGCTTTCTGGACGAGGGGGATGCCGGAACCCTGGTCGGTCAGGTGCAGGCGCAGCACCGGGCGGCCGTGCTCGGCCAGCACCCTGGCGTCGCCGGCTGCCTGTGCGGCCACCAGGCTGCCGAAGCTGAACCGCTGACCGGGCACCGGCAGGTCCTCGACGGGGTCGGTGGTGATCTGGACGTACACGCCGACCGCGGGACCGCCCTTGTGGAACTGGCCGGTGGAGTGCAGGAACCGCGGGCCCCAGCCGAACGTCACCGGCCGCCTGGTGCGCACGGCGAGGGTACGGCGTACGTCCGCGAGCTTGGCCAGCGTGGTCCGGTCGAGGTAGGCCATCACCGCGACGTAGCCGCTGCTCTCGTCGAGCCTCCCGAGCAGCGCGTCGACCGCCTCGTCGAGGCCGCTCGGGTGTCCGAGCCAGTCGCCGCCGGCCGCCCGGATCTCGACCGGCCCGTCGACCAGGTCGGGGGGTGTGGCCGGGGGGGTGTCACCCAGCATCTCGCGGGCAGCCTGCTTGGCGCTCTCCACGTCGGGCTGGTCGAAGGGGTTGATGCCCAGCAGCCTCCCGGCGGTGGCCGTGGCCACCTCCCACAGCAGCATCTGGGCGCCCAGCCGGCCGGACACGGTCACGTCGGAGCCGCTGGTCTCGGGGAACTCCGTGTCCTCGGCCGGGTCGTCGGGGTCCCCAGTGAGGTGCACCAGGGTGACGTCATGCGGCGGCAGCGCGACCTCCGGGGCCGAGTCGTCCTCGACCACGACCGGGAGCAGGCCGGTGCCCTGCTTGCCGGTGCTCTCGGCGAGCAGCTGTTCGGCCCAGTCGGCGAACCCGGACATCCCGGAGCCGTCTTCGACCAGCACCAGCTTGTCGCGCAGCGGCGAGGTGGCGGCGATCGCGGCCCCGAGCCGCAGCCCGGGGTTGGCGTCGTCGTCGGCGGCGAGCAGGTCGGCAACCGCCTCGGCGTCGTCGAGCAGTCCCTCGATGTCGGCACCCGCGAGCCCGCTCGGCACCAGCCCGAACGCCGTCAGGGCGGAGTACCGGCCGCCGACGTGCGGGTCGGCGTTGACCACCCGGAACCCGCGTTCGCGGGCCTGCTGGTCCAGCGGGCTGCCCGGGTCGGTGACCACGACCATCCGCTCGGCCGGGTCCAGGCCGGCCTCGGTGAACGCCGCCTCGTAGGCGCGCCGCTGGGAGTCGGTCTCCACCGTGGAGCCGGACTTGCTGGATACCACCACCACGGTGCGCTCCAGCCGGTCGCCGAGCGCGGCGCGCACCTGGTCCGGCTGGGAGGAGTCGAGCACGGTCAGCTCAACGCCGTACGTCGCACAGATCACCTCGGGCGCCAGCGAGGAGCCACCCATGCCGCACAGCACCACGTGGTCGAGCCCGGCCTCGCCGAGCTCACCCCGGAGCGCGGCGATCTCGCCCAGCAGCGGCCGCGAGGAGCGCGGCAGCCCGACCCAGGACAGCCGGATGGACGCCTCGTGCTCGGCGTCCTCGCCCCACAGGGTCGCGTCCTGGCCGAACAGCCGGCCGGCGAACCCGTCCCCGACCAGGGCCGGCACCGTGCTGCTGATCGCGTCCGCGGCCGCCCCGGTCGCCGCCACCTCGAGGGCGTCGCTCACTTGGCCGCACCCTCCAGGCTCGAGCGGACGGTCGCCTCGAGCTGCTGCCAGGACTTGACGAACTTCTCGACGCCTTCGCGCTCGAGAGTTGCGATCACGTCGTCGTAGGAGATGCCGAGCGACTGGAGCCCGTCCAGGACCTGCTGGGCGTCCTCGTAGTGGGTGGTCACCTGATCGCCCCGGACCTCGCCGTGGTCGGCGAACGCCCGCAGGGTCTTCTCGGGCATCGTGTTGACGGTGTTCGGGACGGTCAGCTCGGTGACGTACATGGTGTCGGGGTAGTCCGGGTTCTTGACGCCCGTGGAGGCCCACAGCGGCCGCTGCCGGTGCGCGCCGTCGCGGGCCAGCGCCTGGAACCGGTCGGAGGCGCAGCACCTCTCGTAGCGCTGGTAGGCGAGCCGGGCGTTGGCGATGCCGGCGCGGCCGAGCAGGCCCTGCGCCGAGGGATCGCCGACCGCGCCGAGCCGCCTGTCGACCTCGGTGTCGACCCGGGAGACGAAGAAGGAGGCGACGGAGCGGATGTCGCGCAGGTCGTGGCCGTTCGCCTTGGCCCGCTCGAGCCCCTCGAGGTAGGCGCCCATCACCTCCTCGTAGCGGTCCAGGCCGAAGATCAGCGTGACGTTGATGCAGATGCCTTCCGCGAGGGCGGCCGCGATCGCGGGGATGCCCTCGGCGGTGGCGGGGATCTTCACGAACAGGTTCGGCCGGTCCACAGCGCCCCACAGCTCCCTGGCGGAGGCGACGGTCGCCTCGGTGTCGAAAGCCAGTGCCGGAGCCACCTCGATGGACACCCGCCCGTCCAGTCCGTCGGTGGCCTTCCAGGTGTCCATCATCAGGTCGCACGCGTCGCGTACGTCGGTGGTGGTCAGCTCGAACACCGTCTCCTCGACGTTCATGCCACGTCTGGCGAGCTCGGCCACCTGCTCGTCGTACCTCTCACCCTCGCTCAGCGCGGAGGCGAAGATCGTCGGGTTGGTAGTGATGCCGACGACCGAGTCCCGCGCCACGAGGTCGGCGAGGTTGCCGCTCTCGATGCGCTCCCGGGACAGGTCGTCAAGCCAGATCGACACCCCCTCTTCTGACAGTTCCTTGAGACGGTCGGACATGGTTCCTCCTGGAGGTTCGACGGGTGGGTTGCTGCGCGCCTGCCGCCTGGCGCTATCCGTGGGCGGCGGCGTGGATGCTGTCGCGAGCCGCCTGCACCACCGCCTCGGGGGTGAAGCCGAACTCGCGGAAGACGGTCTGGTAATCCGCGGACGCGCCCCAGTGCTCGAGGGAGACGCTCCGGCCGGCGTCGCCGACCACCTCCCGCCAGCCCTGGGAGACACCTGCCTCGACGCTGACCCTGGCCTTGACGATGGGCGGCAGCACCGAGTCGCGGTAGGCCTGGTCCTGCTCGTCGAACCACTCCCGGCACGGCATGGACACCACGCGGGCGTTGACGCCCTCCGCGGTCAGCTGCTCGCGCGCGGCCACCGCCAGCTGCACCTCGGAGCCGGTGCCGACCAGGATCACATCCGGGGAGCCGCCGTCGGCGTCGACCAGCACGTAGCCGCCACGCGCGACGCCGTCCGCGCCCGCGAACCCTTCGGTCCCGCGCGGGAAGGTGGGCACGTTCTGCCGGGTCAGCACCAGGCCGGCCGGCCGGTGCGTGCGGCCCAGCACGGCCCGCCAGGCCGCGACGGTCTCGTTGGCGTCGGCCGGGCGGACCACGTCCAGACCGGGGATGGCGCGCAGCGCCGCCAGGTGCTCCACCGGCTGGTGGGTCGGGCCGTCCTCGCCCAGACCGATCGAGTCGTGCGTCCACACGTAGATGACCGGCAGCTGCATCATCGACGCGAGCCGGACAGCAGGGCGCATGTAGTCGGAGAACGTCAGGAACGTGCCGCCGTAGACCCGGGTGCCGCCGTGCAGCGCGATCCCGTTCATCACCGAGCCCATGGCGTGCTCGCGGATCCCGAAGTGCAGCACGCGGCCGTACTCGTCGCCCGGGAACTCCTTGGTGGCCAGGTCGGCGGGCACGAACGAGGGCTCACCCTCCGGAGTGGTGTTGTTCGACTCCGCCAGGTCCGCGGAGCCGCCCCACAGCTCCGGCAGCCGTTCGGCGATCGCGTTGAGCACCGCACCGGAGGCCTTGCGGGTGGCCATCCCCTTCTCGTCGGCGTCGAAGGTCGGCAGGGCGTCCTGCCAGCCGTCGGCGAGCCGGCGTTCGGTCATCCGGTCGTAGAGCGCCTTCCGCTCAGAGGACCGCTCGGCCCAGGCGTCGAACCGCTCCTGCCACTCGGCCTCGGCGCGCTTGCCCCGGTCGAGGAGCCCCCGGGTGTGGTCGAGGACGTCGTCGGGCACGTCGAAGGTGCGCTCGGGGTCCAGGCCGAGCACCTCCTTGGTGGCCCTGACCTCGTCCTCGCCGAGCGCAGCCCCGTGCGCCTTGCCGGTGTTCTGGGCGTGCGGGGCCGGCCAGGCGATCACCGTGCGCAGCCTGATGAAGCTGGGACGGTCGGTCACCGCGCGGGCCTCCTGGAGGGCAGCCCACAGCGTCTCGACGTCCTCGACGTACTCCTTCCCGCCGTTGGTCCAGTCGACGGTCTGCACGTGCCAGCCGTAGGCCTCGTAGCGGGCCGCGACGTCTTCGGAGAAGGCGATGTCGGTGTCGCCCTCGATGGAGATGTCGTTGTCGTCGTAGATCAGCGTGAGGTTGCCCAGCCTCTGGTGCCCGGCGAGGGAGGAGGCCTCGCTGCTCACGCCCTCCTCCAGGTCGCCATCGCTCGCGATCGCGAAGATCTGGTGGTCGAACGGGCTCTGCCCGGGAGCCGCGTCCGGGTCGAGCAGGCCACGCTCTCGGCGAGCGGCCATCGCCATGCCGACCGCATTGCCGACGCCCTGGCCGAGGGGGCCGGTGGTGGTCTCCACGCCGGCAGTGTGTCCGTGCTCCGGGTGGCCCGGGGTCTTGCTGCCCCAGGTGCGCAGCGACTTGAGGTCGTCGAGCTCGAGACCGAAGCCGCCGAGGAACAGCTGGGTGTACAGCGTGATGCTGCTGTGCCCGGCCGAGAGCACGAACCGGTCCCGGCCCGGCCAGGCCGGGTTGGCGGGGTTGTGGCGCATCAGCTTCTGGAAGAGCAGGTACGCCGCGGGGGCCAGGCTCATCGCGGTGCCCGGGTGGCCGTTGCCGGCCTTCTGCACGGCGTCCATCGCCAGCGCCCGGGCCGTGTCCACGGCCTTGCGGTCGAGCTGGGTCCAGTCCAGAGGAGTCCGAGCGTTGCTCACGAGCCTGCCTTCCTGTCAGGGAGAGGTGCGACGAGGACGATCCCTCCAGGGTCGATCGGCACCGCTTTCGAGCCTACCCACCCGGGATGGGCACACGCACAGGTGCTCGGGCCCGCCCCGGGACCGTCCTCGGGGCGTTGCCCGCGTATGTGCGGTCTATGCACGGGCACTAGACTCGGCGATGATTTGTTGTACGCCCCCAGGGGCCGCCCTGTTGGGCATCGCTGCGTCGAACCAGAGGTATCCGTGACGGCCGTTGAATCCCACGTCTCCGTGCGCGAGAAGGCGTCCGGACCAGCGACGTTGCGGCACGTGGTCACGGCTTACGTCGGACTCACGAAGCCGCGGATCATCGAGCTGCTGCTGATCACCACTGTCCCGGTCATGTTCCTCGCCCAGCGCGGTGTCCCCCCGCTGGGGCTCGTGGTGGCCACCGTGGTGGGCGGGACCCTCTCGGCGGGCAGCGCGAACGCGCTGAACTGCGTCTACGACCGGGACATCGACGAGCGGATGCGCCGGACCCGGCGGCGGGCCCTGCCCCGACACGCGGTCGGCGCGCGGTCGGCGCTGGTCTTCGGTGTGGCCCTCGGCGTGGTCTCGACGCTGATGCTCGGCTTCCTGGTCAACTGGCTGTCGGCCGTGCTGGCGCTGGCGGCGAACCTGTTCTACGTCGTGGGCTACACGATGATCCTGAAGCGGAGGACCGCCCAGAACATCGTGTGGGGCGGCGCTGCCGGGTGCTTTCCCGCGCTGATCGGCTGGACAGCGGTCACCGGCCACCTCGGCTGGGCGCCGGTCGTGCTGTTCATGGTGGTCTTCTTCTGGACCCCGCCGCACTTCTGGGCGCTGGCCATCCGCTACCGCGACGACTACGCGGCCGCGAAGGTGCCGATGCTGCCGGTGGTGGCCGGACCGCGGACGGTGGCCCGGCAGATCGTCGCCTACGCGTACCTGATGGTGGCCACCTCCCTGCTGCTGTGGCCCGTGGCCGCCACCGGCTGGTTCTACCCGGCGGCGGCTGCCGTGCTCGGCACCGCCTTCCTCGTCGAGTCGCACCTGCTGCTGCGCCGGTCCGCGAACACCGACAACGTGGTCGCCCTACGCCCGATGCGGCTGTTCCACTGGTCGAACACCTACCTGACCCTGCTGTTCGTCGCGGTCGCCCTGGACCCGCTGCTCACCCGCTGAGCGCTCAGGCGTAGCGGTAGCCGTGGGTCTCCATGGTCAGGCCAAGGGCTTGGCCGACCTCCGTGAGCGTCTCCGGGCAGAAGTAGTACCACCGCATGCGCCGCACCTTCCCACCGAGCGTCTCGAAGCGGACCACGTCGGTGGGCTCCTCCCGGGTCACCGGCCGCCCTTCGGCGTCCACGTCCCACCCATGGAGCACGATCACCGGCTCACCGTCGTACTCGCGCACCTCGGCGCGGAACCGAGAGGTCATGGCCGGGGAGAAGGTGTGCAGGATCGATCCTTCGCGGATGGCCTCGATGCCTTCCTCCGACACCATGCCCACGACGTCGCACACCGCGTCCTCGAGGAAGAGGTCGGTCATGCGGTCGATGTCGTAGGAGCTGAAGGCCTCCGCCACCTGGTCGACGACCTCCCGAGCGGGCGGATCGACGTGCTTCTTGCGCGCGGCGCGGTCCTCGTCCACCAACCTCCCTCTGCCCCGGCTGAGTGCGGCCTTCACGGCGCCCGTGGTCGTGCCGAGCATGGCCCCGATCTCCGCGAGCGAATAGTCGAAGACGTCCTTGAGCACCACGGCGGCGCGCTCCTGTGGCGACAGCACGTGCAAGAGCTCAGCCAACGCGTCCCGGACCTCCAGGGGGTCCGTGGGAGCGGTGTCGGCCCAGTCCACCACGTCGGCTACCACCTCGCGGGTTCGACGCAGCTGGTCGATCCAGACGTTGGTGGCGACCCGCACCAGCCAGGGCAGGGGCTTCCCGATCGGGTCATGGGTCTGTGCCGCAGTTGCGAATGCCTTCACGAGTGTGTCTTGGACGAGATCCTCGGCGTCCCACGCCGAGCTGGTCAGGCGCCTGCAGTAGCGGTAGAGGGCGGGCCGGTGCTCCTCCACGGCGATGAGGAACTCGCGGCGGGCCGCACGAGCGGCCGCGAGGAAGTCGAGGTCGAACTCGGTCATGGTGGGTCCTTCCTGGGCGGACTGTGTCTCAGGAATGACGCGACCGCGACTCGGAAGGATACGGGGTCAGGCGCGGTCGCGGGTGCCCAGGAGCAGCCAGGTCATGGCCGCCGACACGGCGGCGGCACCGAGCAGGTGCAGGGTGACCAGGCCGACCGGGAGGCCGGTGAAGTACTGCGCGAACCCGACGGCGCCCTGGGCCACCTCGATGGCGAGCAGCACGACGGCGGCGTCGAAGGCGCGCCTCGGGGCGTGCGCCGGCTTCAGGACGAGCACTGCGGCCAGCGTGAGGCCCACGAAGAGGAACACCAGGTCGGCGTGCAGCTGACTGAAGGCCTGCGGGTCCAAACCGTTGCGGGGGGCGTTGGCGGCGCCGGCGTGCGGCCCGCTGCCGGTGACGACCGTGCCCAGGTAGAGCACCGCCCAGCCGGCGATGAACGTCGCGCGCACCAGCCAGGCCACCCCGCGCGGTACCAGCAGCTGTGCGGGGCCGTCGCCCTCCCTGAGCCGCCGCAGCAGGACCACAGCAAGCGCGATCATGCCCATCGACACCAGCAGGTGCAGGGCGACCACCCATGGGTTCAGCTCGGTGAGCACGGAGATGCCTCCGATGACCGCCTGGGCGGGGACGCCCAGGGCGAGCAGCAGGGCAAGCCGAGTGACGGCCCGACGGCCGTGCTTCCAGGCGACGACCAGGGTGGCGATCGCGACCGCGGTGAGCACGAAGGTGATCATCCGGTTGCCGAACTCGATGGCGCCGTGGATGCCGAGCGCGCTGTGCGGCACGAACGACTGCGTCGAGCAGCGCGGCCAGGTCGGACAGCCCAGACCCGAGCCGGTGAGCCGCACCACCCCGCCGGTGACCACCAGCAGCATGTTCACCACCAGCGACGCGATCGCCAGCGGCCGGAGGCAGCGCAGGCTGCCGAGCCCGGGCGGTGAGGGCCGGTCGGAGACGGCGGGCGGTTGGACGGTCACTCCCACTTGAAGGTCCTCGAGGTGAGCAGGGCGCCGAGTGCGGTCCACCCGGCCAGGACGAGAAGGTGCCAGCCCGGGAAGCCCTGGCCGAGCAGCGACTGGCGCAGGCCGCCGCCCAGCGCACCAGAGGGCAGGTAGCTGAGCACGTGCCCGAACGCGCCGTACGTCTCGGTCGGCAGCACCACCGCACCACCGGCCATCAGCAGGAGGTAGATCAGGTTCGCCGCCGCCAGCGTGGCCTCCGCGCGCAGCGCACCAGCCACCAGCAGCCCAAGGGAGGCGAACGCGGCGGTGCCGAGGGCGGCGGTCAGCAGCGCGCCGATCACCGCATCCGGGGTCAGCGCCGGTGACCAGCCCAGGAAGGCGGCGACCACGCAGACCACGATCGCCTGCAGCACCTCGACGAAGAGCAGGGCGCCGACCTTGCCGGCGAGCAGGCCGGACCGCGGCAGCGGCGAGGCGCCGAGCCGCTTGAGCACGCCGTACCTCCGCTCGAACCCCGTGGCGATGGCCAGGGAGGTGAAGCTGGTCGACATCACCGCGAGAGCGAGGATGCCGGGGGTGAGCGTGTCGACGGCGCTGCCGGTCACGTGCAGGTGGATGCGGTCCGCGGCCAGGATGCCGCCGACGAGCACGATGAGCGGGATGACGATCGCCAGCAGCAGCTGCTCACCGTTGCGCAGCAGCAGCCGGGTCTCCATGCGCGCCTGGGCCAGGACCTGGCGGCGGAGCGATGCTGCGCCGGGTGCGGGAGCGAAGGTGCCGCTCATACCGTCAGCTCCCGTCCGGTGATCTGCAGGAACACGTCTTCGAGGGTTCGCTGCCCCAGGTTGAGGGACTCCGGCAGCACTCCGTTGCGGTCGCACCAGCCGCTGACCTTGGCCAGCGTGGTCGCGTCCGCGGGCCCGGTGATCAGGAGGCTGTGCTCGTTGACCGGGTGCACCTCGGTCAGCTCGCCGAGCTCGGCCTGCAGGGACGCAGGTGCGCCCGGCGGGAACGGCTTGGTCACCACGAGCTTGATGGTGGTGCTGCCGGTCGCCCGGGTCAGCTCGAACGGTGAGCCCGACGCGATCAGCCGGCCCCGGTCGATCACGTGGATGTGGTCGGCGAGCCGCTCCGCCTCGTCCATGTAGTGGGTTGTGAGCACGATGGTCACCCCGTCGCCGCGCAGCTCCTGCAACAGCTCCCACGTGGTCCGCCGCGCGGCGGGGTCCATCCCGGCGGTCGGCTCGTCCACGAAGACCAGCTCCGGGCGGCCCACCACGGCCATCGCGAGGGCCAGCCTCTGCTGCTGTCCGCCAGAGAGCCGCCGGTACGGCGTGCGGCCGCACTCGGCCAGCCCGAGCCGCTCGACCAGCATCGGCACCGGCAGCGGATGGGCGTGCAGGGACGCCATGTGCTGGAGCATCTCCACGGCGCGCACCCCGGACCAGGCGCCGCCGGACTGCAGCATCACGCCGATCCGGGGCAGCAGCTCCCTGCGCTGAGTAGTGGGGTCGAGCCCCAGGACACGCACCGAGCCGCGCTGCGGTTTGCGGTAGCCCTCGCAGGTCTCCAGCGTGGTGGTCTTGCCCGCCCCGTTCGGGCCCAGGACGGCGGTGATCCGGTGGCGCTCGACGGAGAGGCTCAGCCCGTCCACGGCCACCTTCTCGCCGTACTTCATGACGAGGTCGTCGACGAGAACGGCCGGGCCGGTCGACGCGGAGGAGCTGGGCACGGCATCCAGTGTAGGAACCACGTGCCGGGGGTAGAGGGGCCCGGGGGCAGGGACGAACGCAGGTGAGGGCACCCTCACTTGAACCGAGCCCCCCATTAACGACACAATGGTGTTGTGGAAATAGACGGCACGCGGCATGGTGAGTCCCCGGTGGGGGACGCGCCGACGCGTGAGCGGGTGGCCCGCTCCATCCTCGAGAACGGCCCGAGCACGGCGGCCGCGCTCGCGGAGCGGCTGGACCTGACCCCCGCGGCAGTGCGTCGGCACCTCGACCACCTGCTCGCGGAGGGCGTGGTCGAGGCCCGTCAGCCCCGGGTGTACGGCGCCCGTGGCCGGGGCCGGCCGGCGAAGGTGTTCGCGATCACCGAGTCCGGCCGGGACGCCTTCGACCAGCAGTACGACCACCTGGCGGTCGAGGCGCTGAGGTTCCTCGACGAGACCGGAGGTGAGGATGCCGTGATGGCGTTCGCGCGCAGGCGGATGGCCGGCCTCGGCGACGCCTACGAAGCGGTTGCCGCCGCAGACCCCGGGCTCACCCCCGCCGACGCGCTGGCCGCCGCCCTCACCCAGGGCGGCTACGCGGCGTCGGTCCGCCAGGGGCCGGTCGGCGCCCAGCTGTGCCAGCAGCACTGCCCGGTCTCGCACGTCGCCCACGAGTTCCCGCAGCTGTGCGAGGCCGAGACCGAGGCGATCAGCCAGGTCCTCGGTCGGCACGTGCAGCGGCTGGCCACCATCGCCCACGGGGACGGGGTGTGCACCACGTGCATCCCCGACCCGGCACAGATTTCGTCCGCACAGGAGAGGTTGGTTCCATGACCACGATCGACCAGATGAACCCCGAGCTCGCCGGTCTCGGTCGCTACGAGTACGGCTGGGCCGACAATGATGTCGCGGGCGCCAGCGCCCAGCGGGGCCTCACCGAGGCGGTCGTGCGGGACATCTCGAGCAAGAAGGACGAGCCCGAGTGGATGCTCGACCTCCGACTTAAGGGGCTGAAGCTGTTCTCGCGCAAGCCGCTGCCGAAGTGGGGCGCGGAGCTCGGGAACATCGACTTCGACAACATCAAATACTTCGTCCGCTCCACCGAGAAGCAGGCGGCGAGCTGGGACGAGCTGCCCGAGGACATCAAGAACACCTACGACAGGCTAGGCATCCCCGAGGCCGAGAAGCAGCGGCTGATCGCGGGGGTCGCCGCGCAGTACGAGTCCGAGGTCGTCTACCACAAGATCCGCGAGGACCTCGAGGAGCAGGGTGTCATCTTCGTCGACACCGACTCCGGGCTGCGGGAGCACGAGGAGCTCTTCAAGGAGTACTTCGGCACCGTCATCCCGGTCGGCGACAACAAGTTCGCGGCGCTGAACACCTCGGTGTGGTCCGGGGGCTCGTTCATCTACGTGCCGAAGGGCGTGCACGTCGAGATCCCGCTGCAGGCCTACTTCCGCATCAACACCGAGAACATGGGCCAGTTCGAGCGGACCCTGATCATCGTCGACGAGGACGCCTACGTGCACTACGTCGAGGGCTGCACGGCGCCGATCTACAGCTCGGACTCCCTGCACTCCGCGGTGGTGGAGATCATCGTCAAGAAGGGCGCCCGCTGCCGGTACACGACCATCCAGAACTGGTCGAACAACGTGTACAACCTGGTCACCAAGCGGGCCACCTGCGAGGCCGGCGCCACCATGGAGTGGATCGACGGGAACATCGGCTCGAAGGTGACCATGAAGTACCCGGCGGTGTACCTGCTCGGTGAGCACGCCCGCGGCGAGACGCTGTCCATCGCGTTCGCAGGCGAGGGCCAGCACCAGGACGCCGGGGCGAAGATGGTGCACGCGGCGCCGCACACCTCGAGCTCGATCATCTCCAAGTCGGTGGCCCGTGGCGGCGGCCGTACGTCGTACCGCGGCCTGATCCAGGTCAACGAGGGCGCCGAGCACTCCGCGAGCATCGTGAAGTGCGACGCGCTGCTGGTTGACCAGATCAGCCGGTCGGACACCTACCCGTACGTCGACGTACGGGAGGACGACGTGTCCATGGCGCACGAGGCGACCGTCTCCAAGGTCAGCGACGACCAGCTCTTCTACCTGATGAGCCGCGGCCTCGAGGAGGACGAGGCGATGGCGATGATCGTGCGCGGCTTCGTGGAGCCGATCGCCCGGGAGCTGCCGATGGAGTACGCCCTCGAGCTCAACCGGCTCATCGAGCTCCAGATGGAGGGGGCCGTCGGCTGATCCGGCAGCCGTCCCGTCCCCGCTCCACCAGCGCACCCGACACCGCCGATGACAGAAAGTGAAGCCTGCTAAGTGACTGCGACTGAGACGCCGAACGTGGCCAGTGCGCTCGAGACCGAGGTGGCCAGCCACCTGCACCCCGAGGGCTCGTTCGACCCCGAGTTCTTCGAGGTGCCCACCGGCCGCGAGGAGGTGTGGCGGTTCACGCCGTTGAAGCGGCTGCGCGACCTGCACAAGGACGCCGACCTCTCCGGGGACACCGTCGCGGTGGAGGTCGACGCGCCGGGGGGCGTACGCATCGAGCGGCTCGAGGGCGACAACCCGGCCAAGGGGTCGAGCGGCTACGTGCCCAACGACCGGGTCAGCGCCCGTGCCTGGCAGGCCGCGGCGAGCACGTCGGCGATCACCGTGCCGGCGAACACCGAGCTGGATGCGCCGGTCGTCATCACGCACACCGGCAAGGGCGTGGACCAGGCAAGCGTCGCGCACACGGTGGTCACCGTCGAGTCGCACAGCAAGGCGACCGTCGTGCTCCGCTTCCAGGGTTCGGCCACGCTCGCGGAGAACGTGGAGATCGTGGTCGGCGATGGCGCCCACCTGAGCCTTGTCGCGGTCAACGACTGGGCCGACGACGCGGTGCACCACACGCACCACCACGCGCGCATCGGTCGCGACGCCACGCTGCGCCACGTCGCGGTCTCGTTCGGCGGTGACGTGGTGCGGATGAACACCTCGGTCGCCTACGACGGCCCCGGCGGCGAGGCAGAGCTGCTCGGGCTGTACTTCTCCGACGCCGGACAGCACCTCGAGAACCGGCTGTTCATCGACCACAACGCGCCGAAGACCCGCAGCAACGTGGACTACAAGGGCGCGCTGCAGGGCAAGGGGGCGCACGCGGTGTGGATCGGCGACGTGCTGATCCGCAAGGTGGCCGAGGGCATCGACACCTACGAGTCGAACCGGAACCTGGTGCTCACCGACGGCTGCCAGGCCGACTCGGTGCCGAACCTGGAGATCGAGACCGGTGAGATCGAGGGTGCCGGGCACGCCTCGACCACCGGACGGTTCGACGACCAGCAGTTGTTCTACCTGCAGTCGCGCGGGATCCCCGAGGACGAGGCGAGGCGGCTGGTGGTGCACGGCTTCTTCGCCGACCTCGTCAAGAAGATCGGCGTCCCGGAGATCGAGGAGCCGCTGCTGGCCACCATCGAGGGCGAGCTGGCGAAGAACGTGACCGCGGGGGTGGCTGGATGAGCTTCATCCGGGCCTGCGCGGTAACCGACGTCCCGACTGGCGGTGCGATCGCGGTGTCCGTGGACGGAGTCGAGGTCGCCGTCGCCCGGGACGGCGACGACTGGTTCGCGATCTACGACGAGTGCTCCCACGAGTCGATCCCGCTCTCTGAGGGCGACCTGGAGGGCGCCGAGCTCGAGTGCTGGCTGCACGGGTCCCGGTTCGACCTGCGTACCGGCAAGCCGACCAGCCTGCCGGCGACCGACCCGGTGGCCATCTACCCGGTCAAGGTGGAAGGCGACGACGTCCTGGTCGACGTACAAGCTCCCTACTGAACCGATACCCAGACCTGAACCCACCGAAGTGAAGCTGAGAGCGAGAAGACATGGCCACCCTGGAAATTCGTGACCTGCACGTCACCGTCGACACCGAGCACGGCCCGAAGGAGATCCTCAAGGGCGTCAACCTCACCATCAAGGAGGGGGAGACCCACGCGATCATGGGCCCGAACGGCTCGGGCAAGTCCACGCTGGCGTACTCGATCGCCGGCCACCCGAAGTACACCGTGACTGGCGGGAGCGTGACCCTGGACGGCCAGGACGTGCTCGCGATGACCGTCGACCAGCGGGCACGGGCCGGCCTGTTCCTGGCGATGCAGTACCCGGTCGAGGTACCGGGCGTGTCAGTGTCGAACTTCCTGCGCAGCGCCAAGACGGCGATCAGCGGCGAGGCGCCGAAGCTGCGCACCTGGGTCAAGGACGTCAACGGGGCGATGGGCCAGATGAAGATGGACCCGGCGTTCGCCCAGCGCTCGGTGAACGAGGGCTTCTCCGGCGGTGAGAAGAAGCGCCACGAGATCGTCCAGCTCGACCTGCTCGACCCGAAGGTGGCGGTGCTCGACGAGACCGACTCCGGCCTCGACATCGACGCGCTGAAGATCGTCTCCGAGGGCGTGAACCGGTTCCGCGAGCGCGGTGAGCGGGGGGTGCTGCTGATCACCCACTACACCCGGATCCTGAACTACATCACGCCGGACTTCGTGCACGTGTTCGTCGACGGCCGGGTCGCCGAGGAGGGCGGTCCGGAGCTCGCCGAGCGACTGGAGGCCGAGGGCTACGACAAGTACGTCAAGGCCACCGTCTGATCCGCCACCACCGCGCGAAGGGAAGGCTCTGATGTTGCCCGGACTGCTCCCCGATCTGGAGGTCATCCGCAAGGACTTCCCGATCCTGTCGCGCGTCCTTGCCGGAGGGCACCCGTTGGTGTACCTCGACAGCGCGAACACCTCGCAGAAGCCCCAGGTGGTCATCGACGCGATGGTCGATCACCTGGAGCGGCACAACGCCAACGTGGCGCGGGCCGTGCACCAGCTCGGTGCGGAGTCGACCGAGGCTTACGAGGGCGCGCGGGACCAAGTGGCGGCGTTCCTGAACGCGCCCTCGCGTGATGAGGTGATCTTCACCAAGAACGCCTCCGAGGCGCTGAACCTGGTCGCCAACGCGCTGGCCTGGGCGCAGGTGTCCACGGGCTCGTCCACCGATCTGAGCATCGGCGAGGGCGACGAGGTGGTCACCACCGAGATGGAGCACCACTCCAACATCGTGCCTTGGCAGCTGCTCACCGAGCGCAAGGGCGCCAGGCTGCGGTGGTTCGGGCTCACCGACGACGGTCGTCTGGACCTGTCGAACATCGACGACCTGATCAACGAGCGCACCAAGGTGGTGGCGATCACCTGGGTCTCCAACATGCTCGGGACCGTCAACCCGGTGGCCGAGATCGCCCGACGCGCCCACGAGGTCGGGGCGATCGTGGTCGTGGACGCGTCTCAGGCCGTGCCGCAGATGCCGGTCGACGTACAGGCCGTGGACGCGGATTTCCTGGCGTTCACCGGCCACAAGGTGACCGGGCCCACCGGCATCGGGGTGCTGTGGGGACGCAAGGAGCTGCTCGAGCAGCTGCCGCCGTTCCTCGGCGGCGGGGAGATGATCGAGACGGTGAGCATGGAACGCTCCACGTTCGCTCCGGTCCCGCACAAGTTCGAGGCCGGCACGCCGCCGATCGTCGAGGCCGTCGGGCTGGCCGCGGCGGTGGGTTACCTGAGCGCGATCGGGATGGAGAACATCCGGGCCCACGAGGAGGCGATCACCGGCTACGCGCTCGAGGGCCTCGCCTCGGTGCGTGGAGTGACCGTGCTCGGTCCGTCGACCGCGCACGAGCGGGGCGGGGCCATCTCGTTCGAGCTCGAGGGTGTGCACCCGCACGATGTCAGCCAGGTGCTCGACTCACGGGGGGTCGCGGTGCGTGCCGGACACCACTGCGCGAAGCCGGCACACCAGCGGTTCGGGGTGCAGAGCTCGACCCGCGCCTCGTCGTACCTGTACACCACACCGGCGGAGATCGACGCGCTGGTCGAGGGGTTGGAGTACACCAAGAAGTACTTCCGGGTGGACTGACATGACCGGACAAGACCTGGATTCGCTCTACCAGGAGATCATCCTGGACCACTACAAGAGCCCGCACCACAAGGGCCTACGGGAGCCGTACGGGGCCGAGGTGCACCACGTGAACCCGACCTGCGGCGACGAGGTGACCCTGCGGGTGCGCCTGTCCGGTGGGGACGAGGACGCCGTCGTCGAGGACGTGTCGTACGACGCGGAGGGTTGCTCGATCAGCCAGGCGAGCACCTCGGTGATGACCGACCTGGTGATCGGCAAGCCGGTGAAAGAGGCGCTCGGCATCCACGACGAGTTCCTCACGCTCATGCAGGGCAGGGGAACCGTCGAGCCGGACGAGGAGGTCCTCGAGGACGGCATCGCGTTCTCCGGGGTTGCCAAGTTCCCCGCGCGCGTGAAGTGCGCGCTGCTTTCCTGGATGGCCTGGAAGGACGCGACCTCGCAGGCGCTCGCCGGGGGCCAAGAGACGAAGGAGCAAGCATGACCGACGCTTACGCGCAGGCCGGCCAGACCAACACGGCCGAGCAGGGCAACCCGCACTCCGATCTGCCCGAGGTGGACCTGTCCGGTGGCGGTTCGACGTTGACCGTCGACGACGTCACGGAGGCGATGAAGGACGTCATCGACCCCGAGCTCGGCATCAACGTCGTCGACCTCGGACTCGTCTACGGCGTGCACGTCGAGGAGGGCAGCAACGTCGTGCTGGACATGACGCTGACGTCCGCGGCCTGCCCGTTGACCGACGTGATCACCGACCAGACGGAGCAGGCCCTCGAGGGCATGGTCAACGGCGTGGACATCAACTGGGTGTGGATGCCGCCGTGGGGGCCGGACAAGATCACCGACGACGGGCGCGAGCAGCTGCGGGCCCTCGGGTTCAACGTCTGAGCGAGTCGGAGGCCACGCCTTAAGGTGAGGCATGGCCTCTCGCACCGTCCTCGTCCCGGCGTCTCGGGTCGAGCGGTGGTTCGAGAACTTCGCCGACCGGCACGGTGGCTTCTCCTGCCATGTCGAGTCCGGCTGTCTGGTGGCGTCGGCGGCTGACGGCGCCTCCTGCAGCGCGGCGCTGCCGTTCCGGCGGTCGTACGACGGGCCGGCTGAGGTCGCCGTCTTCGCCGCCGCCGCGGGCGCTCCCGCTTGCTGGGGGCTGCTCCTGGTGCGCAAGGGCGGCTTCGCCGTCGCGCGGCTCGACGGCCCGGCCATGGTGGCCTCGAAGGTCGGACGTCGCCACGTCCAGGGACGCACCAAGGCCGGCGGGCAGAGCCAGCAGCGGTTCGCGCGCCGCCGTGCCAACCAGGCACGCGAGGCGTTTGAGGCGGCCGCCGGCCATGCCTTCACGGTGCTGGCGGCGCAGCCCTTGAACGCGCTGGTGTGCGGGGGAGACCGGCATGCGGTGCACGAGGTGCTCACTGACCCGCGACTGGCGGGGCTGACCGGCCTGCGCACCGAGCCGTGGCTCGACGTTCCCGATCCACGACGCGCGGTGCTCGAGCGGGCGGTCGTCGACGGGTCCTCCGCGATCCTCGAGGTGGACGACCCCGAAGGCGGCGTCTAGCTAGGCGGGGTTGGGGTCGATGTCGTGCTGGGTGAGGTCGGGGTGGGTGCCGAGGCGGTGGGTGCCGGTGTTGTCGACGCGGTACCAGTGGCCGTGCGGGCTGCGCCACAGGTAGACGCCGCGGGTCGGCTGCCAGACCCGCCAGCCTTT
>DASSKA010000116.1:0-12726 GCA_035690905.1 Nocardioidaceae bacterium | reverse complement strand
TCTACGACAAGGCGTCCCAGGCCAACCCGGACATCGTGTTCGGCAAGGTGGACACCGAGGCGGAGCAGGCGCTGGCCGGCGCCGCGAACATCACCGCGATCCCCACGCTGATGGCCTTCCGCGAGGGCGTGCTGGTCTTCGCCCAGCCCGGGGCGCTGCCGCCGCAGGACCTGGACAAGGTGATCACCGCGGTCCGCGACCTCGACATGGAGCAGGTGCACGCCGCGGTCACCGAGCGCGACAACGACGCCCAGGCGTGACCCGCCCTTGACGAGCATGGATGCCCGGTCCTGGGACGAGAGGTACGCCGCCTCCGAGCTGGTCTGGTCCGCGAAGCCGAACCAGTTCGTCGAGGCCGAGCTCGCCGACCTGATCCCCGGCCGGGCACTCGACCTCGCCTCCGGCGAGGGACGCAACGCTCTGTGGCTGGCCGACCACGGCTGGGAGGTCACCGCCGTGGACTTCTCCCTGGTCGGCCTCGACAAGGGCCGGTCGCTGCAGGCCCGGCACGAGCACGGCCGGGACCTGCGCGTGGACTGGGTGCACGCCGACGTGCTGGAGTACACCCCGTCGGCCGCGTCGTACGACCTGGTGCTGCTGGCCTACCTGCAGCTGGTGCCGGAACAGTGCCGGGTCGCGGTGCGCACCGCGTTCTCGGCGCTGCGCATCGGCGGCACCTTCTTCCTCGTCGCCCACGACAGCACCAACCTCACCGAGGGCACCGGCGGCCCGCAGGACCCGAGCGTGCTGCTCACCGCCGAGGACGTGCTCGCCGACCTGGACGGGGAACGGTTCGAGGTGCGGCGCGCCGAGCGGGTGACCCGGATGGTCGACCAGCCCGACGGCCCTCCTCGGCCGGCGTACGACGCCCTTGTCCGTCTGGTCCGGACCGCCTGAGCTGCGCCGTTCGTCGTAGGCGCCGATCTAGCGCCCGTCCTAGAGTGAAGGCGTGACGCCGGCTCAGCTGAAGGCCTTCGCGTGCGTGGTCCGGCTCGGTTCGGTGAAGGCGGCCGCCGACCAGCTCGGGATCAGTGAAGCGGCCGTGTCGATGCACGTCGCGCACCTGCGCCGCGAGCTCGGCGACCAGCTGTTCACCCGGACGTCCGCCGGCCTGGCGTTCACCCCCGGGGGGCTCCGGCTGGCCAGCCGGGCGGTGGAGATCGTCGGGCTCCAGGACCGCACGGTGCTCGAGGTGAGCCAGGCCGGGCACGGCGGCCGGCTGCTGCGGATGACCGCCTCCCCGCTGTTCGCGGAGCACGCGGCCCCCGGGCTCATCGACCTGTTCACCGGCCGTGCCGACGACCTCGCGGTCGAGCTCAGCGTGCACTCCCCGTCGAGCTTTCCCGAGCTGCTGACCTCCAGGACCGTCGACGTCGCGGTCGGCCCGACGCCGGCAACCCTTCCCGACCCGCTCACCGCGACACCGTTCCTCAACTACGAGGTGCTCGCCGTCGCGCGTCCCGACCATCCACTGGCCGGCCGGTGCCTCGGCCGCGGCGACGTACGCGGGCAGACCTGGCTGCTCGGCCCGTCCGCCGTGGACGGCGAGGGCCTGCTCCCCGGGATGCTGCACAAGCTCGGCGTGCCCGAGCGGCAGCAGCGGATCTTCCAGAACGACGCGGCGGCCATCGAGGAGGCCCAGCGCAGCGACGGGATCGCGCTGGCGCTCCGGTTCGCGGTCACCGGGCACCTGGCCGCCCGCCGGCTGGCCGCCCTCGACGGACCGGGCCTGCGCGGCCACGCCCGCTGGGCGGCGATCGCGCTGCCGGCCCACGACCGGCTGCCGGCCACCGCCGAGCTGCTCCGGTTCATCACCACCCCACGAGCCACGCAGGCCATGGTCCGGGGGGCCGGCGTGCACGTCGGACGGTTCCGGCCTTCGCTGCACGTCACCTTGTGGAGCTAGCGGGTCGAGACGCTCACGTTCACCGGTCTGCGGTGGTGGCGAGCGCGTCGACGACCTGCGCGAGCTCCCGCAGCGTGTGCGCGGGCAGGAACGCGTCGCAGAACGGCAGCGCGGCGGCCATGGAGCCGACCAGCGGCGCGAAGCCGGGGCTGGCCGCCCGCGGGTTCAGCCAGATCACCTTCCGCGCCCGCCGCCGCAGCCGGGCCATCACCGCAGCCAACCGCTCCGGGTCGTCGCTGTCCCAGCCGTCGGAGGCGATCACCACCACGCCGCCACGCAGCGCGTTGCCGTGCCGCGAGGCGAGCAGCGCGCCGAGGCAGCCGGCCAGGTGGGTGCCGCCGTAGCGATCCACCACCCGCTCCGAGGCCTGGGCCACCGCCTCCGCGGCCGAGGCACGCCGCAGGGTGGGTGTCAGCCGGGTCAGCGAGGTGGAGAACGCGAACGTCTCGGCCCGACCGGTGCGGGCCAAGGCCCGCATCAGGTGCAGGTAGGCGGTCGCGTAGGCCTGCATCGACGCGCTCACGTCGGCGACCATGGTCACCGTCCGGGGCCGCTGCACCGGGCGGTGCCGGCTCAGCCGCAGCGGTTCGAAGCCGGTACGGCGGGAGCGGGCCATCGTCGCGCGCAGCGCCACCCGGGCACCGGAGGGGTGCACCTCGCGGCGCCGGCTGCGCCGGGTCGGCCACCGGGCCAGGCGCCGCTCGAGCCACGCCCCGAGCAGCGCCAGCTGCTGCTCGTCGAGCTCCTCGAACGGGGTGTCCGCCACCCGCTCCACGGCGCTGGGCAGCAGCTCGGGCAGCGCCTGCCCGTCCGGGTCCTCGTCCGCGGGCGCGACCGCCACCGACCGGGTGTGCCAGGGGAGCCCCCCGCTGCCCGCCGACCGCGGCGGAGCGGCCGCCCGGTCCTGCTCGCGGGGCCGGACCTGGCTGGTTCCGGGCCGGTCGGCGAGGTTGTCCTCCGAGACCGTCTCGCCGAACACCGCGGCGAACACCCGGCCGAAGGCCGGCAGGTCCTGCGGGGCCTTGACCAGGGTCAGCCGGCACAGCCAGTAGAGGTCCTGCCGGCCGGGCGGTGGGGACACCGCGAGCGCCCGCACCAGCGCGGTGACCGCCCCGACCGTGACCGGCACCCCGGCGTGCCGCAGCCGCTCACCGAACGCGGTCACGAACGCGGCGCGGTCGACTCCGGAGAGCACCGGGCCGGACGTCATCCGAACGGGTACCCCGCGACCGCGCCGGCCACCAGGTCGCGGTCGTCGGGGGTCTTGGCGAGGGTGCCGAGGGTGGCCTCGACGTCGTCGCGGGTCAGCTCGGCGACCCCGAGGATGCTCAGCGCCGCCACCCAGTTGATCGCCTCGGCGATACCGGGCGCCTTCTCCACGTCGAGGGTGCGCACGTGGCCCACGAACGCGGCCGCGGACTCGATCAGCGGGGCCGCCGCCTCCGGCACCCGGCGGCGCAGGATGCGGACCACCCGCTCCGGGGCCGGGTACTCCAGCCAGTGGTAGAGGCAGCGCCGCCGCAGCGCATCGTGCAGGTCCCGGCTGCGGTTGGAGGTGAGCACGGCCACCGGTGGCTGCTTGGCGGTGAAGGTGCCGATCTCCGGCACGGTCACCGACCCCTCGCCTAGGAACTCGAGCAGCAGCGCCTCGAACTCGTCGTCGGCGCGGTCGATCTCGTCGATGAGCAGGACCGGCGGCTCCGGTCCGTCGTAGCGCGCGCAGCGCAGGATCGGCCGCTCCTGCAGGAACTCCGGTCCGAACAGGTCGGCCTCGCTCAGCGCGGCGTGCTGCGCCTCCGCCAGCCGGATCGCGAGCAGCTGACGCTGGTAGTTCCAGTCGTAGAGCGCCTCGCTGGCGGTCAGCCCCTCGTAGCACTGCAACCGGATCAGCGGCACCTCGAGCGCGGCGGCCAGCACCTTGGCGGCCTCGGTCTTGCCGACCCCGGGCTCCCCCTCGAGCAGCAGCGGCAGCCCGAGCCGCAGGGACAGGAACACCGCGGTCGCGGTGCCCTGGTCGGCCAGGTAGTCCTGCTCGTCGAACCGCCGCCGCACCTCCTCGGCACTGCCCGGCCGGCCGGCCATCACCGCACCGCCTGCCGGTCCTGCTCCAGGAGCGCCTCATAGTCCTCCCAGGTGTCCACGTCCGGGGGAACCCGGCCCGGGACGCGCACCTCCACGACGTCCTGGTCGTCGGCCGCCTCGAGCAGCTTCCACACCGCCTTGTCGCCGTGCAGCCCGCGCAGCGCCTCGAACATGCGGCGGTGGAACCAGAGCGGGTGGCCCCGCCCGTCGTCGTACCGGCAGACCCCCATCGCGGCCCGCCCGGCCTCCGCGCACAGCCGGTGCACCGCGTCGGCACTCACGCCCGGCTGGTCCCCGAGCAGCAGCACCAGGCCGTCCAGGTCCGGCCGCAGCCGGGCCAGCGCGGACCTGATGGAGGAGGCGCAGCCCCGCCCGTAGTCGGGGGTGTCGGCCACCTCGGCGCCGGAGAGGTCGACGGCTGCGCGGATCTCGTCCGCGGCCGCACCCAGGGTGACCAGCAGCTGGCCGGCGGGCGTCTGCCGGGCGGTGGTGAGTACGGCGTCGAGCAGGGTCGCGCCCCGGTAGCCGAGCAGCTGCTTCGGGCGACCGAGCCGCCGGGAGCCCCCGGCGGCGAGCACGACCACCGCGACCTTCACGACCGGTGCTCCTCCTCGAACCGGGCCAGGCAGCCGGCGCTGCAGAACCAGTACTCCGATCCTGCCACCACGGTGTGCGGGGTGCCCGCGGTGACGGTGACCGTCATCCCGCACACCGGGTCCACCACGGTGGCCGGCCTCGCCGCCCGGGCGGTCGGGGCGGCCAGCCCCTCCAGCCGCATGCCGCGCACCACGTCGGCCAGGATCGCCAGCGCCACCTCCGCCGGGGTGCGCGCACCGATGTCGAGGCCGGCGTGCGGGTGCACCCGGGGCAGGTCCGGTTCGCCCAGGCCCAGCTCGGCCAGCAGCGCCTCGCCGCGCCGGCGGCTGCACACCAGGCCGACGTAGCCGACGCCGGCGTCCAGGGCCGCCCGGACCGCGGTGGGCTCGTCACCGCCGTGGCTGGCGACCACCACGGCGACCGCCCCGGCCGGGCTGCCGCCCTCGGTGTCCCGCGCGACCGCGAAGCCGAGCGTCCCGGCGAGCGCGGCCAGCGTTTCGGCGGTCGGCGACGCGCCGGCGACGTACAGCACCGGGGACGGCAGCTCCGGCTGCAGGAAGATCTCCAGCGCCCCGCCGGACAGGCACGGGTTGACCACCACGCTGGCGCCCGGCGCGCTGGGGAACGCGGCGTCCTGCTCCGGAAGCACCCGCAGCAGCAGGCTGGTGCCGGACTCCAGCACGTCCAGCGCGGCGGTGCGGACCGAGCCGACCGCGCACTGCCCGCCGACGAACCCCTCGACCGTGCCGTCGGCGAGCACGATCGCCTCGTCGCCGGGGTGCGCCGAGGTGGGCTCCTGGGCGCGCACCACGGTGGCCCGCACGAACGGCACGCGTGAGGTGGTCAGCTCGGCGATCCGCGCCGCCACCGGCTGGGTCATCTCGCTCCGCTCAGATCGGCGGCGCCGGCCGGCCCTGCATGGCGTCCCACACCCGGGACGGGGTCAGCGGCATGTCGGCGTGGCGGACCCCGAACGGCTGCAGCGCGTCGACGACGGCGTTGACCACCGCGGGCGGCGACCCCACGGTCGCGGACTCGCCGATCCCCTTGGCGCCGATCGGGTGGTGCGGCGACGGGGTCACCGTGTGGCCGGTCTCCCAGTGCGGCACCTCGAGCGCGGTGGGGATCAGGTAGTCCATGAAGGACCCGTTCAGGCAGTTGCCGTCCTCGTCGAAGGAGATGATCTCCATCAGCGCCATGCCCACCCCGTCGGTGAGACCCCCGTGCACCTGCCCCTCGATGATCATCGGGTTGATCCGGGTGCCACAGTCGTCGACCGCCACGAACTTGCGCACCGTCACCGCCCCGGTGCCGGGATCGACGTCGACGACGCAGATGTAGGCACCGAACGGGTAGGTCAGGTTCGACGGGTTGTAGCAGACCTCCGCGTCCAGCCCGCCCTCGATGCCCTCGGGCAGGTCACCCGCGCCGTGCGCCCGCATGGCGATGTCCTGGATGGTGACCGACCGCTCCGGGTCGCCCGTGACGTGGAACGAGCCCTTCTCCCACTCCAGGTCGGCGACCGAGACCTCGAGCATGCCCGACGCGATGATCCTGGCCTTGTCGCGGACCTTGCGGGCCACCATGGCGGCGGCGCCCCCGGACACCGGGGTGGACCGGCTGCCGTAGGTGCCCAGCCCGAACGGGGTGTTGTCGGTGTCCCCGTGCACCACGTCGATGTCGTCGGGCGGGATACCGAGCTCCTCCGCGACGATCTGGGCGAACGTGGTCTCGTGGCCCTGGCCCTGGCTCTGCACCGAGAGCCGCACCACCGCCTTGCCGGTGGGGTGCACCCGCAGCTCGCAGCCGTCGGCCATCCCCAGGCCGAGGATGTCCATGTCCTTGCGCGGCCCGGCGCCGACCGCCTCGGTGAAGAACGACACCCCGATGCCCATCAGCTGTCCGCGGGCGCGGCGTTCCTTCTGCTCCTTGCGCAGGTCGTCGTAGCCGGAGAGGCGCAGCGCCTCGGTCATCGCCGCGGCGTACTCCCCCGAGTCGTAGACCCAGCCGGTCTTGGTGGTGTAGGGGAACTGCTCGGGCCGGATCAGGTTCTGCATCCGCAGGACGACCGGGTCCATGCGCAGCTCCTGGGCCAGGCAGTCCACCAGCCGCTCGACGAGGTAGACCGCCTCGGTGATCCGGAACGAGCAGGCATAGGCGACGCCGCCGGGTGCCTTGTTGGTGTAGACCGCGGTCTGCTTGGCGTACGCCGCCTCCAGGTCGTAGCTGCCGGTGAACACCCCGAAGAACCCGGCGGGGTACTTCGACGGGGCGGCCTGCCCGTTGAAGGCACCGTGATCGGCCAGCACGTTCGTGCGGACGGCCAGGATCTTGCCGTCCCGGGTGGCGGCGATCTCGCCGCGCATCACGTAGTCGCGGGCGAAGCTGGTGCTGATCAGGTTCTCGGTGCGGTCCTCCATCCACTTCACCGGCTTGCCGGTGGCCAGCGAGCCCACGATCGCGCAGACGTAGCCGGGGTAGATCGGAACCTTGTTGCCGAACCCGCCGCCGATGTCCGGGGAGATCACCCGGATCTTGTGCTCGGGCAGCCCGGCGACCAGCGCGTAGAGGGTGCGGTGCGCATGCGGCGCCTGGCTGGTCGACCACAAGGTGAGCTTGCCGTTGACCCGGTCGTAGTCGGCGACCGCGCCGCAGGTCTCCATCGGGGCCGGGTGCACCCGGGGATAGACGATGTCCTGGGTGACGACCACCTCTGCCCGGTCGAACACCGCCGCGGTGGCGGCCTCGTCGCCGGTCTCCCAGTCGAAGCAGTGGTTGTCGGACTTCCCCTCCAGGTCGTCGCGGATCACCGGGGCGTCGGGTGCGAGGGCGGTGCGCACGTCGACGACCGGCTTCAGTACGTCGTACTCGACGTCGATGAGCTCGAGCGCGTCCCGCGCCGAGTATCTGTCCTCGGCGACGACGAACGCGACCTCCTGACCCTGGAAGCGCACCTTGTCGGTCGCCAGAACGGCCTGCACGTCGTTGGAGAGGGTGGGCATCCAGGCCAGGCCCTTCTCGGCGAGATCGGCGCCGGTGACGACGGCCTTCACCTTCGGGTGCGCCTGCGCGGCGCTGACGTCGATGCTCACGATGCGGGCGTGCGCGACCGGAGAGCGGAGGATCGCCAGGTGCAGCATGCCGGGAAGCTGCACGTCGTCGACGTACTTCCCGAGACCGCGCACGAAACGCGGGTCCTCCTTGCGGAGCATCCGGCCGTGGCCGACCGGGTGCTGGTCGTTGTCGGCCTGGTCGAGGTTCTCGGTGGTGCCGGGGTGCTCCACGGCGGTCATGGCGTGCTCCCTGCGGTCTCTTCGGTGGCCGGTGCGGCGGCCCGCTCGTGGGCGGCCGCCCACTGCACCGAGCGGACGATGGTGGTGTAGCCGGTGCAGCGGCAGATCTGACCGGAGATCGCCTCCCGGATGGCCTGCTCGCTGGGGTCCGGCTCCCGGTCGAGCAGGGCGCGGGCGGTCATCAGCATCCCCGGGGTGCAGAACCCGCACTGGAGCCCGTGGCAGCGCATGAAGCCCTCCTGCACCGGGTCGAGCTTCCCGTCCTGCTCCAGGTCCTCGACGGTGCGGACCTCGTGGCCGCCGGCCATCGCGGCCAGCACCGTGCAGGTCTTGACCGGCTCGCCGTCCAGCCAGGCCACGCAGGTGCCGCAGTTGCTGGTGTCGCAGCCCCAGTGTGTGCCGGTGAGGCCGAGCTCGTCGCGGAGGAAGTGCACCAGCAGCATCCGGCCCTCGATGTCCCGGGTGACCGTCTCGCCGTTGACCTTCATCGTCACCTGCATGTCACTGGCCCCTTCCCTGGTCGCCGGCCAGGCCCGCCTGGACCCGCTCCACGGCGCGGCGCAGCGTGCGGCGGGTCAGCTCGTCGGCGAGGTGCCGCTTGTAGTCGGCGGACCCGCGGTTGTCGGTGGTCGGCGAGCAGCTCTCCGCGGCCAGCGCGCCCGCCCGTGCGTACAGCTCCTCCGACGGCTCCTGGCCGCGCAGGGCCTCGGAGATGGCCGGGATGCCGGTGGTGTTCGGGCCGACCGCGGCGAGCCCGACCCGGGCATCGGCGATCCGCGGTCCGTCCATCCAGACCGCCGCGCCGGCGGAGGTCACTGCCCAGTCCCCGGCCCGCCGCTCCACCTTCGCGTAGGCACTCGACCCGTTGGGGCGCACCGGCAGCCGGATCTCGGTGAGCATCTCGCCGTGCTCGACCGCCGTCTCGTAGGGGCCGCGGTGGAACTCCTGCATCGACACCACCCGCTCGCCGCCGGGTCCACGGATCACGCAGGAGGCGTCCAGCGTGGTGCAGACCGCGGACAGGTCCTCCGAGGGGTCGGCCTGGCACAGCGATCCGCCGATGGTGCCGCGGTTGCGGACCACGGGGTCGGCGATCACCCGCTCGGCGTCGGCGAAGATCGGAAACAGCGCGGCCAGCTCCGGCGACTCCAGGAGCTCCCGGTGCCGGGTCAGCGCGCCGATCCGGACCTCGCCCGCCCCGATCCGCACGTAGCCGAGCTCGTCGTGCAGGTCGTTGATGTCGATGACGTACTCGAGATTGGCCAGCCGGAGCTTCATCATCGGGATCAGGCTGTGGCCGCCGGCGATCAGCCGGGCCTCCTCGCCTCGCTGGTCCAGGAGCTGCAGGGCGTGCTCCACGCTGGTGGCACGCTCGTAGTCGAACGGGGCGGGAACCTGCATGGCCCGGCTCCTCACGTACGGCGATGGTGCGGCCACTGTGATCCGCCCCGGCACCCGGGTCAACGCCTCGATAAGCGGTCGCTTAATTCGGGCACGTCAGAGGGCGAGGCCGAGCATCAACGCAGACACATCGGAGCGCCATCGCCACATAGCGACCACCACGCTCCGGCGTCTCCGACTCAGGCGGGTCGGGACGCCGCCCGGTTCTAGGAGCCGCCGTTCGGGCGGTCGGTGCCCGGCTCGGAGGCCCGGGGCTGCTCCGGCTGCTCGGCCGAGCCCTGGCGCGGGTCCGGCTCCTCCTCGAAGTTCACCCTGCCCAGCTGCTTCTTGAGGCTGAAGTAGAGGAAGACCACGGCGGCGCCCATGGCGATGACCACGACGAACGCCACCCAGCCGCCGACCACGTCGTTCGGGTTCGGGGGCGCCTTCGCGAGCACCGTCGCGAGGACCGGCCCCAGTGCAGTCGTCATACCCGGCTCCCCACCAGCTCACGGACGCCCGCGAACAGGTCGTCCTCGGGAAGGTCCACGTCCACGTGGGTGCGGGCCAGCTCGAAGTCCTCGGTCGGCCAGGCCCGCTGGTGCACGTCGAGCGGGCAGGCGAACCAGGCGCCGTCCGGGTCGATCTGGGTGGCGTGCGCAAGCAGCGCCTGGTCCCGGACGTGGAAGTACTCCGCGCACGGGACCCGGGTGGTGATCCGGCGGGCGTGCTCGGGGTCCGGCGCCCACTTCTCCAGCCGCTCGGCGTACGGCGAGTCCAGGCCTAGGGCCACCATCGCGTCGTGCAGCGCCTGGGTGCGCTCGCGATGGAAGCCGTGGTGGTAGTAAAGCTTCAGCGGCTGCCAGGGCTCACCCGCGTCCGGGTAGCGGTCCGGGTCGCCGGCGGCCTCGAAGGCAGCGACCGCGACCCGGTTGCACATCACGTGGTCCGGGTGCGGGTAGCCGCCGTTCTCGTCGTACGTCGTCATCACGTGCGGCCGCAGCTCGCGCACCAGCCGCACCAGCGGCTCGGCCGCCTCCTCGACCGGCTGCAGCGCGAAGCAACCCTCCGGCAGCGGCGGGCGCGGGTCCCCCTCGGGCATCCCGGAGTCCACGAAGCCCAGCCAGTCCTGGCGGACGCCGAGGATCTCCCTGGCCCGGTCCATCTCCTCGCGACGGATCTGGGCGATGTTGGCGAGCACGTCGGGGCGGTCCATCTTCGGGTTCAAGATGGAGCCCCGCTCCCCTCCGGTGCAGGTGACCACGTGCACGTCGACTCCTTCGGCGACGTACTTCGCGGTGGTGGCGGCGCCCTTGCTCGACTCGTCGTCGGGGTGGGCGTGCACGTGCATCAAGCGCAGCATGACGCCAATCCTAGGATGTAGCGGTGAGCGACCTGGCACAGCGATACGGCACCGGCCGCAGGTCGGCCCGTACGGCGCTGGTCGCCGGGGTCGCCGTGCTGGCCGCCGCCGCGCTGGCCTGGCTCGTGTGGGCGATCGTGATGCACGACCGGTCCACGGTCGACGCGCAGCTGGTCTCCTTCCGGCCACCCGGCGAGCACACGGTGGTCGCGAAGGTGTCGGTCGCCCGGCCCGACCCGCAGGTGACCGCTTCCTGCCTGCTGCAGGCGGTCGCCTCCGACCACGCCGTGGTGGGCGAGCTGGTGTTCTCCGTCGGCCCACCACGCCCGGCCAGCACGACGCTCACCAAGACGATCCGCACCGAGCGGCGCGCCTACAACGTGCAGCTGGTCCGCTGCACTCCCAAGGGCTGAACCGGGCCGGAATTGGGCCAACCCAGGCGGGCGTTGGTAAACTTCGTTACTTGCCTTGCACGCAGCCGTGGCGACGCGTGCCCGCCATGTCGACCCACGGCCCCCGACAAGCAGTAGGAGCACCCCAACGTGACCCAGTCGACCGAGCAAGACGTGATCTGGCTGACCCAGGATGCCTACGACAAGCTCCAGGGCGAGCTCGACCAGCTGCGCGGCCCCGTCCGCGCGGAGATCGTCGCGCGGATCAGCGCCGCCCGCGAGGAGGGCGACCTGAAGGAGAACGGCGGCTACCACGCGGCGCGCGAGGAGCAGGGCAAGGTCGAGGCCCGGATCCGGCAGCTCGAGGACATGCTGCGCCGCGCCCAGGTCGGCGAGACCCCGGCGGACGACGGGGTCGTCGAGCCGGGCATGAAGGTGACCTACCGGTTCGTCGGCGACGACGAGCAGGAGACCTTCCTGCTCGGCGCACGCGAGATGGAGGAGACCACCGCGGGCCTCCAGGTGTTCTCGCCGCAGTCGCCGCTCGGCTCGGCGATCATCGGTGCCAAGAAGGGCGACACGGTCAGCTACGCCGCCCCGCACGGCAAGCAGCTGAAGGTCGAGATCGTCGACGCGGTGCCCTACACCGGCTGAGCCTCACTCGCTGACGTGGTAGCCGCACTCGCGGAGCCGGGCCAGCACCCGCTCCGCGTGCTGCGGCCCGCGCGTCTCCACCTGGAGCACCACCTCCACCTCGTCGAGGTGCAGCCGCGACGAGGTCCGCTCGTGCACCACGTCCAGCACGTTGGCTTCCACCTCCGCGAGCTCGCACAGCAGCTTGGCCAGGCCGCCGGGCAGGTCCGGGATCAGCACCCGGAAGTAGAGGTAGCGCCCGGCGGCGGCCATGCCGTGCCGGATCACCCGCATCAGCAGCAGCGGGTCGACGTTGCCGCCCGACAGCACCGCGACCGCGGGGGTCGAGAACCGGTCGGGTTCCTCGAGCATGGCGGCGACGGCCGCCGCCCCGGCCGGCTCGACGAGCAGCTTGGCCCGTTCCAGGCACATCAGCAGCGCCCGTGACAGCGCCTCCTCCGAGACGGTGACCACTTCGTCGACGTACCTCTGGATGGCCCGGAACGGCACCTGCCCGGGGCAGCCGACCGCGATGCCGTCGGCCATCGTGCTCATCGATCCCAGCGCCACCGGGTGTCCCTGGCGCAGCGACTCGGGGTATGCGGCCGCCCCCTCGGCCTGCACGCCGACGACCCGCACGTCCGGGTTGCGGCTCTTGATCGCCGTCGCCATCCCCGCGATCAGCCCGCCGCCGCCGGTGGGCACGAGCACCGTGCGCACCTGCGGGCACTGCTCGACGACCTCCAGGCCGCAGGTGCCCTGGCCGGTGACGATGTCGGGGTGGTCGAAGGGGTGGATCAGCACCGCGCCGGTCTCGGTGGCGAACTCCTTGGCAGCGACCAGGGCCTCGTCGACGGTGTGCCCGCGGAAGACCACGTCGGCGCCGTAGCCGCGGGTGGCCTTCTCCTTGGGGATCGGCGCGCCCTCGGGCATGAACACGGTCGCCTTGATGTCGAGCAGCTGCGCCGCCAGGGCCACGCCCTGGGCGTGGTTGCCGGCACTGGCCGCGACCACGCCGGCCGTCCGCTCCTGCGCCGACAGCCGGGACATCCGCAGGTAGGCGCCGCGGATCTTGAACGA
>DASSKA010000115.1:0-32710 GCA_035690905.1 Nocardioidaceae bacterium | reverse complement strand
GTCGCTCGAAACCAGCCCCGGCCAGAGTCCGGGCGCAAGCCCCGACCTGCCCGACAAGATCGACGCCGCCGTCCTCAAGGTCGCCGGCGTCGTCGTTCTCGGCGCAATCATGTCCATCCTGGACATCACCGTCGTGAACGTTGCGCTGCCGACCTTCCAGGTCGTGTTCGGCACCCCCGCGCATCCCGTGGCGTACTCCACGGTCGCGTGGACGGTCACCGGCTACACCCTGGCCCTGGCCACCGTCATCCCGCTCTCGGGGTGGGCCGCGGACCGGTTCGGCACCAAGCGGCTCTACATGACCGCGATCGCGCTGTTCACGATCGGTTCGGCGCTGTGCGCGACCGCGTGGGACATCAACGTGCTGATCGCCTTCCGGGTGCTGCAGGGCCTCGGCGGCGGCATGCTGATGCCGCTGGGCATGACCATCATGACCCGGGCGGCCGGGCCGCACCGGATGGGCCGGCTGATGGCCATCCTCGGCGTGCCGATGCTGCTCGGGCCGATCCTGGGACCGATCCTCGGTGGCTGGCTGATCGAGGTGGCCAGCTGGAACTGGGTGTTCCTGATCAACGTGCCGATCGGCGCGGTGGCGCTGGTCTACGCCTTCCTGGTGCTGCCCAAGGACCGCCCGGAGCCGTCGGAATCCTTCGACTTCGTGGGCATGGCGCTGATGTCGCCCGGCTTGGCCCTGTTCCTGTTCGGGGTCTCCTCGATCCCCGGTGAGGGCACCGCCTCCGCACCGAAGGTGTGGGTGTCCATGCTGATCGGCGTCGTGCTGATGACGGTCTTCGTGCTCCGCTCTTTCAAGCCGGCGCACCCGCTGCTGGACCTGCGGCTGTTCAAGGACCGCAACCTCACCGTCTCGGTGATCACCATGTTCCTGTTCGCCGCCGCGTTCTTCGGCGGGCTGCTGCTGGTGCCGACGTACTTCCAGGAGGTGCGCGGCGAATCCACCCTCGACGCCGGCCTGCTGGTCGCCCCACAGGGCATCGGCGCGATGCTCACCATGCCGATCGCCGGCGCGCTGGCCGACCGCCTGCCGATCGGCCGGATCGTTCCGGTCGGCCTGGTGATCATCGTGCTCGGCATGTTCGGGCTGACCCAGGTCACCGCCGACACGTCGTACACCCTGCTGATCGCCGAGCTGTTCGTGATGGGTCTCGGCATGGGCGCCACGATGATGCCGCTGTTCACCGCCGCTCTGAAGACGCTGCGACCGCACCAGGTGGCCCGCGGCTCGACGCTGCTGAACATCACCCAGCAGGTGGCCAGCTCGATCGGCGTCGCGGTCATGTCCGTGCTGCTGACCAACCACCTCAAGACCTCGCCGCTCGCGCTTCCGGCGATCGCCACGCAGCACGACCCGTCGCTGATCGACAAGATCGGCGGCCCCGCGGCCGTGGCGAAGGGACTCGAGGACGCGGCTTCGGCGTTCGCCCAGACGTACTGGGTGGCCTGGGTGCTGGTCGTGCTCACGCTCATCCCGGCGCTGATGCTGCCGCGCAAGAAGGTCGAGGGCGCGCCGGCCGGCGACCCGGTCTCGGCCGCGGCGACGATGGGTCACTGAGCCATCGGCTGCATCGCGGTGCGCGGGGCGCGCGAGCACAACCTGCGCGACCTCGACGTCGACGTGCCGCGCGACGCGTTCGTGGTGGTGGCCGGAGTGTCCGGCTCGGGCAAGTCGTCGCTGGCGTTCGGCACCATCTACGCCGAAGCGCAGCTGCGCTACTTCGAGTCGGTCGCGCCGTACGCCCGCCGGCTGCTCCAGCAGGTCGGTTCCCCGAAGGTGCGCGAGGTCACCGGCCTGCCGCCGGCCGTGGCGCTGCAGCAGGCCCGCGGGGTGCCGACAGCGCGGTCCACGGTCGGCACGCTGACCACGCTGTCGAACTCGCTGCGGATGCTGCTCTCCCGGGCCGGGACCTACCCGAAGGGCGCTCCGCGGCTGGACTCCGACGCGTTCTCCCCGAACACCCCGGCCGGCGCCTGCCCGGAGTGCCACGGCCTGGGTCGGGTGCACCGGGCCACCGAGGGCTCGCTGGTGCCGGACCCGTCGCTGAGCATCCGGGACGGCGCGATCGCCGCGTGGCCGGGCGCCTGGCAGGGCAAGAACTACCGCGACATCCTGGCAACGCTCGGGTACGACGTGGACAAGCCGTGGCGTGACCTGCCGAAGGCCGACCGCGACTGGATCCTGCTCACCGACGAGCAGCCGGTCGTCACCGTGCACCCGCAGCGCGAGGCGCACCGGATCCAGCGGCCCTACCAGGGCACCTACCAGAGCGCCAAGCGCTACGTGCTGCACACGCTGTCCAGCACCGCGAGCGCGACCCTGCGCCGCCGGGTGATGCAGTACGTCGAGACGCGTCCCTGCCCGAGCTGCCACGGAACCGGGCTTCGGCCGGAGGCGCTGACGGTGACCTTCGCCGGGCACACCATCAGCGACCTGACCGGCCTGCCGCTGACCGACCTGGCGGCGGTGCTGGCCGACGCCGTCGACGGCGCCGGCGAGGTCGCGGCCTCGGTCATTCCCGACGTGCTGGCCCGGCTGGAGGTGCTCACCGAGCTCGGGCTCGGGTACCTGTCCAGCGCCCGCCCGACACCGACCCTCTCGGCCGGCGAGCTTCAGCGGGTGCGGCTGGCGACGGCGCTGCGGTCGCAGCTGTTCGGGGTGGTCTACGTGCTCGACGAGCCGTCGGCCGGTCTGCACCCCGCCGACACCGAGCCGCTGCTCGGCGTGCTCGACCGGCTCAGAGAAGCCGGCAACTCGCTGCTCGTCGTGGAGCACGACGTCGACGTGATCCGGCAGGCCGACTGGCTGGTCGAGGTGGGCCCCGGCGCCGGCACCCGCGGCGGGCGGCTGCTGCACAGCGGGCCGGTCGCCGAGCTCGCCGACGTGGAAGGCTCCGCCACCGCGCCTTACCTCTTCCGCACCGATCCCCCGCAGCCCCGGCAGCCACGCAGCCGGACCGGCGAGCTGCGGCTGCACAGGGTCACCCGCAACAACCTGCGCGACCTGGACGTGACGCTGCCGCTCGGCGTGTTCACCGCAGTCGCGGGCGTCTCCGGCTCCGGGAAGTCCACGCTGGTCAGCCAGGTGCTCGCCGAGACGGTCCGCGACCACCTCGGCGCGGCGGCCGCGCCGGTCCTGGACGAGGAGGAGCCGGCCGCGGAGGAGTACGACGAGATCAGCGGGCCCGTGCGTCCAGTGCATGTCAGCGGGCTCGACCTGGTGCACCGGCTGGTGCAGGTCGACCAACGGCCGATCGGGCGCACGCCACGCTCCAACCTCGCGACGTACACCGGGCTCTTCGACAACGTCCGCAAGCTCTTCGCCGCCACCGACCTGGCCCGCGATCGCGGCTGGAACGCCGGCCGGTTCTCCTTCAACGTGGCCGGCGGCCGCTGCGAGAACTGCCGCGGCGAGGGGTTCGTGGCCGTCGAGCTGCTGTTCCTGCCCGGGACCTATGCGCCCTGCCCGGTGTGCAACGGTCAGCGCTACGAGCCGGCGACGCTGGAGGTCCGCTACCGCGACAGGAACGTCGCGGAGGTGTTGGCGATGACCGTCGAGGAGGCGCGGGAGTTCTTCGCCGACGTCGCGCCGGTGGCGCGCAGCCTGGGGACCCTGGACGGGATCGGGCTGGGGTACCTGACCCTGGGACAGCCCGCGACCGAGCTCTCCGGCGGCGAGGCGCAGCGCATCAAGCTCGCCTCCGAGCTGCAGCGGACCCGCCGCGGACACACGCTCTACCTCCTCGACGAGCCGACCACCGGGCTGCACCCGGCCGACGTCGCGCTGCTCACCCGCCAGCTGCACGCCCTGGTCGAGGCGGGCAGCACGGTGGTCGTGATCGAGCACGACCTGGACGTGGTGGCGGGCGCCGACTGGGTGATCGACCTCGGCCCCGGCGGTGGTGCGGAGGGCGGCCGGGTGGTCGTCGAAGGGACGCCGGCCGAGGTCGCGGCCTCGGGCGCCGGCCGCACCGCGCCGTACCTCGCCCGCCGGCTGGGGCTGCGCTGAGCAGGCCTCAGAGGATGGCGCCAGGGGCGTACGACGCGGCGGCGGGATGTTCCGCGACGACCGCGTCGATCCGTCGTACGACGGACTGCACCTGCTCGACCGCCGCACCGGTGAACGTGATCGGCTCGGCGACCAGCGACTCCAGATCGGACCGGGACAGCCCGAGCCGGGCGTCCGCGGCCAGCCGGTCGAACACGTCGTTCTCGGCCGCGCCGCGGCGCATGTCCAGGGCCACCCCCACGGCGGCGGTCTTGATCGCATCGTGCGCGGTCTCCCGGCCCACCCCGCCCCGGACCGCGGCCATCAGCACCTTGGTGGTGGCCAGGAACGGGAGGTACCGGTCCAGTTCCCGCTGGATCACCGCCGGGAACGCGCCGAACTCGTCGAGCACGGTCAGGAAGGTCTGGAACAGCCCGTCGCAGGCGAAGAACGCGTCCGGCAGCGCGACGCGTCGTACCACCGAGCAGGAGACGTCGCCCTCGTTCCACTGGTCGCCGGCCAGCTCACCGACCATGGACAGGTAGCCGCGCAGCACCACCGCCAGCCCGTTCACGCGCTCGCAGGAGCGGGTGTTCATCTTGTGCGGCATCGCCGAGGAGCCGACCTGGCCCTCCTTGAACCCCTCGGTGACCAGCTCGTTGCCGGCCATCAGCCGGATGGTGGTGGCCAGGTTCGACGGGCCGGCGGCCACCTGCACGAGCGCGGAGACCACGTCGAAGTCGAGCGAGCGTGGGTACACCTGCCCGACGCTGCTCAGCACCCGCTCGAACCCGAGGTGCGAGGCGACCCGCTGCTCGAGCGAGGCCAGCGCTGCGGCGTTCCCGTCGAGCAGGTCCAGCATGTCCTGGGCGGTGCCTACCGGACCCTTGATGCCGCGGAGCGGGTACCGCCCGATCAGCCCCTCGAGCCGCTCCAGCGCGACCAAGAGCTCGTCGGCGACCGTGGCGAACCGCTTGCCCAGCGTGGTGGCCTGCGCGGCGACGTTGTGGGAACGACCGGCCATCACCAGCGCCTGGTGCTCCGAGGCCAGCCGGCCGAGCCGGGCGAGCGTGGCCACCATCCGGTCGCGGACCAGCAGCAGCGAGGAGCGCACCTGCAGCTGCTCGACGTTCTCGGTCAGGTCGCGCGAGGTCATCCCCTTGTGGATGTGCTCGTGCCCGGCCAGCGCGCAGAACTCCTCGATGCGGGCCTTCACGTCGTGCCGGGTGACCCGCTCCCGCGCCGCGATCGACTCCAGGTCGACCCGGTCCAGGACCTTCTCGTAGTCCTCGATCACGCCGTCCGGCACGTCGATGCCGAGGTCCTTCTGGGCCCGCAGCACGGCCAGCCACAGCTGCCGCTCCAGCACGATCTTGTGCTCCGGTGACCAGATGGTCACCAGGTCGGCCCCGGCGTAGCGGTTCGCGAGGACGTTGGGGATGGGTGTCGAGACGCTCACTTCGTTCGCTCCTGGCCACCGATGCCGGCGGCGATGTCGGTGCGGTGGTGGGCGCCGTCGATGCCGATCCGGGCCACCCCGTCGTACGCCCGCGAGCGCGCCTCAGCGACGTCCGCGCCGGTCGCGGTGACCGCGAGCACCCGGCCGCCGGAGGTCACCAGCCGTCCGGCCTCGTCCAGCGCCGTCCCGGCCTGCAGCACGCTGACCCCCTCCAGGGCTTCCGCCTCGGAGACCCCGCTGATCGGGTCGCCGGTGCGTGGCGTCCCGGGGTAGCCGGACGCGGAGCACACCACGGCCACCGCCGCGCCGTCCCGCCAGGCCAGCGGCTCCGTCTCCGAGAGCCGGCCCTCGGCGGCCGCGAGCAGCAGCCCACCGAGCGGGGTGTCCAGCAGGGCCAGCAGCGGCTGCGTCTCCGGGTCGCCGAACCGGGCGTTGAACTCGACCACCCGCACACCCTTCGAGGTCAGCGCGAGCCCGGCGTACAGCAGCCCGGCGAACGGCGTGCCGCGGCGCGCCATCTCGGCCACCGTCGGCCGCAGCACCCGCTCCGTGACCTCCTCGACCAGCCCGGCGGGCGCCCAGGGCAGCGGCGCGTAGGCGCCCATCCCCCCTGTGTTCGGCCCTGCGTCGCCGTCGCCGATCCGCTTGAAGTCCTGCGCCGGGAGGAGAGGTACGACGGAGGAGCCGTCGGTGAGCGCGAACAGCGACACCTCCGGACCGTCGAGGTACTCCTCGACCACCACCGTTCCACACACTTCCGCGTGCGCGAGCGCCTCGTCGCGGTCGGAGGTGACCACCACCCCCTTGCCGCCGGCCAGCCCGTCGGCCTTGACCACGAACGGCGAGCCGAGGTCGTCGAGCGCCGCGGCGACCTCCGCGGCTGTGGTGCAGACCATCGCCCGGGCGGTCGGCACGCCGGCCACGGCCATCACGTCCTTCGCGAACGACTTGGAGGCCTCCAACCGCGCGGCCTCCGCCGTGGGCCCGAAGCAGGCGATGCCCTTGGCGCGCACCGCGTCGGCCACCCCGGCCACCAGCGGCGCCTCCGGCCCGACCACCACGAGATCGGCGCCGAGCCCGGCCGCCAGGTCGGCGACCGCCGCCCCGTCGCCCATGTCCACCGGGTGCAGCCGGGCGACCTCGGCGATCCCCGGGTTGCCCGGCGCCGCGTGCACCTGGCCGACGTCGGGGTCACGGGACAGGGCCAGGCAGAGCGCGTGCTCGCGCCCGCCCATGCCGATGACCAGGACGTTCACCGCAGGACGACCGTCTGCTCACGCCCCGGGCCGACCCCGATCGCCCAGAACGGCGCGCCGGACAGCTCTTCGAGCGCCCGCACGTAGGTCTGCGCGTTCTTCGGCAGGTCCTCGAACGCCCGGGCCGACGAGATGTCCTCGTCCCACCCGTCGAGGAACTCGTACACCGGCTTGGCGTGGTGGAACTCCGACTGGGTCATCGGCATCTCGTCGTGCCGGACGCCATCTATTTCATAGGCCACGCACACCGGGATCCGCTCCCAGGAGCCCAGCACGTCCAGCTTGGTCAGGCAGAACTCGGTGAGCCCGTTCACCCGGGCCGCGTAGCGGGCCACCACCGCGTCGTACCAGCCACACCGCCGCGACCGGCCGGTGGTGGTGCCGAACTCCGCACCGGCCTCGCGCAGCCGGTCGCCGTCCTCGTCGAGCAGCTCGGTCGGGAACGGTCCCGCGCCCACCCGGGTGGTGTAGGCCTTGGCCACCCCGATCACCCGGTCGATCCGGGTCGGGCCGATGCCGGAGCCGGTGCACACCCCGCCGGCGGTCGGGTTCGAGGAGGTCACGAACGGATACGTGCCGTGGTCCACGTCGAGCATGGTCGCCTGGGCGCCCTCGAACAGCACCGTCTTGCCCTCGTCGAGGGCGCTGTTGATCTCCCGGGAGGTGTCCGCGACGTAGGGCCGCAGCCGCTCCGCGAAGCCAGCCATCTCCTCGACCACCGCGTCCACCTCGAGCGCGCGCCGGTTGTAGACCTTCACCAGCAGGTGGTTCTTCTGCTCCAGCGCGGCCTCGATCTTCTGCCGCAGGATCTTCTCGTCGAACAGGTCCGCGACCCGCACCCCCGCCCGGCTGATCTTGTCGGCGTACGCCGGCCCGATCCCGCGCCCGGTGGTGCCGATGCGGTTCTTGCCGAGGAAGCGTTCGGTGACCTTGTCGATAGTGGTGTGGTACGGCGTGATCAGGTGCGCGCTGCTGGAGACCCGGAGGCGTGAGGTGTCCACGCCGCGGGCCTGCAGGGCCTCGATCTCGGAGAGCAGCACCGCGGCGTCGACCACCACCCCGTTGCCGATCACCGGGGTCACGCCCGGGGTCAGCACTCCCGACGGGAGCAGATGGAGGGCGAACTTCTCGCCGTCCACCACGATGGTGTGGCCGGCATTGTTGCCGCCTTGGTACCTGACGCAATAATCCAGGGAGGAGCCGAGCTGGTCGGTCGCCTTCCCCTTTCCTTCGTCGCCCCACTGGGCGCCGACGAGGACGATGGCGGGCACGGAGCACCCCTCTCGGTGGCGGTCGGTCACGCGGGCGGTGCCGCCGCGGGGCGGGGACGAAAAGCACGAAGCCCCGACGCGCAACAGCACCGGGGCTCTTGCGGCCTCACGTTATCAGAGGGTCCCGCCGCCGATGTAGGGTCCGACCCGTGGAACCACTGCTGCTGATCACCAACGCCGAGGCGGGCGGCAACGACGACGCCGAGCTCGAGCGGGCGCTCGCGGTGCTCCGCGAGCGCGGTGACGTGGAGGTCTGCCACACCGGGGACCAGGGCGAGCTCGACGGCGTGCTGCACCGCCGCGGCGGCCGCCGGGTCGTGGTGGCCGGCGGCGACGGCAGCCTGCATGCGGTGGTCTCGGCGCTGCACCGCCGCCACGAGCTCGGCGAGACCACCCTCGCCCTGCTGCCGCTGGGCACTGGCAACGACTTCGCCCGCGGCGTGGGCATCCCGCTCGACATCGAGGAGGCCGCGGCGCTGGTGCTCGACGGCACCGTCCGCGAGGTGGACCTGATCGTGGACTGCCTCGGCGAGATCGTGGTGAACAACGTGCACATCGGGGTCGGCGCGGAGGCGAGCCGCAACGCCGACCGGTGGAAGGAGAAGCTGGGTCGCGCCGGGTACTTCCTCGGCGCGGCGATAGCCGCGGTGAACCCGCCGTTCGTGCGGCTGCGGATCGAGGTGGACGGCGAGGTGGTCACCGACATCGACCAGCCGGTGCTGCAGGTGGCCATCGGCAACGGCGCCCGGGTCGGCGGCGGCGCCGCGCTGACCCCGGAGGCGCAGCCCCGCGACGGGAAGATGGACGTGCTGGTCTCCTACGCGGTCCGGCTGCCGGCCCGGATCGGGTACGCCGCCCGGCTCGGCCAGGGCCGGCACCACGAACGCAGCGACGTCACCTATGTCCGGGGCACCCAGGTCACCGTGTCCGGGCAGGGGTTCTACTGCTCCGCGGACGGGGAGCTGTTCGGTCCCGAGCGCAACCGCGGCTGGCACCTCGAGCCCGGGGCATTCTCGATGTCCCTGCCCTAACGGTGGTTGAGGCGAGCGCCAGCGAGCGTCTCGAAACTCAGACCCACCCCCGTCGTACCGCCTCCACCCCGGCCTGGAACCGGGAGTTCACGCCCAGCTCGTCGAGGATGTCGGCGACCCGGCGGCGCACGGTGCGCAGGCTGATCCCGAGGGTGCGGGCGATCTGCTCGTCCTTGGCCCCGTTCGCCAGCTGGTCGAGCAGCAGCCGCCGGTCGTTGCTGCGGTCGTCGGTGTGCATCGGCCCGCCCAGGCCGGGGATGGCCATCGCCCGTTCCCACAACGCCTCGAAGAGCATCGTGAAGGCGGCGATGATCGCCGGCTGGCGTACGACGAGGCGGCGGCCGGTGTTCTTGCCCCACATCTCCGGCACCAGCACCGCGGAGGTGCCCATGATGGCCACCCGCGAGGGCACCTCGGCGAGCACCCGCACGTGCTCGCCGACCTCGGCGCGGCTGCGGACCACGTCCGGGGCCTCCTCGAACACCCGTGCCGGGTAGATCGCCCGGGACTTGCGGCCCGAGGCCACCAGGTGCTTGACCCAGGTGTCGGTCTCCTGGCCCGCGCTGAACCGCCACTGGTCGGGGCGGATCCACATCAGGTCGCCCTCCGAGGTGGCGCTCAGGGCGCGGATCAGGCCGAGCACGTCCCCACCCTCGACCGCCTCCACCGTCACCGGCCGGCCCTGCGGGGCCTGAGCGGCCCAGTGCTCGGCCATCAGCGACGGCAGCGTGGCACGCACCGACTCCAGCTGCGCCGACACCGAGGCGAGTCTCCTGGCCTCGGTGGCGATCAGCCGCTCGACCCCCTGGTCGGGGGACACGGTGTGCACCTCGTCGCCGTCCACGTCGACCAGCCCCAGCGCGTCCAGCTTGGCCAGGCCGGTGGCCACCTGCTCCAGCGGGCAGCCGAGCTTTTCCGCCAGTGTCCGGGGGCTGGCCCCGGCGTTGCGGAGGGCCACCCGGTACAGCTGCTCACCGGCGCCGTCGATCCCGAGGACGGCCATCGGCGACGGGAATTGTCGGGTCATCGTGGCAGCATAGTGTCAGTGGCATCCAGTGGCCACCCATTGCCCCTTGCAGGTGCGACACTCTGGTTGCACGTCGGAGCGCCGGAATCGCAGCAGGGGACGATTTCGGCGCTCCGCCACGTCCCGGGTGCATCGCGTGACCCGTCTGCGGGCCCCTCGACACCTTCCGGGTCGACTCCGGGAGAGCGCTACTTGTCGTCGACGTCCTCGGGGTCGACATCGAGCGGGTCGTAGTCCTCGACGGAGGTTGCCGGCCCGGGCTCCCTGGGAAGGTAGTCGGTGTCCGCGATCGAGGTCTCGGGAACCACCTCCGACGTCCCCCCGGCCGGGCTCGCGCCCGCCTCCTGGTCGGCCTGCTCCTGGTCGGCCACCTCGCGCTTGATCTCCTCGAAATCGGTCTCGACCTCGGGTTCGCCGTTCGTGGTCATGCCGCGACGTACCCTGCCCCTCGCCCCGCCAAACGAACCGATATCGGTGCGGCTAACGCGACGTATGGGTCGCGATATCGGCACGCTGTCGGCAAGGGCCAGGGCTCAGCCGCGCAGCAGCTCGTCGTACGCCGTCGGGCTGGAGTCGCGCAGGAAGTCCGCGCACCGCTGCGCCTCCGGGGTCTCCCCGATCCGCTCGGCAGCTTGGGCCAGCGCGGCGAGCGCGCGCAGGAAGCCACGGTTGGGCTCGTGCTCCCAGGGCACCGGGCCGTGGCCCTTCCAGCCGTTGCGGCGCAGCAGGTCGAGGCTGCGGTGGTAGCCGACGCGGGCGTACGCGTACGCGGTCACCTCGTCGCCCGCGCCCGCCTCGACGTCGGCGAGCACCTGCTCCGCGAGGGTGGCCCAGGCCAGCGGCGACTCCGGGTGCGCGCGCACCACATCCGTGGCGGCGCTGCCCTGCGCGAGGGCGTCGGCCGCGGGGTCGCGCGGCAGCAGGGTGGGCGGCGGTCCGGCGAGCAGATCCTCGTGGGTCATGCCGCCATTGTGCCGAGGCCGCCGCTCAGCCGGACACCGAGGTCCCGGCGCTGCGCAGGTTCTCGCAGGCCTGCACGACGCGGGCGGCCATCCCGGCCTCGGCGGCCTTGCCCCACGCCCGCGGGTCGTAGAGCTTCTTGGCGCCGACCTCGCCGTCGATCTTGAGCACGCCGTCGTAGTGGGAGAACATGTGGTCGGCGACCGGTCGGGTGAAGGCGTACTGCGTGTCGGTGTCGACGTTCATCTTCACCACGCCGTAGTCGACCGCGGCGCCGATCTCCTCCGGCAGCGATCCCGACCCGCCGTGGAAGACCAGGTTGAACGGCTTCGAACCGTCCGGCAGGCCGAGCTTCTGGCACACCGCATCCTGGGCGTGCTTGAGGATCTCCGGGCGCAGCTTCACGTGACCGGGCTTGTAGGAACCGTGCACGTTCCCGAACGTCAGGGCGGTCATGTACAGGCCCTTCTCGCCGGTGCCGAGCGCCTCCACGGTGGCCATCGCGTCCTCGGGCGTGGAGTACAGCTTCTCGTTGATCTCGCCGACGATGCCGTCCTCCTCCCCGCCGACGACCCCGACCTCGATCTCGAGGACGATCTTGGCGGCGGCCGCCTTCTCCAGCAGCTCCTGGGCGATCTCCAGGTTCTCCCCGATCGGCACGGCGGAGCCGTCCCACATGTGCGAGCCGAACAGCGGGTCCTGGCCGGCCTTGACCCGCTCGATGGAGATGTCGAGCAGCGGGCGGACGAAGCCGTCGAGCTTGTCCTTGGGGCAGTGGTCGGTATGCAGGGCGACGTGCACCGGGTAGTTCTTGGCGACCTCGTGCGCGTATGCGGCGAAGGCCACCGACCCGGTGACCATGTTCTTCACACTGGGTCCGGAGAGGTACTCCGCGCCACCTGTCGAGACCTGGACGATGCCGTCGCTCCCGGCGTCGGCGAACCCCCTCAACGCCGCGTTCAGGGTCTGCGACGACGTGACGTTGATGGCGGGATAGGCAAACGACTCACGCTTGGCCTTGGCCAGCATCTCGGCGTAAACCTCGGGCGTCGCGATCGGCATCGTCTCGTCTCCTCCGTCGGGGCAGCGTGCGCTCGTGCCTGTACTGAAGCCTAGCCTGATGTCGAGTGGTCGCTCATGCTGTGTCGAGTGGTCACCCATGCGGTGTCGAGTGGTCGCTCATGCTGTGTCGAGTGGTCACCCGCGCACCGCCGAGTGGTCACCCGCGCACCGCCGAGTGGTCACCCGCGCAGCCCCAGACCCGCTACGCTGCGGGAAGTACGACGGACGGGGGAGCTCATGAACGAGACCGACAACGTCACCGGCACGCAGCCGAGCTGGTGGCATCCGACCGCCGCGCTGACCCCGAAGGGCTCGGCGATCGCCGGCTTCACCCTGGCCGGCATCAGCCTGCTCGGGCAGAGCGCGTGGACGGTCGCCGCCCAGGCACTGTTCTGGGGAAGCAACTGGCCGCAGCACACGATTCCGTGGGTCTTCCTGAGCGCGGTGCTCGCGCCGATCCTGTCCGCGATCCTCGGCATCCTGCTCGCCCGGAGGGTGCTGACCGGCCCGGCCGGTGACGGCTGGGAGACCCACCTCGCCCGGGCGACCGTGGTGATCGCCGAGCTCGGCATCGTGCTCGGCGTGGTCGCCGCGATCGGCAACCTGCTGCTGCAGCACTGAACCTGACACGAGCGACCACTCAGCACACCACGAGCGACCACTCAACACACCACGAGCGACCACTCAACAGCTATCCGCGCCAGGACGAGGACAGGTCGGCGTGCTGGCGCACCCAGGTGTGCATGGCGATCGCGGCGGCGGCCGAGGCGTTGATGGAGCGGGTCGAGCCGAACTGGGCGATCGAGAACGTGCCGTCGCACACCGACCGGGCCTCCTCCGACAGCCCCGGTCCCTCCTGCCCGAACAGCAGGCAGCACTTCCTCGGCAGCGCGAGCGTCTCCAGCGGCTGCGAGCCGGGCAGGTTGTCGATCCCGAGCAGCGTGATGCCCTGCTCGTGCAGGCAGGCCGCGAGATAGGGCACGGTCGGGTGGTGCCGGACGTGCTGGTAGCGGTCGGTCACCATCGCCCCGCGCCGGTTCCACCGCCGATTGCCCACGATGTGCACTTCCGCGGCCAGGAACGCGTTGGCGGTGCGCACGATGGTCCCGATGTTGAAGTCGTGCTGCCAGTTCTCGATGGCGACATGGAACTCGTGCCGCCGGCGGTCCAGGTCGGCCACGATCGCGTCCATGGACCAGTACCGGTACCGGTCCACGACGTTGCGGCGGTCCCCCTCGGCGAGCAGCCGCGCGTCGTACTCCTCCCCCGTCGGCCACGGCCCCGGCCACGGCCCGACGCCGACCTCGACCGGACCGTGCGGCATCGGGTCGTACGGCGCGCGGCGGGCCGGCTCGGGAACAGAGGGCCCGGGCGTCTCGGAAGGGGCGGAGGGCACCCGTCGATGGTAGGTGCAGGGCCCGAGATCGACTGCTCAGCATCCCCTCAGCGCTGCCAGGTAAGTTCTGTGCGTGATCGCAGTGCTCCCGTCCGTGCCGCCCCCGGAGCTCCTCGGGATCAGCTGGCTGGACCCGCAGTACCTCCTCAACCACTTCGGCGACTACGCGCTGTGGGGGGCAGCCGCGATCATCTTCGCCGAGTGCGGGCTGCTGATCGGCTTCTTCCTGCCCGGCGACTCCCTGCTGTTCACCGTCGGCGTGCTGGTCGCGGAGGGGCACATCGGCTTCCCGCTCTGGCTGTGCTGCCTGGTGCTCACCGGGGCCGCGCTGGCCGGCAACGCCTGCGGCTACGGCATCGGCACGGTCGCCGGGGAGAGCATCTTCCAGCGACCGAACTCCAAGCTCTTCAAGCAGCAGTACGTCGACCGGACGCACGCGTTCTTCGAGAAGTACGGCAACCGTGCCGTCGTGCTCGCCCGGTTCGTCCCGATCGTCCGCACCTTCATCACCGTGATGGCTGGGGTGGGCACCATGGGTTTCCGCCGGTTCATGGCCTACACGGCGATCGGCGGCGTGCTCTGGGCATGCGGGGTGACCGTGCTCGGGTACTTCCTCGGCCAGGTCGACTTCCTGCGCGCGCACATCGAGGCGATGCTGCTGATCCTGGTGCTCATCTCCGTGCTGCCCCTCGGCGTGGAGTTCCTGCGGCACCGGGCGGCAGGCAAGGTCTCCGCCCGCGAGGACAGCTGAACCGGGGGTCAGAGCCCCAGGTCGGCCAGCCCGAACACGAACCGGCAGGACAACCCCTCGCCCTCGACCCGCTCCCGCGCACCGGTGTCGCGGTCCACGATCATCGCGACCCCCACGACCTCCGCGCCGGCCTCCCGCAGCGCCTCCACCGCGGTCAGCACCGAGCCGCCGGTGGTGGAGGTGTCCTCGACGGCGAGCACCTTGCGGCCGGCCACGTCGGGCCCCTCGATGCGACGCTGCATGCCATGGGCCTTCTCGGCCTTGCGGACCACGAACGCGTCCAGCTTGCGGCCACGCGCGGCGGCCGCGTGCAGCATGGCGGCCGCGATCGGGTCGGCGCCGAGGGTCAGTCCGCCCACCGCGTCGTACTCCCAGCCCTCGGTGAGGTCCAGCATCACCCGGCCGACCAGCGGCGCCGCCTCGGCGTCGAGGGTGATCCGGCGCAGGTCGACGTAGTAGTCGGCCTCCTTGCCGGAGGAGAGGGTGACCCGGCCGTGCACGACCGCCTTGTCGATGATCTGGTCGCGCAGCGCTTCCCGGTCGGTCATGGGCGGCAGCCTACCGGGGCGCTCACTTGCGCTTCGTGGACACCAGGTGGCCGAAGGCGATCATCCGGTTGTCGGTGTGGAACAGCTCCGAGCAGGTGGTCAGCGTGATCAGGTGCTGGCCGGGCTTCTGCTTCGGCTCCACCCCGCCGGGCACCGGGTTGTCCGGCAGCGGCGCGATCACCCAGATGTTGGTGAAGCTGACGATGAGGTCGTTCGGGTTGGTGTCCAGCACGTAGGTGAAGATCTTGTGCCGGGTCTCGACGATGACCTTGTCACCGGGCCGCAGCTCGGGCATGTTCCGCAGCGGCTCGCCGTGGGTGACCCGGTGCGCGGCCAGCGCGTAGTTGCCCACGCCGCCGGGAGGCGCGGTGTGCCGGAAGTGGCCGAAGCCCTTGGCGAGCACGTCCTCGCCCACGCCCTCGAAGACCGGCATCACGTAGCTCTTGCCGAACCGCGGGATCCGGATCAGCGCGTCCGCGGAGCCCAGGTCCGTCCCCCTCGTGTGCGCACTGGCCCCGGCGCTCGCGTCGGCGTGCCAGGCCCGCTCGAGGTGGTGCACGGCCGCCTGCTGCTTCTGGTGGGAGACGATGTTGGTGCCGAAGAACTGCCAGCCGACGTAGCCGAGCATGCCGAGCCCGGCCAGCAGCAGCGCCAGCCCGAGGTAGAACAGCGCGCCGCGGCGCCGCCGGGTGTGCGACGCGTCGGCGGGACGCTCCACGGTCTGCTGCTCCATGCCGCGATTGTTCCTCACCTTTCCGGCGAACGAGACCAAACCCAGGGAACCTTCATCTGGGGGCTAGTCTCGCCGCATGGCAGCGGAGGTATCCACGGACCGGATGGCGAAGCGTCTGCGGGGCATCCCGACGACGATCTTCTCCGAGATGTCGGCGCTCGCGGTGACCACCGGGGCCCTCAACCTCGGCCAGGGGTTCCCCGACCGGGACGGGCCTACCTCGGTCATCGAGGCCGCGGTCGAGGCGCTGCGCGGGGGACGCAACCAGTACGCCCCCGGCGCCGGCGTCCCGGAGCTGCGTACCGCGGTCGCCAACCACCAGGCCCGGCTCTACGGCATCGAGCTCGACCCGCGCACCCAGGTGATCATCAGCGCGGGCGCCACCGAGGCGCTGGCCGCGGCGGTGTTCGGGTTCGTCGACCCGGGCGACGAGGTGGTCGTGCTCGAGCCGTTCTACGACTCCTACATGGCCAACATCGAGATGGCCGGCGCGACCCGCCGTGGCGTCCCCCTGCGCGCCCCGCACTTCCGGCTCGACGTCGAGGAGCTCCGTGCCGCGGTCACCCCACGGACCACGGCGATCCTGCTGAACACCCCGCACAACCCGACCGGCACAGTGCTGCGCCGCGACGAGCTGCAGGCGGTCGCCGACCTCGCCATCGAGCACGACCTGGTGGTGATCACCGACGAGGTCTACGAGCACCTGACCTTCGACGACCACGAGCACGTCCCGCTGTGCACGCTGCCCGGCATGTGGGAGCGCACGGTGTCGATCTCCAGCGCCGGCAAGACGTTCTCGTTCACCGGCTGGAAGGTCGGCTGGGTGACCGGGCCGGCCGACCTGGTGCGCATCGTCGAGTCGGCGAAGCAGTGGCTGACGTTCAGCAACGCCGCCCCGCTGCAGCCGGCGGTCGCGCACGCGCTGGAGCGCGAGGCGTCGTACTACACCGACCTCGCCGCCGAGCTGCAGGGCAAGCGGGACCTGCTCTGCGAGGGGCTGTCCAAGCTGGACGTGGACGTGCACCGGCCGGAGGGCACCTACTTCGTGCTCACCGACGTGCGCCGCTACGGGCACCAGGACGGGCTGTCGTTCTGCCTGTCGCTGCCCGAGCGCGCCGGGGTGGTGGCCATCCCGACCCAGGGCTTCTACGACGACCTGGAGGAGGGCCGGCACCTGGTGCGCTGGGCGTTCTGCAAGGAGAACGCGGTGCTCGAGGAGGGAGTTCGCCGGCTCACCGAGGCCGACCTCCACGCCTGATCACCAGACGTTCGACGGCGGGTCCTGCTCGTCGCGCTCCGGCGGCGCGCCGTACTCCTGGGGGCGCTGCGGCGGGTAGTACGCCGGCGGGTAGGTCGGCCGGGTGCGCCGGGCGAACCAGTCGTTCGCGCCGCCGGTGAACAGCAGCACGATGACCGCCGCCGCGACGATCATGTGCGCGAGCCCGAACGGGAACGCCGCCAGGCAGGCCACGAAGGTGACCGCCGAGGAGACCACCAGGGTGATGCGCGCCCAGTTGTGCCCGCGGAAGGCCAGGAAGGCGAGCACCATCGCGATCACCGCCCACAAGATGATGATCGCGCTCATCACCCACAGCGCGGCGACCAGCTCGTTGCCGGTGATGTTCAGGCCGCGGAACTGCGGGTCGGTCGTCACCCGGTCGACCAGCTGGGTGCGGTCGGCGAGTAGCAGCGCGACCACGACGAGGTAACCGGCCGTGGCCAGGCCCGCGAACAGCCAGGTGAGCACCGCGGCCACGGTCACGGTCACCGGCCGGCGGCCGACCGGGCGGGACGGCTGCTGGCCGTACGCAGGCGGCGGCCACGCACCCGGTGGCGGGTAGTCGCCGGGCGGCGGGTAGGCGCCCGACGGCGGGTAGGCGCGGGCGGGCGGTGGATAGACCGGCTGGCCCGGCCCCGGATAGGGCTGGTCCTGCGGTTCCGCCTGGCCGGGAGGCGGCGGTCCCTGGTGCGCGTGCGGGGTCCCGAAGCCGTACGTCGGAGGCGGCACCGGCCGCGGCTGCTCCCCCTCACCGGCCTCCGGCCCCTCCTCGGCGGAGCTGAGCAGCGGCTGCCGCCGACCCGGCTGACCCGGCTGGCTCGCCGAGGCACCGGCCGACGCCGGAGCGGGCGCCCGGCCCGCGAACCAGTCGCGCGCCGGCCGGCTCCACAGCATCGCGGTCGACGCGGCCACCAGCAGCCCGAACACCCCGGAAACCACGGTGAGCAGCATGATCGCGGCGGCGACGGTCAGCCCGATCCGGGCGGCGCGGTGCCGGAACATCGCGTACCCGGCGAGCACCGTCGCCGCGGCGGCCGCCCCGCCCGCGACCAGCATCAGGTCGCGGATCACCCGGATCGCGTCGGCGACGCCGAGCCCCCACGGGTGCCCGGACTGCGCGAGTGCCTGGGCGATGTCCTGCCGCGCTCCGACCGACTGCAGGGCCGACATGGAGTCGAACAGCGTCACCACGAGCAGCGCCGATCCGGCCGCGGCCACACCAGCGGCCACGGTCACCTGGACCGGGCGGGGCCCGGCCTTCTGCTCAGTCATGCGCCATCCATCCTCGCGGAGAGTTCAGGAACCATTGCACCACGGCGCCGGTCAAGGCGTCCGGGACCTCGAGCATCAGGCGGGGACCGCGTCCACCACGCGCAGCAGCAGCGCGTCGCCCGCCTCGCCGACGTCCGCCTGGATCCGGCTGCCGTCCAGCACCTCGCCGGAGAGGAGCATCCGCGCCAGCGGGTCGCCGATCGCAGTCTGCACCAGCCGGCGCAGCGGCCGCGCGCCGTACACCGGGTCGTAGCCGACGCTTGACAGCCACTTGTGCGCGGCCTCGGTGACGTCCAGGGTGATCCGGCGCGCAGCCAGCCGGCGGCCGAGCTCGGCGACCTGCAGGTCGACGATCCGGGACAGCTCGTCGGGGCTGAGCGCGTCGAACATCACGATCTCGTCGAGCCGGTTCAGGAACTCCGGCTTGAACGACTGCCGCACGACCGCCATCACCGACTGGCGCTGCTCCTCGGTCTCGAGGGTCGGGTCGACCAGGAAGTTCGAGCCCAGGTTCGAGGTCAGGATCAGCACCACGTTGCGGAAGTCGACCGTCCGGCCCTGCCCGTCGGTGAGCCGGCCATCGTCGAGCACCTGCAGCAGGATGTCGAAGACCTCAGCGTGCGCCTTCTCCACCTCGTCGAGGAGTACGACGGAGTACGGCCGGCGTCGCACGGCCTCGGTGAGCTGGCCGCCCTCCTCGTAGCCGACGTAACCGGGAGGCGCTCCGACCAGCCGGGCGACGCTGTGCTTCTCGGAGTACTCGCTCATGTCGATGCGCACGATGGCCCGCTCGTTCTCGAACATGAAGTCCGCGAGTGCCTTGGCCAGCTCGGTCTTGCCGACCCCCGTCGGACCGAGGAAGAGGAACGAGCCGGTCGGCCGGTTCGGGTCCGAGATCCCGGCGCGCGACCGTCGTACCGCATCGGAGACGGCAGCCACCGCGGTCTTCTGCCCGATCAGCCGCTCGCCGATCACCTCTTCCATGCGCAGCAGCTTGGCGGTCTCGCCCTCCAGCAGCCGGCCGGTCGGGATCCCGGTCCACGCCTCGACCACCTCGGCGACGTCCTCGGCGGTGACCTCCTCGTGCACCATCGGCTCGACCTCGGCCTCCTCACGTTTGGCCTCCTCGAGCTGCTTCTCGAGTGCGGGGATCTCGCCGTAGAGGATCCGGGACGCCTCGCCGAGGTCGCCCTCGCGCTGGGCCCGGTCGGCCTGCGAGCGGAGCGCGTCGACCTGCTCGCGCAGCTCGCCGACCCGGTCCAGGGCCAGCTTCTCCTGCTCCCAGCGCGCCTCCAGTCCGCGGAGCCTCTCCTCCCGGTCGGCCATGTCCGCGCGCAGCTTCTCCAGCCGGTCCTTCGAGGCGACGTCCTCCTCGCGCTGCAGCGCGAGCTCCTCCATCTTCATTCGGTCCACCTGACGGCGCAGCTCATCGATCTCGACCGGGCTGGACTCGATCTCCATGCGCAGCCGGGACGCGGCCTCGTCTACCAGGTCGATCGCCTTGTCGGGCAGCTGCCGGCCGGTGATGTACCGGTCGGACAGCGTGGCCGCGGCCACCAGCGCGCTGTCGGCGATGGTCACCCGGTGGTGGGCTTCGTACTTCTCCTGCAGGCCGCGCAGGATCGCGACGGTGTCCTCGACCGACGGCTCGCCGACGAAGACCTGCTGGAACCGGCGCTCCAGGGCGGGGTCCTTCTCGATCCGCTCGCGGTACTCGTCAAGAGTCGTCGCGCCGATCATCCGCAGCTCACCGCGGGCGAGCATCGGCTTGAGCATGTTGCCGGCGTCCATCGCCGAGTCGCCGGCCGCGCCGGCACCCACGACGGTGTGCAGCTCGTCGATGAAGGTGATGATCTGGCCCTGGGAGTCCCTGATCTCCTGCAGGACCGCCTTGAGCCGCTCCTCGAACTCGCCGCGGTACTTCGCGCCGGCGACCATCGCGCCGAGGTCGAGCGCGAGCACCCGGCGACCTCGCAGCGAGTCGGGCACGTCGCCGTCGACGACCCGCTGGGCGAGCCCCTCCACGACGGCGGTCTTGCCGACGCCGGGGTCGCCGATCAGCACCGGGTTGTTCTTGGTGCGCCGGGACAGCACCTGGATCACCCGGCGGATCTCCGCGTCCCGGCCGATCACCGGATCGAGCTTTCCCTCGCCGGCCGCACCGGTCAGGTCGACGGCGTACTTCTCCAGTGCCTGGTAGGTCGCCTCGGCGTCCTGGCTGGTGACCCGACGCGAGCCGCGCACGCTGCCCAGTGCGCCGCGCAGCGCCTCGGCGGTCGCACCGGCGTCGCGCAGCACGTGGGCGGCGGGACTGTCCACGGCGGCCAGCGCGATCAGCAGGTGCTCGGTGGAGACGAACTCGTCGTTCATCTCGGTGGCGATGTCGTTGCCCTTGGACAGCACCTGGAGCGCAGCTCGGGAGTACGACGGGCTGCCCATCGTCGTACCGGAGGCTGACGGCAGCCTCTTCAGCTCGTCCTCCACGGCGGCGGTCACATCCGCCGGCGCCACCCCGACCGCCTCGAGCAGCGGGTGGATGATGCCCTCGGGCTGCGCGAGCAGCGCGGCCAGCAGGTGGACCGCCTCGACCTGCGCGTGGCCGTTGGTCGCCGAGGTCGAGATGGCGGCGTTGATCGCCTCCTGGCTCCTGGTGGTGAACTTCGATGCGTCCATGTTCTCTTCTCTGTCTCAGACGCGGTTGCGGCGCCAGACGGTGATGGCGGTGCCGCCCGGGGCTGGCGTGGCGCGGACGGCGGGGAGGTTGGTACGACGGGCGACGGTCTGCTGCAGGGCGTACTCGGCCGCGGACAGCTCGTCCTCGAGCTCGGCCACCCTCATCCGCAGCGCGGTGACCTGGGTCTCCAGGTCGAGGATCCGGCGCACCCCCTCGAGGCCGATGCCCGTGCCGGTGAGCTCGGCGATCTCGCGCAGCAGCTCGATGTCGCGCCAGGAGTAGCGGCGCCCCCCGCCGCCAGTGCGGCCGGGGATCACCAGGCCCATCCGGTCGTAGGCGCGCAGGGTCTGGGGGTGCAGACCGCTCAGCTCCGCGGCCACGCTGATCACGTACAGCGGGACCTCCGGGCCGGGACGGCCCTGGAACGCCTCGGTGCTCATCAGCGGCCTCCGGCGAACAGGTTGGCGCGCAGGTCGCTGCCGGCTGTCGCCTCCTGGTAGGCCCGCACCGCGGCCCGCGCCTCGTCGGAGAGCACCGCCGGCACCTGGATCTCCACGGTCACCAGCAGGTCCCCGCGCACGTCCGAGCTGTGGCCGGTCGACCCGTGCCCGCCGCGCCGGGCGCCGCGGCCGCGGATCCGGAACGTGCGCCCGTTCGGGGTGCCGGCGGGGATCTTCACGGTCACCGCGGCCCCGTCCAGGGTGGGCACCTTGATCTCGGCGCCGAGCGCGGCCTCGTCGAAGGAGACCGGCACGGTCAGCGTCAGGTTGTCGCCCTTGCGGCCGAACAGCCGGTGCGCGGAGACGTGCACGGTGATGTAGAGGTCGCCGTTCGGGCCGCCGTTCTCGCCGGGCGCGCCCTTGCCGCGCAGCCGGATCCGCTGGCCGTCCTTGACGCCGGCGGGGATGCGCGCGGAGATGGTCCGGTTGGACGTCCCGCGCCCGGAGCCGTGGCAGGCCGGGCACGGGTCCTCCACGACCAGGCCACGGCCGCCGCAGGTCGGGCAGGTCTCGTTCATGGTGAACGCACCGCCCATCGAGGCGGCCACCATGCCTGCGCCCTCGCACCGCGGGCAGACCTTCGGCACGGTGCCGGCCCGGGCGCCGGTGCCGCTGCACCGCGAGCAGGGGGCGTCCGAGCTGAGCCGCAGCGAGACGGTCACCCCGTCGAGGGCGTCGGTGAAGCCGATCGTGGCCTCGCTCTCGATGTCGGCGCCGCGTCGCGCCGTACGGCGGGTGCGACCGCCGCCGCCGCCGCCGAACATCCCGCCGAAGATGTCCCCGAAGCTGCCGCCGCCCCCTTGGCTGCGGAGGAAGTCGTTGATGTCGAACGGCTGGCCACCGGTGCCGGCTCCACCGCCGGCGAACGGGCCGAACCCGCCCCCGGAGAACATCGAGCGCATCTCGTCGTACTGCTTGCGCTTCTCCGGGTCGCCGACCACGTCGTAGGCCTCGGCGACCTGCTTGAACCGCTCCTCGGCCGCCTTGTCGCCCGGGTGCGAGTCGGGATGGTTGGCGCGCGCGAGCTTGCGGTAGGCCTTCTTGATGTCCGCCGCGGAGGCGTCCTTGGAGACTCCGAGCGTGGCGTAGAAGTCCTTGCCCGCCCAGTCCGAGTTCGTCATGCGCGCACCTCCCTTCCCTCGTCGCGTGTGCTGGTTCCGGCCACGGGCCGGAGGTTACTGCCGGGGCTGGTCGCCGATCTGCTCCTCACCCTCGGCCGGCGCGGCCTCGGCGGGCTCGGGGTCCACGACGGTCACGGTCGCCGGGCGTACGACCCGCTCGCCGATCTGGTAGCCGGCGTTGACGATGTGCTGGCAGGTCGTGGTGGTCACCTCCGGCGAGTGCGCGTGCATCACCGCCTCGTGGAAGCGCGGGTCGAACTCGTCGCCCGGCTTGCCGAACTTGACCAGCCCCTGAGCCGCCACGATGTTCTCCAGCGAGTCGGCGATGGCCTTGAAGCCGCCCTCCAGCTCGCCGTGCTCGCGGGCCCGGTCCAGGGCGTCCAGCACCGGGAGCAGCGCAGAGAGCACCTTGAAGGTGGCGTTCTGCTGCACCAGCTCGCGGTCCCGGTCGACCCGCCTCTTGTAGTTGACGTACTCCGCCTGCAGCCGCTGCAGGTCCGCGGTCAGCGCGGCCACGTCCTGCTGCGCACCGGCCAGGTCGGCGGCGAGGCCGTTGACCTCCTCGCCGCCCTCCTGCGGGCCGTCCGGCTGCTCACCGGCCGACTGCTCCTGCTGGAGCTCGTCGGCCGGCTCGCCGTGTTCCTGGTGACCAGAGGTCACTTGCTCTCACCCTCGTCCTTGTTGGTGCCCTCGGCTGCGTCGTCCACGATCTCGGCGTCCACGACGTCCTCGTCGGAGTCACCGGTGCCCGTCGTACCACCGGCGGCGGACGCGTCGGCCTCGCCGGCGGCGTACATCGCCGCACCCATCTTCTGGCTGGACTCACCGAGCTTCTTGGTGGCCGCGGCCAGCGCGTCGGCGTCGGTGTCGTCGGACTCGAGCAGCTTCTTCACCGCGTCGACATCGGCCTGCACCTCGGTCTTCACGTCCTCGGGGACCTTGTCGCCGTTGTCGGCGAGGAACTTCTCGGTCGTGTAGACGAGCCCGTCGGCCTGGTTGCGCGCCTCGACGGACTCCTTGCGGAGCCGGTCCTCCTCGGCGTACTGCTCGGCGTCCTTGATCATCTTGTCGATGTCTTCCTTGGACAGCGCCGACCCGCCGGTGATGGTCATCGACTGCTCGCGGCCGGTGCCGCGGTCCTTGGCGGATACGTGCACGATGCCGTTGGCGTCGATGTCGAAGGTGACCTCGATCTGCGGGACGCCGCGGGGCGCCGGCGGTAGCCCGGTCAGCTCGAAGTTACCGAGCGGCTGGTTCTGCGCGGCCATCTGACGCTCGCCCTGGTAGACCTGGATCATCACCGAGGGCTGGTTGTCGTCGGCGGTGGTGAACACCTCCGACCGCTTGGTCGGGATGGTGGTGTTCCGCTCGATCAGCCGGGTCATCACGCCGCCCTTGGTCTCGATGCCCAGGCTCAGCGGGGTGACGTCGAGCAGCAGCACGTCCTTGACCTCGCCCTTGAGCACGCCGGCCTGCAGCGCGGCGCCCACGGCGACGACCTCGTCGGGGTTCACGCCCTTGTTGGGCTCCTTGCCGCCGGTCAGCTCCTTGACGACATCCGCGACGGCGGGCATCCGGGTCGAACCGCCGACCAGGATGACGTGGTCGATCTTGGACACGTCGATGCCGGCGTCCTTGATCACCTGCCGGAACGGCTCCTTGGTCCGGTCGAGCAGGTCCTGCGTCATCCGCTGGAACTCGCTGCGGCTGATCTTCTCCTCGAAGTGCAGCGGGCCGGACTCGGAGTGGGTGATGTAGGGCAGGTGGATCGTCGTCTCGCTCGAGGAGGACAGCTCGATCTTCGCCTTCTCGGCGGCCTCCTGCAGCCGCTGCCGGGCGATCTTGTCCCCGCCCAGGTCGATGTTGTTGTTGTCCTTGAACTTCTTGACCATCCACTCGACGAGCCGGTTGTCCCAGTCGTCGCCGCCGAGGTGGTTGTCCCCGGAGGTGGCCTTCACCTCGACCACGCCGTCGCCGATCTCCAACAGGGACACGTCGAAGGTGCCGCCGCCGAGGTCGAAGACCAGGATGGTCTGGTCGGTCTCCTTCTCCAGCCCGTAGGCCAGCGCGGCCGCGGTCGGCTCGTTGACGATCCGGCTCACGTTCAGCCCGGCGATCTCGCCGGCCTCCTTGGTGGCCTGCCGCTGCGCGTCGGAGAAGTAGGCCGGCACGGTGATCACCGCGTCGGTGACCGTCTCGCCGAGGTAGGACTCGGCGTCCCGCTTCAGCTTCTGCAGCACGAACGCGGAGATCTGCTGCGGGGTGAAGGTCTTGTCGTCGATGTGGGTCTTCCAGTCCGACCCCATGTGCCGCTTCACCGAGCGGATGGTGCGGTCCACGTTGGTGACCGCCTGACGCTTGGCGACCTCCCCGACGAGCACCTCGCCGTTCTTGGCGAACGCGACCACCGAAGGGGTGGTCCGGGCGCCCTCCGCGTTTGCGATGACGGTGGGTTCGCCACCTTCGAGTACGGCGACGACCGAGTTCGTCGTGCCGAGGTCGATGCCGACCGCGCGAGCCATGTGCTACCTCCACTTGTCGCCCCACCGGCCCGGTTGGCGCGAGGGGTTCGTTCTCAGTTCAGGGACCGGCCCACGATGGACCCGGTGCCGCAAGTGTGTCAAACAAGTTGAGCCGACTCAACTCAACTTCGCTGACATAGGGTTCAACGCCCCACGGCGCCGGGTGTTCCCGCGTCCCGGCCCGCCAGCATGTGACCTGCTTCACAGCCCCGACGCGTCTGCGGGCGGGCGGGCCCGTCCCGCGGCCGGCGCCCTTTACCAGTGGGGCCGGCCAACGGCGGAGGGCCGCCGGGTCCGCGCCCGGGTGGTCAGCCGATGGTGACGGTGACCGGGTTGGAGGCGCGGCCGCTGCTCGTGTCGACCACCCGGAAACGCTGCGGACCCGGGTTGCCGGAGTAGATGTAGGTCCGGAACGTGCTCCCGGAGACCGTGACGCTGACCGGGAACGTCGTCCAGCTGCCGCTCTGGTAGTTCTGCACCTGCAGGACCGTGCCGTCGCCGCCCGGGTACCGGCCGGACAGGTCGATCCGCTCCGAGGGCGAGGCGTGCAGCGGACTGGCGGCAAGGGTGATCTGGTGCCGCCGGTGGTGGTGCCGCTTCGTCGGGCTCGCCGACGGGGACTGCGCCGCCGGCGCCTCCGTGGAGGCCGGCGAGCTCGGAGCCGCCGGGCTCGGGCTGACGCTCGGACCGGCGCCCGGGCTGGGGTGCTTGCTGAGCGGAGGCATGTACAGGCTCGGCTTCGGCGCCGGCCCGCTGTTGGCCAGGCCGGCGACGTTCACCGCGCCGAGCGCGAACAGGCTGAACACGCCGCCGATGATGAGAGACACGAAGACCAGCGAGACGAGCCCGATGACCAGTGACCGCACGGTGGGGGAGTCCTCAGCCATACTCCGATCATGCGTCACCGGACAAGGCCCTGATCCCAGTGGCGGGGTGGGCGGGCCGGTTCAGCGAGGGTGTACGACGACGCGGGCCCCGCGCTTGGGGACACTGGTGATGTTGCGGACCTTCGGCCGGTCCGCGAAGCCGGCCGGCAGCGCCACGTCGTACCTCTTCAGCACCTCCTGGAGCACCGTCACGCCCTCCATCAGCGAGAACCCGGCGCCGATGCAGCGCCGGACGCCGCCCCCGAACGGGATCCAGGTGTTCGGCGGCGGGCTGCCCTGCAGGAAGCGGTCCGGGCGGAACGCCTCGGGATCGGGATGATTCTCGGCGCGGGCGTGCGCGATCAGGATCGACGGCCCCACGTTGGTGCCGGCGGGCAGGTCGAGGCCGCCGATGGTGGCCGGCCGCATCAGGTGCCGGACCACCATGGGGATGACCGGGTGCAGCCGCATGGACTCCTTCAGCACGGCCTCGAGGTAGTCCTCGTCGCCGGCGTCCGCGGCGTGCTGGGCGCGTGCCAGCTGTGCCCGGTCGCGGCCGAGCTCGTAGAGCGCCCAGGACAGCGCGGTGGCGGTGGTCTCGTGGCCGGCGAGCAGCAGGGTGACCAGCTGGTCGCGAAGCTCCTCGTCCGCCAGCGGCGGCTCGTCGTCCGCGCCGCCGACGCCGAGCAGCCGGGAGAGCACGTCGGCCCGCTCGGCCAGGTCGGCGGCGGCCCGCCGCTCGGCGATCTCGGCGTACATCACCTCGTCGAGCCGGTGCTGGTTGTCGACAGTGGCCTTCCACGGACCGAACCGCTGCAGGAACGGGTAGCCCCAGCCGAGCAGCACCGCCGGGCTGACGTTGACGGTCGCGTTCACCAGCGGCCGCAGCCGCGCCAGCCGCGATGCGTCGGTGACCCCGAAGACCACCCGCATGATCACCTCGAGGGTGAGCCTGTTCATGCGGTCCAGAGACCGGAACGGCACGCCGGCCTCCCAGCGCGACACCTCGGCGCCGGCCAGCTCGACGACTACGTCGCGGTAGCTGCGCAGCGCGGCTCCGTTGAAGGCGGGCATCAGCAGCTTGCGCGCCCGTCGGTGCTCCCTCGAGTCCTGCAGCAGCAGCGAGTGCTCGCCCATGATCGGGCCGAGGATCGCGTTGCCCTTGCCGGCGTGGAAGTACTCCGGGTCCCCGGCGAAGATCTCCTTGGCGTGCTCGGGCCGGGTGAACAGCACCAGCGCGGAGCCCTTGGGCATGATCCGCACCGTGAACACGTCGCCGTAGCGTCGGTGCATCGCCGGCACGAACTGGTGCCGGAACCGGACCAGCGCGATGCTCTGCAGCAGCGCCGGCCAGTGCGGCCCGGGCGGAAGCCGCCCGGCCGGGATTCGCGGCACGCGCCCGGCGTTGAACGGCTTCATCTTGGCGAACCGCTCGTCGGTCACCGTCATCGCGCATCACATCCGGAGGTAGAACGTGTTCCCATACTAGGGGTACGGGTTTCGCCCCGGAACCCGGCTCAGCCGGGCAGCAGGCCGTCCCGATGCGCGATCGCCGCGGCCTCGGTGCGCCCGGCGGCGCCGAGCTTGGCCAGGATGTTGGACACGTGCACGCTGACCGTCTTGGCGCTGATGAACAGCTGCCGGGCGATCTCGCTGTTGCTGCGCCCCTGCGCCACCAGCTCGAGGATCTCCACCTCCCGGCCGGTCAGCGCGGACTCCCGGCGGCCCTCCTCACGGCTGCGGACCGCGCCGAGCACCCGGAGCCGGGTGAGCAGCGGTTCGGACCCGAGCTCCCGGGCGGTACGACGGGCGGCGTCGATGTGCTCGTGCGCCACCACCGGGTCGCCGACCGCGCGCAGCACCGTGCCCAGGCTCAGCTGCGTGCGAGCAACCTCGTAGCGGTGGCCCATCGCCTGGAACCCGTCCAGCGCCTCCTGCCAGCCCGCGAGCAGCTCAGCCTGGCCCGGCGGCTCGATCCCGGCCAGCCAGCGCAACCGCATCTCCTCCGCCCCGGCCCGCGCCACCCAGGCCAGCCCCTCAGGCCCGAGAGGCCGCTTGCGCTTGTCGACCTGGCGCAGCACCCCCTCGACCCCCGCCAACAGCTCCGGCGCCCGGGCGACCAGCGCCGCCCGCTCACCGGCCGGAGCCTGCGCCGCCGCGTCCGCGAGGTGGCCGAGCACCAGCGCGGACAGCCGGATCCTGGCCTGGAAGAACTCGTGCCACAGCGCGCTCATGGTGGCGACCATGTCGTCGTGCACACCGAGCAGCTCGGTGAGCCGGCCGCGCTGACCGTACAGGTCGACGGCGGCGGTCCCCGCGGTGATGATCAGCAGGCCGTCCCGGTCCCAGACCGGCCGGATCCGCGCGAGCAGGTCGTCCGCCTCGTCATCCCCGCGCCCGACCAGCACCGCCATCCGCGCCGCGAGCAGCAGCGACTCGGCGACCGGCGGCGGGGACTCCCCCGACATGTCGGCGACCGCGAGCGCCGCGTCCCACTCGCCGCGCTGGTAGTCGACGACGGCGAGCATCATCCGCGCGTCGAACCCGTAGGGCGCCCAGGGCCGGCCGGCCGCCCGGGCGCAGGAGACGGCACGCTGGTACGCGGCTCTCGCGCGGGCCAGGTCGCCACGTTCATGGAGCAGGTCTCCGAGGAGGTACAGCCCGCGCATCTCGGTGCCGGCGTCCCGGGCGGTGCGAGCCTGCTCGACGATCTGCTCCAGCGACCGCTCCGCCGCGCCGGGATCCCCCGCGCGCTGGTCGATACCGGCCAGCGTGGTGGTGGCGTCGGCGACCACCATGGACAGGTCCAGCTTCTGCGCCAGGGTGAGCGCCTCCATGGCGGTGCGCGCCGCCTCCTCGTCGAGACCCTGGCTGGCGCAGGCGTGCGCGTGCACCGCCAGCAGGCGGGCGCGCAGCGGGGTCGGTGCGTCCGAGACGAGGCCGAGGGCCTCCTCGGTGGCCTCCCGGGCACCCTTGGCCTGCGGCACGTCGGTGAGCAGCGCGGCCGCCGCCATCGCGACCAGCAACCGGGCCCGCTGCTCGGCCGGCAGCCCGCCGCCGAGCTCGAGGAGCTGGTGCTCCACCAGCTTGTGGGCCCGTCGCGGGTGGCCGCTGGTGACCACGGCGTCGGCGGTCTTCACCGTCAGCGTCACCGCGTCGACATCGGCGTCGGGGAGCCGGGCGAGCAGCTCCAGGGCGGTCTCGTAGTGCCGGGCGGCGTCGTCGGGGCCGCCCACCGACATCGCCTCGTCACCGGCCTCGATGCTGGCCCGGACCGCGGTGTCCAGGTCGTGGGCCGCCCGGGCGTGCCGGGCCAGCTCGGCCGCCGTACCACCGTCGCCGCCGCACAGCGCGTCGACGTACGCCGCGTGCAGCCGCGCCCGCTCGCCGGGCAGCAGGTCGTCGTAGACGGCCTCGCCGAGCAGCGCATGGCGGAAGGCGTAGCCGCTCTCCTGACGGACCAGCACGTTGGCGTCGACCACCGCCCTCAGCGCCCGCTCCAGGTCGGCGACCTGGTCCTTGAGCACCCGGGCGAGCAGGTCGTGGGAGACCCGGCGGCCCGCGCAGGCGGCCGCGCGCACCACCTGCTTGGCCTCGTCGTCGAGCCGGTCCAGCCGGACCAGCAGCAGGTCGGCGAGGTCCATCGGCATTCCCCGGTCGCCGGTCTCCGCGGCCACCACCAGCTCCTCGGCGAAGAACGCGTTGCCCTCCGCCCGCGCCACGATGGCGTGCACCGCGCTCTCCGGCATCGCGCGGCGCTGCAGCGAGCCGACCAGCCGGCGCATGTCCGGGTCCGCGAGCGGACCGAGCTGGAGCCGCTGCACGCCCGGCAGCCGGAACCACTCGGCGGTGGCGGCCCGCAGCGGGTGGCGCCGGTGCAGGTCGTCGCTGCGGTAGGACGCGACGACGGTGACCGGGCTGCGGAACGGCCACCCGAACAGCAGGCTCAGCAGCTCACGGGTGGACTTGTCCGCCCAGTGCACGTCCTCCACGACCACCAGCACCGGCGACTCGTCCGCGAGCGCCTCCAGAGCCGAGTGCACCGCCTCGAACAGCTCGGCCCGGTCCAGGTTGCCCGGGTGGACGGCCGGGACAGGCGGGCCGTCGGGCTCGCCATCCGGCCCGGGGTGCACCCCGCCGCTGAGCAGCCGCCGACCCGGCTGCAGGTGGGTGAGCGCCGGGTGTGCCTGGGCCAGCCTTGCCGCGACGGAGGGGTCGTCGGCGGCCAGCCGGCCGAAGATCTCGCTGAAGGGGAGGTAGGGCAGCGCGCTGTCCCCGAAGTCGAGACAGTGCCCGACCAGGGTCCGGAACCCCGCGGTGCCGGCCCGGTCGAGGAGCTCGGTGAGCAGCCGGGTCTTGCCGACCCCGGCGTCCCCGGCGACCAGCACCGACCTCGGCCGCGGATCTCCATCCACGCCGACCAGCTCGCACAGGTCGGCGAGCTCGCGGTCGCGGCCGAGGATGGGGCGCATGGTGTCGGGGTCGGAAAGCACGTCCCCTATCATCGCGCCCGCCACCCCCCAAGTCGCGTCCATAACCGGGGTGACGGGATCCGCGGCGGACGCGGACCCGACCGCGTCCCGGCCGTTTGTACCGGTCTCGGCGCCGGCGCCCGAAACCGGCCCGGGGGCGGTCGTCTCCGTCTCCGGGCCGGTCTCAGCGGTCGTGGCGTTCATGCCGCCAGCACGAACCGCGGGTCGCGCCGCTTCCGGCGCAGCCTCGGCAGCTTGCGGCCCCGGCGCGGGCCCGGCCTGCCGTAGCTGCGGGTCAGCCGCTCGCGGCGCTGCTCCGTCTCGGCCTTCCAGTAGTGGGCCAGCAGCATGGCCTGTGGCTGCAACATCGGTGTTCTCCTCGATTGGTGGGGTACTCAGGCAACGGCGACGGCGCGGCGGTGACGGCGCGGCAGGTGCAGCACCGGCAGCGCGGGCACGCGTCGCCGACCACCCTGCTTGCCGTACAGGCGGCCGACCCGCTCACGGCGGGCCGCCATGTCCGCCTTCCACACGGCCTCTTCGCTCATCAGGAAGATCTGCGACTGGATCATGACGTGCTCCTCATCGGTTCAACTCGTGACTCGATGCTGTTCCTCTGAGGAGGGCCCGCACATCGGGAGAACCTTCTATTCGGCGGGCCGGGGGCCTTAGATCTTCCTGATAAGTAGCCCTACCGGCAGGTAGGCGCTGGCGGACTGGCCGGTCCGCGAGCGACATTGGTACCGTGCAGGGTCCTGTCCGCGAAGCCCCCCAACGAGGCCAGAACATGGCAAACGCGCGCCATCGCGCCCCGGGATCCTCCGGCCGGCGGCGGCGACGGATCCTGCTCTCCATCGGCGTGGTGATCGCCTTGGTGCTGGGCACCGCTGTCGCCTGGGGGGCCGTGGAGTACCACAAGCTGGACGGGCACATCCAGACCTTCAGCGAGGCCGGTGTCAGCAAGCACCGGCCGCCGCCGTCGTTCGCGGGCCAGAACATCCTGCTGATCGGCTCCGACACCCGCACCGGCGACAACGCCAAGCTGGGCGGCAAGGGCGACGCAGTCGGCCGCTCGGACACCACGCTGCTGGTGCACATCTACTCCGACAACCAGCACGCCGTGGCGGTGTCCATCCCGCGCGACGCGCTGGTCACCATTCCCAGCTGCCGGCTGCCGGACGGCAGCTGGTCGGCGCCGCAGTACGGCGCGATGTTCAACGGGGCGTTCTCGATGGGGCAGTCGCCGCAGGGCAATCCCGCCTGCACCCAGAACACCGTCGAGCAGCTGACCGGGATGCGGGTCGACCACACCATCGTGGCCAACTTCGCCGGATTCGCCGCCCTGACCGAGGTGGTCGGCGGGGTGCGGGTGTGCCTGCCGCACCCGGTCTACCAGGGCGACCTGAACCCGAACCTGCCGACCCAGGGGAAGCTGGTGTTCAAGGCCGGCATCCAGCGCGTGTCCGGCGCCAAGGCACTCGACTACGTGCGGATCCGGCACGGCATCGGCGACGGCTCGGACATCGGCCGGATCCGCCGTCAGCAGGCGTTCCTGGCCAGCGTCGTACGCAAGGTGCGTGCCGAAGGGCTCACTCCGACGCACCTGCTGCCGCTGGCGCAGGCCGCCACGAAGTACTTCACGGTGGACCCCGGCCTCGGGTCGCCGGCCAAGCTGCTGTCCTTCGCGCTGAGCCTGCGGCAGATCCAGACCAAGAACATCACGTTCGTCACCACGCCCTGGAGGTACGACGGGGCGCGGGTCGCGCTGGTGCACCCGGCCGTCGACCGGTTGTGGGCCGCCCTGAAGTCCGACCAGCCGCTGACCAAGAGCCAGACTGCCGAGACCGGCCAGACGGGCCACTCGTCCTCCTCGTCCTCGGCGACGAGCACCAAGACGGTGCAGGAACAGTTGAAGGCGATCACCACGCCGGTGAACGTGCTCAACGGAACCCTGGTCAGCAACCTGGCCGGGCGCACGTCGCGGCACCTGCACCGGATGGGGCTGAGCATCGGCTCCGTGGCGAACGCGGACACCGCCGACTACCAGCACACCGTGGTGGAGTACGGCCCCGGCCAGCAGGCCGACGCCAAGGTGCTCCAGTCGCTGTTCACCGGCGCCTCCCTCCAGCAGGGCCACCAGCCCGGGCTGCGGGTCATCCTCGGGCAGCAGCACGAGCTCTCACCGGCGGCGACCGGACCGGTGAAGATCCCGAAGAGCGTGCTGGGGAACAGCCGGAACGCCAGCACCAACATCTGCAGCGACATCTCCTACGGAGCCGACGCCTACACCAACGCCAGCGGCTGACCGTCCCCGCTCGCTGCCCGGCGGTTTCTCAAGAGAACATGAGGAACCGTCACCTCACACGGCGCGCGTGTCGTGTGAAGTGACAGTTCACCGTGGGATGTGTGACCCGCCAGGATGACAGCGCGCTCGTGACCCCGGTGTGGCAGGCTGCCGCTGTGACCTGGAGACGCGCCGCGGTGTTCGCCTGCTGCTTCGGGTTCGGTGC
>DASSKA010000114.1:0-4554 GCA_035690905.1 Nocardioidaceae bacterium | reverse complement strand
GCTCAAGGACCTGATGAAGGACCCGGAGATCGGCAAGCGGTTCGTGCCCATCGCCCCGGACGAGTTCCGCACCTTCGGCATGGACTCGATGTTCCCGACGGCGAAGATCTACAGCCCGGCGGGGCAGACCTACGACTCGGTGGACCGCAAGCTGCTGCTCGCCTACAAGGAGTCCGCGCAGGGCCAGCTGCTGCACGAGGGCATCTCCGAGGCGGGCGCGATGAGCTCGGCGACGGCGGCCGGGTCGGCCTACGCCACCCACGGCGAGCACATGATCCCGTTCTACATCTTCTACTCGATGTTCGGGTTCCAGCGCACCGGCGACTTCATCTGGGCGATGGCCGACCAGATGGCCCGCGGGTTCCTGGTCGGCGCGACCGCCGGCCGCACGACGCTGACCGGCGAGGGGCTGCAGCACGCCGACGGGCACTCCCCGCTGCTGGCCGCCACCAACCCGGCCGTCGTGCACTACGACCCGGCGATGGCGCACGAGATCAGCTACATCTTCCAGGACGGGATGCGGAGGATGTACGGCACGACCGAGGAGCACCCGCACGGTGAGGACGTGGTCTTCTATCTCACCGTCTACAACGAGCCCGCGGTGCAGCCGCCGGCTCCGGAGAACCTCGACGTCGAAGGGCTGCTCAAGGGCATCTACCACTACGGCGTACCCCCCGAGGTGGGCAACGACCACCCGCCGCGCGTGCAGCTGCTCGCCTCCGGCGTAGCGTTCCCGTGGATCACTGAGGCGCAGCGGCTGCTCGCCGAGGACTGGGGCGTGGCCGCGGACACCTGGTCGGTGACGTCGTGGAACGAGCTGGCCCGCGACGCGCAGCACGCCGAGGAGCACAACCTGCTGCACCCCTCCGAGCCGGCCCGGGTGCCCTACATCAGCGACAAGCTGAAGGAGGTCGAGGGCCCGGTCGTCGCGGTCAGCGACTTCATGCGTGCGGTCCCCGGTCAGATCGCCCAGTGGGTGCCCACCGACTACCACGTGCTCGGCGCGGACGGGTTCGGGTTCGCCGACACCCGGCCGGCCGCCCGGCGGTTCTTCCACATCGACGCGCAGTCGGTGGTGGTGCAGGCGCTGCAGGCGCTGGCCGCGCGCGGCGAGGTCAAGCCCGAGACGGTCCAGGAGGCCTTCGACCGTTACCGCATCGACGACCCGACCGCAGTGGCCGGGGTGAAGCAGGAGGGCGGCGACGCCTGACCGCCGGCCCGGCCGCGGCTAGGCTCGGCGCATGAGCACCCCACGAAACTGCTCGCTGCGCTCACACTTCCGTGGGGACCCCGCATGACAGCCAGGCCTGCGGCGGGCGAGCGCGGCGCGGAAGCACGCCGCGGCCGCGCGCAGATCGCCCGGCGGCTGCACCGGTCGGTCGGCAACCTGACGACCGCGGCCCTGGCCAGGATGGACCGGGACATGCCGTGGTTCCGGCAGCTGTCCGCCGAGGACCGCTCCTGGATCGGGCTGATCGTGCAGGCCGGGATCAACGCGTTCGTGACCTGGTACCGCGACGTCGAGGCCGGCACCCCGATCACCACCGAGGTGTTCGGGGTGGCCCCGCGGGCACTGGCCGGCGTTGTGAGCCTTCACCAAACCGTGGAGATGGTCCGGCTGACCATCGAGGTGGTGGAGGAGAATCTCGCCGAGGCGGTCGGTGAGGACGACGCCGTGCCGCTGCGCGAGGCGATCGGTCGCTACGCCAGGGAGATCGCGTTCGCCACCGCGGAGGTGTACGCCCGGGCCGCGGAGATGCGCGGCGCCTGGGACGCCCGGCTGGAGGCGCTGGTGGTCGACTCGGTGCTGCGCGCGGAGACCGACGAGACGGTGCTGTCGCGGGCCAGCGCGCTCGGCTGGGAGTCGCGCGGCGCGGTGGCGGTGGTGTTCGGGCTGGTGCCGGACGGCTCCCCCGGCCGGGCCCGCGAGGGCTTCGTCGACGAGGTGCGCCGCTCGGCTCGCAGGGTCGGGCTGGACGCGCTCTGCGCGGTGCAGGGCGACCGGCTCGTCGTGGTGCTCGGCGGCGTGCAGGACCGGGACAAGGCAGCGGCTGCCGTCGCCGGCCACTTCGGGCCCGGCCCGGTGGTGATCGGCCCGCTGGTGCCGGACCTGGCGGCCGCCTCCGTCTCCGCCCGCGCCGCCCTCGCCGGGCTGCGCGCCGCCCCCGGATGGCCGGAGGCACCGCGGCCGGCGACCAGTGACGACCTGCTGCCCGAGCGGGCGCTGGCCGGCGACGGGCACGCCCGCCGGCAGCTGGTCACCGAGGTGTACCTGCCGCTGCTCGAGGCCGGCTCGGCGGTGCTGGACACGGTCACCGCGTTCCTGGACACCGGCGGCTCCATCGAGGGCACCGGGCGGGTGTTGTTCGTGCACCCGAACACGGTGCGCTACCGCCTGCGGCGGGCCGCCGACCTGACCGGGCTGTCCCCCGCCGACCCGCGGCACGCCTACACCACCCGGGTCGCGCTCACGCTGGGCAGGCTCAACCCGCCGGACACGCGGAGTTTGTAGGGTTCCCACAAGAAGCGGGCCCCAATCTTCGTACGCCGCTGGGGCGCGTCCGCGCGGTGCCTCCCGGCACAGTGGAAGGGTGCTCGTCATCGTCGCGCCCGGGCAGGGCGCCCAGACCCCCGGCTTCCTGAAGCCCTGGCTCGCCGACCCGACGTTCTCCGAACGGCTGCACTGGCTGTCCGCGGTCGCCGGGATGGACCTGGCCCACTACGGCACCGAGGCGGACGCCGAGACGATCCGCGACACCGCCGTCGCCCAGCCGCTGCTGGTCGCCGCGGGCCTGCTGGCCGCCCTGGAGCTGTTCCCGCACCCGGCGGACGCGTTCGGCCGGATCGGCGCGGTGGCCGGGCACAGCGTCGGCGAGCTGACCGCCGCGGCCGGAGCCCGCGCCATCACCGCCGAGCAGGCCATGGTGCTGGTCCGTGAGCGCGGCCGCGCGATGGCAGAAGCAGCTGCTGCCACCCCGACCAGCATGACCGCGGTGCTTGGTGGGGACCGGGACGAGGTGCTCGCCACGATCGCCGCGCACGGTCTGACCGCCGCCAACGACAACGGCCCCGGCCAGATCGTGGCCGCGGGAACTGTCGAGGCACTCGCCGCGTTCGCCGAGAAGCCGCCGGCCAAATCCCGGCTGGTGCCGCTGTCGGTGGCCGGGGCGTTCCACACCGAGCACATGGCCCCGGCCGTCGGCGTGCTCGGACAGCTGGCTCGGTCGGTGTCCACCCACGACCCACGGACCCCGGTGATCTCCAACCGGGACGGCAACGTCGTCCACGACGGGCAGGACCTGCTCAGGCGGATCGTCACCCAGGTCCGCACCCCGGTGCGCTGGGACCTGTGCATGGAGACCATGCTCGACCTGGGCGTGACCGGGCTGCTGGAGATGCCGCCCGCGGGCACGCTGACCGGGATCGCCCGCCGGGCGATGAAGGGCGTGGCCACGTTCGCGCTCAAGGAGCCGGACCAGCTCGACGAGGCCCGGGCGTTCTGCGAGGAGCACGGCGTGCCCTCCCCCATCAACACCGCGCCGACCTGGCGCATGCTGGTCGCCCCAGCCAAAGGCACCTTCCACCGAGCGCCGGACCTGGCCGAGGGCGGCACCCTCGTCCCGGACACCGCGATCGGCGCGGTGCAGAGCCTGCGTGACGAAACCGCCGTGACCGCCCCGCACGGCGGCACCATCGTCGAGTGGCTCGTCGAGGACGGCGACCTGGTCGCCCCCGGACAGCCGCTGATCCGCCTGCACCCCCAAGGAGTCTCGTGATGGTCGCCCTGAACACCACCACCGGCAGCGACGCCGCCATCCTCGGCATCGGCAGCTACCGGCCCCGGCGGGTGGTGCCGAACTCGGAGATCGTCGAGGCCATCGACTCCAGCGACGAGTGGATCCAGCAGCGGTCCGGCATCAAGGCCCGCCGGTTCGCCGAGCCCGACGAGACCGTGCAGATGATGTCGGTGTCGGCGTCGCGTCAGGCCATGGAACGGGCCGGCATCGAGCCCGCGCAGATCGACGTGGTGATCGTGGCCACCGTCTCCCACCTGCTGCAGACGCCAGCGGTGGCCACCGCGATCGCCTTCGAGCTGGGCATGAACCGGCCCGCCGCGTTCGACATCTCCGCGGCCTGCGCAGGCTTCTGCCACGGCATCGCGCTGGCCAACGACCTGATCCGGGGCGGCACCGCCAAGCACGCGCTGGTGATCGGCGTGGAGCGGCTGTCCGACATCACCGACCCGACCGACCGCGGCACCGCGTTCATCTTCGCCGACGGCGCCGGCGCGGCCGTGGTGGGCCCCTCGGCGGAACCGGGCATCGGACCGGTGCTGTGGGGCTCGGACGGTGAGCAGTTCGACCTGATCCGGCAGCGCGACGACTGGATGGACGTGCTCCGGCACGGGCACGCCGCGATCCCGGCGCTGACCATGAAGGGCAACCCGGTGTTCCGGTGGGCGTCCTACGAGATGGCCAAGATCGCGCAGGCCGCGCTGGACGCCGCCGGTGTGAGCGTGGACGACCTGGACGTGTTCTGCCCGCACCAGGCCAA
>DASSKA010000113.1:0-24308 GCA_035690905.1 Nocardioidaceae bacterium | reverse complement strand
GCTGCACAACCCGGGCGGCCCCGCCGTCTGCGGCAGCGTCAAGGTCGTGCCCCAGCCGCGCTAGCTAGCACAGCTAGTCGGCCAACCGCCGCCGCCAGAGCAGCAGCCCCGCGCCACCTCCGAGGAGGGCCAAGCCGGCCGCGCCGAACGGAGCCAGGTCGCCGGCCCCGGTGTTCGGCAGCAGACCCGCGGTGGGTTCGGCGGAGGCGGAGATGCCGGCCACCTGGCCCGGCACCGCGAGGTGCGGCTGGGTCCGCGGACGGATGGCGGAGATGCCGAGAATCTCGGCCGGGGGTGCGACCGGCCGGGCGACGGGCCGGCCAGCGGCCTGCGCGCCCGGCCCGGAGTCGGCCGGAACGCCAGCAGGCACACCTGGTTCCGAGGACTGGACCGGCGTCACGTCACCTTGCTGGGCAGCGCTGCTCGTGTCCTTGCAGTGGCCCGGAACGCCTTGGCCCCGGTTGTCGTCCTCGCAGTCGGCGTCGTTGCCCGAGCCGTTGTTGCCGTCCTGAGAGCCAATGGTGCCGCCGGTGCCACCCGGCTGATCCACCCCGCCGTTGGTCATCCCGTCCGGGTCGGCCTGCGCCTGCCAGTCGTTCGGCCTGGTGAAGGTATCGGTTCCGTCGGCTGTCTTGGGTGCTGCGTTTGCGGACGGCCCGGTGTCGGCGGTCCCCTGGTCGGCCTGGGAGGCGCTGGTGCTCGCATGGTCCTGGCCCTGCGCGGGCTGGGCGTCCGCGGGCGCGGCCGCGCCGTACACACTGAAGGCGAGAAGAGCGGCGGGCATGGCGGCCCACCTGAGGTGATGCTTCATCTGTCGAGTCCCCTTGGCCCGAGTACCAGGGCCGGTCAGTCGGCCCCCCGGTCACGGTGCTCGGATCCGGGCATCAGGCCGTCGATGGGAAGTTGAACGACCAGCGAGACGCTTGGTTACGCGAGATGTCCCCGGTCCGGGGGGCTACTCGAAGGCGAGAGAGACAGCGTCCGCGATGCGCCGGTAGCCGACCGCGTGGTAGATCGCGTTCGAGGTGGGGTTGGCCAGGTCGGTGTAGAGCATGCAGCGGTCACCGGACTCGAGAACGGCCCGAGTCAGCACGGCGACGAGCGCACTGGCGTACCCGTGATTGCGGTGCTCGGGCGGTGTGTAGACCCACGACACCCGGCTGGCCCCGCCGGTCGCGGGCGCCGCGTAGGCCATCGATACCGGCGTTCCGCCGACCTCCCACAACCACATCTCCCCGGCGGCGGCCCGGTCGGAGAGCAGGTCGTCGCGGGCCGGCCGAGGCTCGCCTACATCGGCGATGAACCCAAGCGCCCAGCCGTTCAGCAGCGGAGCGTCGTCCGGCCCCGAGACCCGCCACGTGCCCCGGACTCCGGTCGGCGGGGTGACCATGGTGGCCTCGTGGACACCCTCGGCCCGCGTGGTTCTCACCCGGCACGGGCGGAGCTCGGCCCACCGGCGCGCGAAGGCCTCGGCGACCGGCCGCATCCCTCCGACCCCCGTGACCGCCCGGCCGGTCCCGGCCAGGTGCTCGGCCAGCGCGACGGCTGCTTCCGCGTCCCCGGCCGCCAGGTGCGGCGGCCACGGCGGCGTGTGCATGGCGGCGGCGATCGGGGCTCCGGCCGCGTCCTCGACCCACATCCAGTACGGGTCGCTGTTCGCCTCCGGAGCGGCCATGGCGCGTACGGCGTTGGTGGCGATCACGCTGGTCCCCACCGGATCCTCGTCGATCAGCCGGGCGATCGCCGCCACGAGGACGGTGGCGTCCGTCGTGGCGTGAACGTTGAGCCGGCCCACGCCCTAGTTTTGCAGCCAGTCCCGGAGCAGGGACAGGAAGTGTTCCGGACGTTCCATCGACGGCAGGTGAGCAGTGTCATCCCAGTCGACGCGGCGGGCACCCGGGATGCCGTCGCAGACCCGGCTGGCGGTGTCCTTGATGGCGTCGAGGTCCAGCGCGCTGACCAGCACCAGCGTGGGCACCCGCACGTCGGAGAGGCGCTCGAGCGCCGGCGGGTCGAGCTCGCTCTCCTCGACGTCGTCCCAGTCGAGGGTCAGCTCGAACGCCCGCCGCTGCATCTGGCGGACCTTCTCGCGCACCAACGGCTCGACCACGTCGGGATCCCGCTGCGGGCCGTCGACCCAGGTCCGCAGGTTCGCCTCCACCGCGCCATCCAGGTCGTCATTCTCCAGCGCGGCTCGCTCCGCGTCGAAGAACGCGCGAAGGTCCGGTGTCGCCTCGGCAATCAGCGCACCACCCGGTGCGACCAGGCACAGCGAGGCGACCAGCTCCGGCCGGGTCAGCGCCACCTCGACGGCCACCCCCGCGCCGTACGACGCACCCACCAGGTGGCAGCGCTCGATGCCCAGCGCCGCGAGCGTCGCCAGCACGTCGTCGACCGGCGACAACGGCCCGTCCGGCCGCTCGGTGCTGTCGCCGAACCCGCGCAGATCCAGCCGTACCGCGTCGCGTTCGGAGGTCAGCTCCGGCCACTGCGGGTCCCACATCCGGCGGTCGGCGATGCCGGCATGCAGGAGTACGACGGGAACAGACCCGCGCGGGCCGGCGCGGTCGTAGGCAAGGGTGTTCAAGCAGGTTCCTCTCCCGGGGTCACGCCCCAAGGAATCATGCGCCGAGGCCCAGCCACAACTCGTTTTGACCCTGCCCCTGCGCTCTCGTGGTCGTCGCCATTGAGGGACTCATGTGGCAACTGACACGTCTGGGTGGGCCGGGGGTCTACGCGCTCGCGCGCGGTGCGGTGCGGCCCATTGACCTCTGATCCCGCCTTGCTCGCTGGCCCTCACGTGCGTCGGTGGAAGCGGACCTTGCCGTCGGGCAGGGTGTGCATGTTCCAGGTTTCGGGTGAACGCCACCACCGGATGCTGCTGTAGCCCCTCCGGGTCGGCCGGGCCAGCCAGGCCCTGGGCGCTGGCCGAAGTTGAGTGCTGGCTGACCCCCGGGCGCTGGCTGACTCCTGAGTGGCACACACAGTCGTCATCCAATGGAACCCTCGACCAGGGCCAACGCGTCTATCAGGTGACAGCCACCGGCGAGCGGGGGGCACGTGAAGGATGAGGCGGACTTCTCCGCGTACGCAGGCGCCCGTTGGCCTGCGCTCGTCCGCTCGGCGGCGCTGCTCGGCTGCCCGGTCGCGGAGGCGGAGGACCTCGCCCAGGCCACGCTGGTGCGCTGCTACCGGGAATGGCCGAGAGTACGACGGGCGCGCGACCGGGACGCGTACGTCTACCGGATCCTGCTCAACTGCTACCGCGACAGCCACCGCCGACGGTGGTGGGCGGAGAAGCCGGCCGGCGAGGTTCCGGATCGCCCGGAACCAGATGCCACGGACGAGGTGGACACCGCCGATGCCGTGGCACGAGCGCTGGCTCGGCTGAGCCCAGCCAACCGGGAGGCCGTCGTGCTGCGCTACTACGCCCAACTCGGTGAGCAGCAGATCGCCGACGTGCTGCGCATCGCGCCGGGCACCGTGAAGAGCCGGCTCTCCCGAGCCCTGGCCCAGCTGTCCACCGACGCCGACCTTGCCGACCTGAACGGCGGGAGCCACCCATGAACGACGACGACGCCACCACGCTGCTCAACCGGCTTGCCGAACGGGTCCCGGTCGGTGCGGCCCCGGTCGAAGAGGTGATCCGGTCCGGCCAGAAGGCACGGGTGCGCCACCGCCGTACCACTGTGCTCGCGGTCGCCGCCGGCGTCGCGATCGTGCTGATCGGAGGTTTCGCGGTCCGGCAGGCACTGCAACCGGCACGCGTGACTCCGGTGGCCGGCCGCCCCGACACTGGACCGGCCGCTCCCGCCGGCACCCGGCTGGTCGGGATCGGCCAGGCGGCCATCGCAGTGCCCGAGGACTGGGGCACGAACCAGACCAGGTGCGGTCAGCCGCAGACCAACACGGTGGTGATCGACCAGGGCGTCGTCCCTCTCTGCGCGATCATGGGTCCGCAGACAGCGTCCGACGTCGAGCTGCAGATCGCCCCTGAGGCACCCTCGAACTTTGCGACGGCCACACCGACCAGCATCGACGGGGTGGTGGCGATGAAGACGCCGCTGCGGTGCACCAGCGAAGGTAGCTTCGCCGCGAACCCCTACCAGCTGTGCACCGAGTCGCTGTGGGTGCAGCAGGAGCGGGCGCTGTTCACGGTTACCTCTCCCCACGCCAGCACGGTCCGGCGGCTGCTCGCCAGTGTGCGCGTCCACAAGGGGTACGTCGCGGTGCCCTTCACCTACTCCGCAGGCGCGACCCGCGACGTCCGATCCTTCACCGAGGCCGCCCGCGCAGAAGGTCTGCAGGTGCAGACCCGCCTCGACCGTACGAGCAGCTCACCGGCGGGGTGGATCGTCGACGTCGACCCGGCCGTCGGCAGCATGCTGAGGCCGGGCGCCACGGTGCAGGTCACCGTCTCCTCGGGAGCCGGACCCCAGTCCGGACAGGGCACCGCGCCGCCTGCCACGACGACCGCTGCCGCCTGCCCCCTCACCTCGAACGTGCAGCGCGTGCTGGTGACCCGCACCGCCGCGGCTGGCAACGGACTCACCTTCGACTTCCCACGGCGCGTGACCGTGCGCGATCCGGCGGCCATCTCCCAGGTGGTCTCCGCGCTTTGCGCCGCTCCGCCGGTGCCCCGGGGAGCGGTGTACCACTGCCCCAACGACATCGGCCCTTACTACCGTCTGGCGGCGTTCGACGGCAGTCCGAAGCCAGCCTGGACCGTGGACATCGACGCGACGGGCTGCAGGACGATCGGTGGCATCGGCAACCTGGGCCGGTGGACCACAGGGCGCATGTGGCATGCGCTGGCTGCCGCCATGGGGGTCCGCCCTCCGACGTACCAGACTCTCGCCGGCCACCCCAGCAGGTAGCGCCTCTGCGGGGCCCATCGGTCAGGTCAGAGTGCCTTGACGAAGTGCACGTCAGCCGCCCCCTCGACGGGGAGGCCCTCCGACCGGGCGAACTCGGTGTACCCGTGCCTGCGGTAGAACTCCGGCGCCTGGAAGGTGAACGACGAGACCAGCAGCTGGCGACAGCCGCGGTCGCGGGCCAGGTTCTCGGCGGCTTCGAGCATGCGGCCGCCCCATCCTTCCTTGCGGCTGTCCTCACGGACCCAGACCATCCCGATGCCGGCGCAGGTGCCCCACGTCCAGCCGCTCAGCCCGGCAGTGAGCCCGCCGCTGCTGTCCTCGACCTTCACGGTGAACTCCTCGAGGTTCGACTCCCCGACCGCCGCGAAGTTGTGGGCGTCGAGCTCCTTGCTGAGCCGCGCGTCGAGGTCGGAGTCGCCACCGCCGACGGTGAGCTGGTGGGTGTGGGAGGGGGAAGCAGATGCAGCCATGCCGGGGACCCTATCGGTCACCCGGAGAGGGGATCAGGGCCGCTTCCGGGAAAATCCGGACGCGCTCGCTCGGCTCGTTGCCGTAGAACGGTCCCATGTCTTCGACACCGGCCAAGGATCGTTCAGCCCTGCCGTTGGTGGGTCAGGCTGGCGTGACCGCCCGCGCTGCCTGGCCGCTGCAGCTCGCCGCGCTGCTCGGCATGGTGCACGGGCTCGTCAGCCTCTACTGGGCGGCCGGCGGCGACTGGCTGCTGTCCACCCTCGGCGAACGTCTCGTGGCGACGTTCGCGGATATGCGGTGGCTGCTGGCGCCGGTCGGGTTGGTGAAGCTCGGCTTCGCCTGGCTGCCGTTGCTCCTCGTGTCTCGGAGCTGGCCGCACCGTCGCTGGTGGCGTCCGCTCTGCTGGTGCGGTGCGGCCGTGCTGATCGTCTGGGGAGGGCTCAACACGGTGGTCGGCAACCTGGTGCTCGCCGGAGCCGTTCGGCCGCACGGCGGATACGACCATGCCGGCATGGTCGGGCACGCGTGGCTGTGGGATCCGCTCTTCCTGGCCTGGGGCCTGGCGCTTGCGGTCGGGCTCGTGCGCTCCCGACGCTGAAAGGCCGGGTGCGCACCTTCGTCCTGCACCAGCAGCTGCTGCGGCATCTGCCCGAGCCACAATCGGCAGACGTCAGCAATTCGACTAGCCGCTGTTGTGCGACATGTATCTGACAGCGGTCGCGCCAGCAGGTGTCAGCACTGACATGTCCATGTCGCTTCTCCACAGGGGTCGACACCCGCCGCAGGGCGGCGGGGTCGCGCTCGTCCTAGTCGTTGCCATAGTCGCCTTCGTAGTCGGGGATGTCATCACTGCTGCCTACTGCCGTGAAGGTCGAGTCAAAGCCCGCTTGGTCGAGTAGTTGATAGTTGTCCAGGACCAGACCACATGAGGGGCAACTGAAGTATTCAGAACTGGCCGTGACGTCGACGGCGACATCGAAGTCGTCTTCCGCAATTTGTTCGTACCTGACTTCGACGTCTTCGGCTTCATCGCCTTCGATGGTTCCCCACTCGCCGCAAGCCGGGCAGGTCGCTGGTTCGGAGTAGCGCAGTCCGGCGGTCAGGTTCTGACCCGGTGCCCAGTCAGCCGCAACTCGCGCCGGAAGGGTGCCTGCCTGGTGCTGAGCCCGCCGCTGCTTGGCGCGCTCTATGAGCATCTCTGTCCGGTGCTCGATGTTCTTCTTGTTTTGGGCCAGGTGGGCCTCAACAGTGGAGCCTCGGTCGCTTCCAACCAAGTCCTCGATGTCTCGTTCGAGAGCGTTGACCAGGATGACGGCCAAGGTCCAGTACCGGGGCCACCAAGCGTGCGGCGGGATGGATGTGAAGCCAGCGGCGCTGCCGTGGAGGTACTCGTTCCGTGCTTGGGTGATCTTGCTGGCTTCGGAGTCGTTGAAGGGCTTGAAGGCTTTGTGGCAGCGCGAATACACGGTCTTGGCGCGGACCGAGGTGAAGCGGGCGTCGCCCTCCACAAGGCCACTAGCGATGAGCAAGTTGGTCCCGTCTTCGCTGGGCTCGGCGACGAGGAGCGGCGAGACTCGCGCTAGGGCGGCCTTGGCGAGGAGTTCGAGAGCGAGAGATGCCCACAGCGCTCGTTCGTCAAAGGACCGTGGTTCGCTCTCTTCCATGGCGCGGTTCAAGAACAACTTGGCCTTGAGCCAGAGCGCCTCATAATCGTACGGCGCACTCATGCCTTCTCCTCGGGGATTCGAATGGCCACGCGATGCATTGCGCGTGCCGGTTCTTCGTGTGCCGCTCCTCGGGCGTGAAGCACTCTGCGATTGTCGATGGCGAGGATGAGTCCGGTTGCCGTCCACTCGTGCTGAACCGCAGCCCCGCCTTGGGCGGAGAAGAAGTCGGCCACGCGGCTTGCGCGTGAGTCACCGGGTGTCATGCATCCTGGGTCGTATCGGACTCGGTTTGGCTCAAGGGCCGCCGCGAGGAATGCGTCGTTGCCACTGCGGACGGTGAACATGCCGTGCAGCAGGTCTTGTCTGACCGCCGGTTCGAGTCCGGTTTCGGGCATCCGCCATAGGAGCGTCGGAACCTGACTAGGGCTGCTGGCCGAGAGCAGCACGACATCGGGCGGGACAGGATGGTGTGCCCCGTCGGTGTGGAGTGGTTGGGCTTCGAGTCCGAACTTGGCGCTTAGTGACTGCTTGGGTGCCTGGTCTGGGGTCCGTGGCTTGAGGAGGTCGATGGTCGACCCGCCGGTGCGCGATGGGACAGCGCTCCAGCCAAGGAGGCTGAGGTGGTAGGGCACCGTGTCAATCCGTCCTTCGATGGCTGCCCAACCGTCTTCGCGGGCTCTGTCGACCAGACTCTTTAGACCCATCATGCTGACCAGTCCTACAGCAACCGGGGTTCGGCCGAGACACTCTGGGGTTACGTCCCGCTAGCCAGTTGGGCCTGACGCGCCCGTGGCAGCAAGCGCGCTCAGGAGGGTACTTCGTGCCACTGACAGCGGGATGCGTTCCTGCTCGATGCGGCGATGCCCGGTGTTAGCGGCGTGTAGGACCCGTTCGTAGACGGCTCGTTCGCTCGGGGTGAGGAACGGCAGCGCCTTCGGCACACCGGGTCGGAGGAGCTGGTTGTTTTTGTCGGTGTTGGTGCCGAACGGTTCGTAGGTCTCGTAGGTGTCGGGGCACGACCAAGGCCACGACCCGCACCCCGAACAAGCCGGGCACGACTCGGACCCAACTGTCGCCCCAAGGCCCGGAAACCAGGAGAACAAGCCATGACGACCCTCACGCACAGCCTTTGGGTCCCACCCACCGACAGGTCAGTCATCGTCGCGATGCTCCTAGACGCCTGCTTCTCACGCGCGGACGCCGAAGCGTGAGCCGACGCCTCAACCTGGACGGCTGGCTCGTCCATGTCGCAGCCGAAGCCATTGCCTACGACGACCACGGCATCCCACTCGACCAAGCCATCGCCTGGCACGCACAAGGGTTCGAGGCCGCCGAAGCCATCTGCTTCTACGACCGCCGCTACACCCCGGAACAGGCACTGACGGTCATCAACCTCACGACCGACGAGGAGGGCGTCGAATGGCTCGCCACCGGCCTCGCCGCCGACCGGGTCATCGCCTACCTGCGTGCCGGGGTCACCCTCGACGAGTACGGCGACTGGGAAAACAGCGACGACTCAACCGACGAAGCGCTCACCATGCACCGGATTACTCCAAGCGCCTTGAGCCACAGTACCGGCGGCGACATGAGTGGGCATCACGCGCAAGGTGCCCCGGTCGTCATGATGTCGACCGGGGCACCCCGCTGGGGTCAGGCGGCGGCTATCTCAATCCAGCCGCGCCGCCGCGACTCCTGGTAGTGCTCCCTCAACTCCCGTTCAGCGAGCGCATCAAGGTTGGCGGGCAGAACACACCCTCCACCGCCGCCGAATGCGTAGCCCGCGCCCTGGTCCGGCTGACACCGCAGGTCCGGGTGCACCTCGCGGCCCACCAGGATGCACAGGTCGTGCTCATGCCCACTGCGACATCTGACCTTCGCTCGCACGCGGTGCTGACCACCCCGGTTGAGGTTCCCTGCGGCACTCACTTCTTCTTCCTGCTGCCGTAGGGCGACTGGTTGGTCGGCTTGAGGCTCACGCCCAGTTCAGAGGCGTGCGACTGCACAGCGTCGGGAGTGCGCCCCATCTTCAAGCCAATCACCCTTGTCGGGGTGTTCTGGGACGCCAACTGCTTGAGCGACTTGTCGTCACTCGGCGTCCATGACTTGCCGTGATTCTTGGGTTTGGTCATCGTTCTGCTTCCTGGCGAAACAGACGGCTGAGCCCACCACCGGTTGGTGACTCGCCGGGCAGGCCCCCTATCTGAGGACGCCTGCCCGGCCCAGTGCTACGGTTCCCGAACAAGTTCCCGCTTGTATTCAGGTCCCGATGTCGGCTCGTCCCACGTCGGGACCTGCTATTTCACCGGCACACCAAGCAGCGACGCCGACTAACTACGACGGTGTAACTACTAGATGTAGTGGTCACCTTACCGTCCGACACCGACAAAGTGCCGCGCTCGTCCCCAGGACCCCTCGTCGGTAGCCCAACGAACGATGCTTCGCAGGGTCGCCCCCGGCGAGCCCAGGTGCGCGCATCCCAGCGAACGGCTGTCGACCGGTCCCTGTGGAGAAACGACAAGCGATGTCACTACTGACACGTCATGTCGTTTGTCCACAGGGCTACTGACACGTCGTGTCGCGTCACTGACAAGGAGGTGTCGCCGTCCTACTGACATCTGGTGTCGCGACCACTGACATCAAGGTGTCGCGTCTCAGCCGATCGCCATGTCCACGAAGCGCGAGTAGTGGCCCTGGAAGGCGACCACCACATCCCGCGTCGGCCCGTTGCGGTGCTTGGCCACGATCAGGTCGGCCTCGCCCGGACGCGTGGATTCCTTTTCATATGCATCTTCGCGATGCAAGAGAATAACCATATCCGCGTCCTGCTCAAGGCTATTGTGACACGCGAGCGTATTAGCTACAAAGTTGTGGAGACCGAGTACTGTGGCGTCATAAACCGGCTGCTCGCCGATTGGCTCAATTGAGACGACGGTGTCCCAGAACACGTCGTTCGTGGCCACGACCTCGAGTTCGGCATCGCCAAGAACGGTGGCCACTTGGCGCAATCGCTGCCTGCTCGGAGGGAGCCTGAACATGGCGTGTGCCCTGCTGGATCCCATTGTGGTAGCCAGCGCGTGCGGGGTGGAAAGACGCTCCGCCAGCAACTCGCGTACTCGCTCCCAGACGTCGGCCGGAACGGTATCCAGTCGTGCCCGACCTCGGATCGCTTGCAAGCCCCGGACTAGCTCCGTCGCTGCGGTTTCACGTGCGCCGTGAGCTCCCACTTCTTCCAGGAAGCGCAACTGATTTTCGGCGCTCTCCACGCTGACGCTGTAGCTCGGTCGATATCCACGCTTGTGCGATATCCGCAGCTTGCTGAAGACGTTGAACCGGAGCAGGAGGCTCGCGACATCCTCAGCGAGTCTCCGGCTGGTGCTCGAGTAGTTGATCTGACCATGGCCGTTCTTCCTGATAGTCACAGACCCATCCGTCGCCCACAGGTTCCGCAGGAACAACCCCACCTGCTCCTTGGGCAGCGCGAACACCCAGCCGGGGATGAACTTCTCGTGGCTGCGCAGCCCGAACAGCCCCATCTCGTCCAGCCAGGCGGCGATCGGGTTCCGCTTGCCGTGTGTGAGGTGGTGGGGCGACGGCAGCCGGAGGGAGGTGACCCGGGCTTCCGGGTACTCGTCGCGGACCCCGGTGATGCCGAACAGGTGCCAGGCTGCGGACTCCACGGTTGCCAGGCACGCCTCGTCGATGCTGGCATACCGGATCGGCTGACGCTTCACGAACGAGCCGTCGCCGATCAGGTGCGCGAGCAGCGCGACCTCGTGGTCGTCGCGAGGCGTGCACTCCAGCGGAGGTGGAACGTGCCGGATGCTGCCGATCCGCGCGCCGGCGGTCAGCTCGCTGAGCGGCATCCACCCGTCGTACGTCAAGAACTTGTGGTTGCCGGTCGCCTTGATCCGGCGCCCGGAGGCCAGAGTCATCTCGTAGACCGGCTTGGTGCCGCTCGGGAACGCGTGCGTCATCGTGCGCGGCACCAGCTTGAGCCGCTCGTCCAGGGCCCAGACCGGGACGTCCGTGGCGCCGGTATCCATCAGCTCTCCGAGAGTGATCTCGGCGTTGGTGTCCGCACGCATCAACCGCGTGTCCGCGGTCAGGCAGCCCGACTCACGCAGGTCGCTGAGCATCGGCCGCTTGTCCGACCGCTGTTCGGGTCCGCGATTGAGCTGGGAGAGCGCGATGATCGGCACGTCGAGCTCCTTGGCGAGCAGCTTGATCTGCCGGGAGAACTCCGACACCTCGAGCTGCCGGGACTCGACCTTCTTCCCCGAGGTCATCAGCTGCATGTAGTCGATGACGATCAGCCGCAGGTCGTGCCGCTGCTTGAGCCGGCGCGCCTTGGCCCGGATCTCCATCATCGTCATGTTCGGCGAGTCGTCGATGAAGAACGGCGCCGAAGACACCTCCCCCATCTTGCGCGCGAGCTTCGCCCAGTCCTCGTCGGTCATGTTGCCGTTGCGCATGTGGTTCAGCGGGATCTTCGCCTCCGCCGACAGCAGACGCATGGTGATCTCGTTGCGCGTCATCTCCAGGGAGAAGATCACGCTGGCCATGTTGTGGTGGATCGAGGCCGCCCGGCAGATGTCCAGACCCAGCGTCGACTTCCCCATGGCAGGTCGGGCGGCGATGATCACCATCTGCCCTGGGTGCAGCCCGTTGGTCAGCTCGTCGAGGTCGGCGAAGCCGGTGGGCACCCCGACCATGTCGCCGTCCCGGTTCGAGATCGCCTCGATCTCGTCGAGGGTGCCCTCCATGATCGCCGACAGCGGCGCGTAGTCCTCCGAGGTGCGCTTGTCGGTGACGCCGTACACCTCGGCCTGCGCCCGGTCGACCACCTCGTCGACCTGGCCCTCGCCGGCGTACCCCATCTGCGCGATGCGGGTACCGGCGCCCACCAGCCGCCGCAGGATCGCCTTCTCGCGGACGATCCCGGCGTAGTACGACGCGTTGGCCGCGATCGGCACGTTGGCCGAGAGGGTGTGCAGGTACGGCGCGCCGCCCACCCGGGCCAGCTCCCCTCGCCGCTGCAGCTCGGCCGCGGTGGTGACCGGGTCGACCGGCTCGCCGCGGCCGTACAGGTCGACCATCGCGTCGAAGATGGTCTCGTGCGCGGGACGGTAGAAGTCGGTGCCGCGCACCGACTCGACCACGTCGGCGATCGCGTCCTTGGACAGCAGCATGGAGCCGAGCACGCTCTGCTCGGCGTCGTTGTCCTGGGGCGGGGTGCGGTCCCCGGCGCGACCGGGGTAGACCTCGTCGTAGTCGTGCGACCACGACGCGCCGGCGTCGGGTCGGGCGCTGGGACCGTTCGGCAGCTCCGCGATGCTCACGTGGCCCCCGTCCTTCCATGGTGCTGGTTTCATCGGGTGCCGAAGACGGTACGGACCGCCACCCCCAGACCCGGGCAAACTGACCCCGCGCCGCATGGGCCGGAGCGCGGGATCACTCCGCCACGAGCGCAGACGCTACGTTCTCCCATGGCCCACACAAAGCCAGCCGTCCACAGGGGCTGGGGATAACCACCGGATCCGTGTGGAACACGCCCGGGACGATGTGCACAGCCTGTTTACACAGCTGTGGACGAGTCCCGTGCCATATCCGACAAAGGGCCTCTGACCTGCGAAAACGATGTCCACGGAGTGTGGACCGAAGAAAGTTCGCGAGCATTTTGCCCGGTTCTGGTCCTGGCTGGTCCGGGTCGGAGAACCGCGATGGCCCCACTGGGCGACGGACTGGTTACCCACAAGTTCGCCATAGTTACTCACAGTCATCTCGGGCATAGCCCTGTCAGGTACAGCGCCGTCCGGTACCTCTTACGCCCGTAGGATCTCGGCCATGGCGGCAGCGCGTTCTTCTCGACGATCCCTTGGGCGATCCCCGGCCACCGCGGACCCGCGCGCCCAGGACCGGGAGATCCTGCGGCTGGCGGTGCCGGCCTTCCTCGCCCTGGTCGCCGAGCCGCTGTTCCTGCTCGCCGACGCCGCGATCGTCGGCCACCTCGGCACCCCGCCGCTCGCCGGGCTGGGGATCGCCGGGGCGATCGTGCAGACCGCCGTCGGGCTGTGCGTCTTCCTGGCCTACGGCACCACCGCGTCGGTGGCCCGCCGGATCGGCGCCGGCGACCTGCGCGGCGCGCTCAGCCAGGGCATCGACGGGGTCTGGCTGGCGGTGCTGATCGGGGTGGTGACCACGCTGGTCGGGCTGGCGCTGGGCGGCCCGCTGGTCGCCCTGTTCGGAGCCACGCCCGCGGTGTCCGCGCAGGCCACGGCGTACCTGCGCTGGGCCTTCCTGGGCGTCACGCCGCTGCTGGTGATGCTGGCGGGCACCGGGATCCTGCGCGGCCTGCAGGACACCCGAACCCCGCTGGTCATCGCGGTCGGCGGCAACCTGCTCAACATCGGGCTCAACTACGCGCTCGTCTACCCGGCCGGGCTCGGCATCGCCGGCTCCGCGATCGGCACCGACCTGGCGCAGCTGCTCTCCGCGGCCGTGCTGGTCGGCGTGGTGGTCCGCAGCGCCCGCCGGCACCGGGCGTCGCTGCGTCCCGACCTGCCCGGCATCGGCCGGGCGGCGCACGCCGGGGTGGCGCTGGTGATCCGCACGCTCACCCTGCGCGCCGCGCTGCTGGTGATGACGTACGGCGCGGCGCGGCTCGGATCCACCTCGGTGGCGACCCACCAGCTCGCCTCCACGATCTGGACCTTCCTGGCCTTCGCCCTCGATGCGATCGCGATCGCGGCCCAGGCGATCACGGGCCGCTACCTCGGCGCCGGCGACGTGGCGGTGACCCGGACCGTGACCGACCGGATGACCCGGTGGGGGCTGCTCAGCGGGGTGCTGACCGGGATCGGGCTGGCGGCCACCTCACCGGTCCTCGGTGACCTGTTCACCACCGACCCTGCGGTGCGGGGGCTGCTCACCCCGGTGCTGCTGGTGGCCGCCTGCTTCCAGCCGGTGGCCGGGGTGGTGTTCGTGCTGGACGGCGTGCTGATCGGCGCGGGCGACGGGCGGTACCTGGCCTGGGGAGGCGTGGTGACGCTGGTCGCGTTCGTGCCGCTCGCGGCGCTGGCGGTCTGGCTCGCCGCGGGCACGACAACTGGGCTGGTGTGGCTGTGGGTGGCCTTCGGCGTCGGGCTGATGGGCAGCCGCGCCGTCGTACTCCTGCACCGGTCCCGCGGGGACCGGTGGATGGTGACGGGAAGCCCGGGCCGCGGCGCCCAGCAATAAGGGCGCCGCCGACCCGGGCATCACAGGGGTCGGACAGACCTCAGGCGGAGACCACGTTCAGGTTGACCGTGGCGTCCACGTCGTCGTGCACCTTCACCTTCACCTGGTGCGAGCCCAGGGACTTGATCGGGTTGCCGACGATGATCTTGCGCTTGTCGACCGCGGCGGAGCCAATGCCCGCCGCGATCGCCGCGGCGATGTCGCCGACGGTGACCGCGCCGAACAGCCGACCGCCCTCGCCGGCCCGGGCCGACAGGTTGAAGGTCGAGCCCTCGAGCTGGGCCTTGATCTGCTGCGCGTGGTCGAGGTCGCGGACCTCGCGGCTGCTGCGCGCAGCCTTGATGGACTCGATGGTCTTCTGCCCGCCGCGCGTCCACTGGATCGCGAAGCCCCGCGGAACGAGGTAGTTGCGGCCGTAGCCGTCGCGGACCTCGACCACGTCACCCGGTGCGCCGAGGCCGCTGACCTCCTGGGTCAAGATGAGCTTCATCTCGCCTCTCCTCTCAGCGGGCCGTGGACGTGTAGGGGAGCAGGGCGACCTCGCGCGCGTTCTTGACCGCGATCGCGACGTCGCGCTGGTGCTGCACGCAGTTGCCGGTCACCCGACGGGCGCGGATCTTGCCCCGGTCGGAGATGAACTTGCGCAGCAGCGTGGTGTCCTTGTAGTCGATGTAGGACACCTTCTCCTTGCAGAACTGGCAAACCTTCTTCTTCGGCTTGCGGAGTACTGGCTTTGCCATTGTGGTGCTTTCTCCTCAAAAGCCCGGCGGGGTGCGCCGGAATGGTCGATTGCTTGTCAGAACGGGGGCTCGTCGTTCGAGCCGCCGCCGGCCCACGGGTCGTTGGCCTGGCCGGCGGGCTGGCCGGCCTGGCTGCCGGCGGAGGGGCCGCCGGTGGCCCACGGGTCATCGCCGCCACCGCTGTAGCCGCCCTGGCCGCCACCGCTGTAGCCGCCCTGGCCGCCGCCACCGAAGCCGCCGCCCTGACCGCCGGAGCGGGAGGTCTTGGTGACCTTCGCGGTGGCGTACTTCAGGCTCGGGCCGACCTCGTCGACGTCGATCTCGAACACGGTGCGCTTCTCGCCCTCGCGGGTCTCGAAGCTGCGGGCCTTCAGCCGGCCCTGGACCACGACGCGCATGCCCCGCTGCAGCGACTCGGCGACGTTCTCGGCCGCCTGCCGCCACACCGCGCAGGACAGGAACAGCGCCTCGCCGTCCTTCCACTCGTTGCTCTGCCGGTCGAAGGTGCGCGGCGTCGAGGCGATGCGGAAGTTGGCCACGGCCGCACCCGACGGGGTGAAGCGCAGCTCCGGGTCGTCGACGAGGTTGCCGACGATGGTGATTACGGTCTCGCCTGCCATGGGGTCTCCCTGGTCAAAGGTGATCGACGACCGGGGGAATCGGTCGAGCTGGACTAGTGGGTTCCGAGAGCCGTCAGCGGATGCTCGGCCGCACGACCTTGGTGCGCAGCACCGACTCGTTCAGCGACAGCTGACGGTCGAGCTCCTTCACCGTGGCCGGCTCGGCCTGCAGGTCGATGACGGCGTAGATGCCTTCGGCGTGCTTGTCCACCTCGTAGGCGAGTCGACGGCGACCCCAGATGTCGACGTTGTCGACCGACCCGCCGTCCTTGCGGACGACGTTGAGGTAGGTGTCAAGAGAGGGCGCGACGGTTCGCTCTTCAAGATTCGGGTCGAGGATGACCATCACTTCATAGGCACGCAAAGCGGTCTCCACCTCCTTCGGACTCAAAGCGGTCACGGCGTTTCCGTGACAGGAGGGCTGTGCGTCCGCCGTACACCACGACCGGGAGGGCGGGCTTCGGCGGGACGGCCCGACGCCCACCATGTCTGGGCCTCGAGCCGATCAGCGGCCCACCCTACCAGCGGATCCGGGGCACCCAGAAATCGTCGTCCACAGGGTTTGCCGGCACTCGGGCCGGGCATCGGCGTACAGACCACCCCACGGGGAAGGAGCCCCATGCCACCGACCTGGTTGGTCGTGCTGAGCTGGGTCTTCCTGGCCGGCGCGTTCGCCAGCGCCGCGGTCATCGCCGCCGACATCTTCCTGCGCGGCTACCGGCAGCCGATGCGCGTGATGGAGGCGGTGTGGCCGGTGACCGCGCTCTACCTCGGGCCGCTCGCGATCTGGGGGTACGCCGCCTGGGGCCGTCCGCGCAGCCGCCGCTGGCTGGGCGACCACGGTCGTGACGAGCCGCCCGGCAAACCGGGCTGGGCGACCACGGCCGTGGGGGTCAGCCACTGCGGAGCGGGGTGCACGCTCGGCGACATCGTCGCGGAGTTCGCCGTCTTCGGCCTGGCCGTGACGCTGGCCGGGGAGCGGCTGTTCGCGGAGTACGTCGGCGACTACGTCCTCGCGATCGCGCTCGGCCTGGTCTTCCAGTACTTCGCGATCGCACCGATGCGCGGGCTCGGGCTGCGTGAGGGGATCGCCGCGGCCGCCAAGGCCGACATCGCATCGCTGACCGCGTTCGAGGTCGGACTGTTCGGCTGGATGGCGCTGATGTCGTTCGTGCTGTTCCCCGACCCGCACCTGCTGCCGACCTCGCCGGTCTACTGGTTCATGATGCAGATCGGGATGGCCCTGGGCTTCCTGACCGCGTTCCCGGTGAACTCCTGGCTGATCGCGCACGGCATCAAGGAGGCGATGTGAGGCGCCGTAGGGTGTGGCCATGGCCAGTCTTCACATCGGCGCGCACGTCGACCAGGCCGACCCGATCCAGGCTGCCCTGGACCGCGGCGCGGATCTGAGCCAGTTCTTCCTGGGTGACCCGCAGGGCTACAAGGGTCCGGAGTTCGCGTACGACGGAGGGGCCGAGGCGCTCCGTGCGGCAGCCGATCAGCACGGGATCGACCTGTACGTCCACGCGCCGTACATCATCAACGTGGCCACCACCAACAACCGGATCCGGATCCCGAGCCGGAAGCTGCTCCAGCAGCACATCGACGCGGCCGCCTCGATCGGGGCCAATGCGCTGATCGTGCACGGCGGGCACGTGAACGCCAAGGACGATCCCGAGGAGGGCTTCGACAACTGGCGCAAGGCCGTCGAGCGCACCAACCTGGCCCTGCCGGTGCTGATCGAGAACACCGCCGGCGGCGCGAACGCGATGGCCCGCACCCTGGACCGGATCGGCCGGGTGTGGGACGCGATCTCGGACGCCGAGGGCTTCGAGCAGATCGGGTTCTGCCTGGACACCTGCCACGCGCACGCCGGCGGCAACGACCTGACCACGATCGTCGACGACATCCGCAAGATCACCGGCCGCATCGACCTGGTGCACTGCAACGACAGCCGGGACGCCTTCGACTCGGGCGCGGACCGGCACACCAGCCTGGGGGCCGGGGAGATCGACCCCGACGAGCTCGCCGCGGTGGTCCGCGCGGCCGGCGCGCCGGTGGTCTGCGAGACGCCCGGGGGCGCCGAGGAGCACCGCGCCGACTTCGACTGGCTGCGCTCCCGGATGTGACGGGGCCTTTACCATGGCACCATGGAAAAGGCCCGCTGCCCATGGTGAATTCACCATGGGGAGCATCCCTTTACCAGGGGACCCTGGTAAAGGGACCGGCCCGCTACGCTCGGGGATCGTGACTTCCGCGCTCACCGTCCGCACCATCACCGCCGCCGAGCACCTGGACTTCATCCGGTCGCAGCGGTCGGTGAGCTTCCTGCAGACCCCCGCCTGGGGGCAGGTGAAGAGCGAGTGGCGGCGCGAGTCGATCGGCTGGTTTCGAAACGGTCGCTCCGCTTCCTCCTCAACCCAGGGGTACGACGCCGAGGACCGCCTCGTGGGCGCCGGGCTGGTGCTCTACCGGCAGCTGCCCCGGCTGCGTCGCTACCTCGCCTACCTGCCGGAGGGCCCGGTGCTCGACTGGTCCGACCCGGACCTGAGCAGCTGGCTGACCCCGATGGCCGACCACCTGCGGGCTCACAAGGCCTTCGGGATCCGGATGGGTCCACCGGTGGTGACCCGCCGCTGGGACGCCGACGTGATCAAGAAGGGTGTCGCCGACGAGAGCATCGCGACCCTGGACCAGCTGCCACCGACCGAACGGTCCCAGACCGGCGCCGCCGTGGTCTCCCAGCTGAGAGAGCTCGGCTGGCGCGAGCTGCAGTCCAGTGGTGGGTTCACCGCGGGCCAGCCGCGCTACAACTTCGCGATCCCGCTGAAGGGCCGGTCCGAGGACGACGTGCTGGCCGGCATGAACCAGCTGTGGCGCCGCAACATCAAGAAGGCCGCCAAGGCCGGCGTCGAGGTGGCCCGGGGTGGCGCGGACGACCTCAGGGCGTTCCACGAGCTCTACAAGACGACCGCCGAACGGGACCACTTCACGCCGCGCCCGGAGTCCTACTTCCGGACCATGTTCGAGGCGCTGGGCGCCGAGGAGCCGGACCGGGTGCGCCTCTACCTGGCCCGCCACGAGGGCGATCTCGTCGCGGCCACCATCTGGGTCAAGGTTGGCGGCCACGTCTGGTACTCCTACGGCGCCTCCTCCACCGACAAGCGCGAGGTGCGCGGCTCCAACGCCGTGCAGTGGGCGATGATCCGCGACGCGCTCGCGGAGGGGGCCGACGTCTACGACCTGCGCGGCATCACCGACACCCTCGACCCCGACGACCCGCACGTGGGGCTGGTGCAGTTCAAGGTCGGCACCGGCGGGCAGGCGGTCGAGTACGCCGGCGAGTGGGACCTGCCGCTCTCGCCGCTGCTCTACTCCGCGTTCTCCCTCTACATGCGCCGGCGGGGCTGACATGCTGCGGATGTACGTCGACGGGGAGCGCTGGCGCGCGCACCTGAGGAAGGTCGCCGAGACCCGGCCCGGGATCGTGCCGGTGGCCAAGGGCAACGGCTACGGGTTCGGGATTCCCCGGCTGGCGCGCAAGGCCGGGTGGCTCGGCGTGGACACCATGGCCGTCGGGACGTACGGCGAGGTGGCCGACGTGGCCTCCCGCTTCGCCGGGTCCATCCTGGTGCTCACCCCGTGGCGTCCCGGCGAGTCCGCGGAGCTCGACGGGCGCACCCGCGACCGCGTTGTGCACACCGTTGGCAGGCTGGAGGATCTCGAGGCGCTCGCCGCGGCCCCCGACAAGCCGCGCGTCGTGCTGGAGCGGCTCACCTCGATGAAGCGACACGGCTTCTCCGCCGCCGGGCTCCGTGAGGCCGGCGGCCTGCTGGCCGATCACGCGCGCGTCCACGTCGAGGGGGTGGCCTTCCACCTGCCGCTCGCGAGCACCTCCCACCTTGCCGAGGTGGAGCGGCTGATGACCGACGTGGTGGCGGCGGGGCTCCGGACCAGGACGGTCTACGTCTCCCACCTGACCGCAGACGAGCTGGCCACCCTTGCCTCGTCGTACCCGGACTTCGACTTCCGTCCCCGCATCGGCACCGAGCTGTGGCTCGGCGACCCGGACGCGCTGCGGGTGCGGGCCACGGTGCTGGACACCCACCCGGTCGAGCGCGGCGAGCGGTACGGCTACCGCGGCCGGCGGGCACCGCGCCCGGGCACCCTCGTGGTGGTCTCCGGCGGCACGTCGCACGGCATCGGGCTGGAGTCGCCGGCCGGCGAGCTGAGCCTGCGGACCCGGGCCGCCACCCTCGCGCGCGGCGGGCTGGACGCCGCCGGGCTGGTCCGCTCGCCGTACGTCATCGACGGCAAGCACCGGCTGTTCGCCGAGCCGCCGCACATGCAGGCGTCGATGCTGTTCCTGCCCAGCGGCTCGCGCGTCCCCGAGATCGGCGAGCAGGTCCCGATGCGTGTGCGGCACACCGCGACCGCCTTCGACGAGGTCCTGCTCGTCTGAGACGGTGGTTGAGGAGCCGAGCGCTAGGCGAGGCGTCTCGAAACCACCGGTGCTACAGCGTGATGGCGACCTTGATGTCGCCGTCCTGCGGCTCGAACGCGTCCGCGAACTTCGCCAACGGCACCCGGCGGGTCACCAGCCGGTGCAGCCAGTCGAGGTCGGCCTTCGCCAGCGCGTCCGCGGCCAGCTGGTAGTGCCGCAGGTTGGCGTTCACCGACCCGGCGACCGCATCGTTCTCCAGCACGATCGAGCGGTTCAGTGCACCGGCGTCGACGGGAAGCTCGCGGCCGCCGGAGGAGACGCCGGTGAGCACCACGATGCCGTACGACGCGGTACCGGCCAGCGCCCCGAAGATCACCGGCCCGACACCGGTCGCCTCGATGACGATGTCCGGCCGGACCTTGTCGGCGACGGTGAGGATGTCCTCGTGGTGGTAGGTCGCCCCGAGGTCCTTGACCGCCTGCGGCTTCGGACCGTCCTTGACGAGGTCCAGCACGTGCACGTCCAGCCCGCGCTGCGCGCCGAGCATGGCCGCGAGCTGGCCGATCGGGCCGGCACCGGTCACCAGCACCGACTGCGGCTCGAACCAGGCCCGGGCGCCGATCCGCTCGACCTGCTCCCAGGCCTTCGCGACCACGGTGGTCGGCTCCATCAGCATGCCGACCTCCTCGAGCCGCGGGTCCAGCTTCACGGCGTAGCCGGCCTCGCAGGTCCACTGCTCACTGCAGTAGCCGTGGATCTCCTTGATGCCGCGCTCGGTGTACTTCCCGTTGCGGCACATGTCGAACTCACCATGCGCGCAGGCGCCGCAGGGCTCGGGGTCCGGGCGGCGTACCACCCCGACCACCAGGTCACCGGCGGCGAAGTCACTGCCCTCGGGAGCCTGCCGCACCCGGCCCAGCGACTCGTGGCCGAGCACCAGCCGCTCCTCGCCGGGCGGCGCCCAGCCGTAGTCGCCGCGGGCGATCTCCTTGTCGGTGCCGCACACGCCGACGGCCATCCCGTCGACGAGCAGGTCGCCGTCGGAAGGGACCGGGTCCGGCAGGTCGGTCACGGCAAGGGTGTCAGCGGAGAGGGGGATCGTGGTGAGCGCTCGCATACCTCGTTTCTACCCCCTCAACCTGAGGGGATACATCGGGTCGTCGGTCAGCCCGTCCCGGCGGACCGGGTCGTGCCACGGCACCAGCACGTCGCGGACCACCACGGCGGCCAGGTAGAGCTCTGCGGCCACCCGCACCAGGATCGCCAGCCAGTAGACGGTGTCCGGTGCGCCGCTGGCCGACGACGCGGTGAAGTCGCCGAGGTAGAGCCACACCGCCCCGAAGTAGAACACCTCGCCGGCCTGCCAGATCAGGATGTCGCGCCACCGGGGCCGGGCCAGCACCGCGAACGGCAGCAGCCACAGCACGTACTGCGGGGAGTACACCTTGTTCACCACGAGGAAGCCGATCAGCACGAGCAGTGCGAGCTGCGGGATCCGCGGCGTACGACGGGCGTACAGCCCGAGCCCGAGCACGGCCAGGCACACCGCTGCGAAGAACACCGAGGAGGTGGTGTTGATGGTGCCCACGCCGACGGTGTGGCCCAGCTGCTGCCAGATCAGCCACAGCGACCCGAGGTCGGCGCCTCGTTGCTCGTTGAGCACCCAGAACTGCTTCCACTGGTCGAAGCCGTAGAGCATCGCCGGGGCGTTCACTACCAGCCACGCGGCCACGGCCGACCCGGTGGCCACCAGGAACGGCCGCATCTGCCGGCGCCGCAGGCAGACCACGAGCAGGGCACCGAGCAGGAACAGCGGGTAGAGCTTGGTCGCCACCCCGAGCCCGACGAGCACGCCGGACAGCGCGGGCCGGCCTCGGGACCAGGCCCACATTGCGCCCGCCGAGGCAGCTACCGCGATCAGGTCCCAGTTGATCAGCCAGGCCAGCACCAGCACGGGCGCGGCCGCGAACAGCATCGCGTCCCAGGGGCGGTGCCGGTGCGCCCCCGCCAGGAACCAGGCCGCGAGCAGCCCGAAGACCGCCAGCAGCACGGCGGTCACGTCGAAGTACAGCCCCATCTCCCGGTTCACGCCCGGGGCGGCGTACACCCGGTCCGCCGGCGCCGCTTGGCGTGGTCCGAGGTCGGGCCAGCCGTCGAGCGCCTGGGTGATCAGTGCCGCGCCGTAGGCGAAGTAGCCGATCACGACCGGGTACTCCATCGCCTGGTAGCGCCCGCCGGTGTCGGTGTAGGGCACGTTGCGCTCGGCGAAGCCGCGTCCGACGTACAGGTAGGGGACGTCGGAGTAACACATCTGCGCGTAGCGCTCGTTGCCCCCGCCCCAGTTCTCCTGCACGCACGGCGTCTTCGACACCATGCCCAGGCACAGCGCCAGGCAGGTCACGGCGAGCACCACCCGCAGCGGCGTGCACCACCGGTGCCCGGCGGCGTGGTCACCGACCGGGCCGCCGATGCACTCACTGGCCGAGGCCACCAGCGGATCCTCCGCCGAGGGCCGGACCAGCTCGTTCACCGGGGCCTCATTGCGCGGGTGGGCCGCCGCGCCCGTTGCCCGGGGCACTCGTCGTCGAGGTCGGCGTCGGCGAGGACGTCGGGCACGGCCCGGGCAGACAGATCGGGCTCGGTGTCGGGGTGGGGGTCGGCGTCGGCGTGGGGGTCGGGGTGGGGGTCGGCGTCAACGTCGGGGTCGGCGTCAACGTCGGGGTCGGCGTCGGGGTGGGGGTCGGCGTCGGCGTGGGGGTCGGCGTGGGCGTGTACGTCGGAAGCGGCTGGTGGTCGTGAGCGGTCGGCTTGACGTGCGCCGGCGGCGGGAACTGGACCACCGGCTCACCGGCCAGCGCCTTGTCCATCGTCTCGGTCCAGGTCCGGGTGGGGTAGTCCGCACCGAAGTAGGACGGCATGTAACCGTTCAGCGCGTCGTTGCCGTCACCGCGCACGTACATCACCGCGGTGGACAACTGCGGGGTGAAGCCCACGAACCACGACGAGGACACGTCGCCGTCCGCGTTGGTGGCGGTGCCCGTCTTGCCGGCAGCGGGACGACCGAGCGCGAGCGCGTTCGTGCCCGTGCCGTGCTTGACGACCTGCTGCAGCGCCCAGCTCACGTCCCGGTCGACCCGGTCCGGCAGCGCCTGGGTGGTGGCCGGCTTCTGCCGGAAGAGCACGTCGCCGTCGGCGTTGGTGACCTTGGAGACCGCGAACCAGTCCTTGGCCTGCCCGTCATCGGCGATGGTGGCGTAGGCGTTGGCCATGTCGATCGGGCTGATCGTGGCGCTGCCCAGCGAGATCACCGCGTTCGGGATCAGACCCGGGGCGTCTCGGGGGATGCCCATGTCCACCGCGGTGTTCAGGATCTTTTCGGGGCCGTTGTCCATGGCCAGGGTCAGGTCGGTGTAGGCGGTGTTCACCGACTCCTCGGTGGCCTTGGTCAGGGTGATCCGCGCGCCGTAGTCGTTGCCCTCTCCCGGGCCCTCGTTGACGACCTTGCCCTTGCCGTCGGCGAAGTAGTACGGCGAGTTCCCGTCGAAGGTGCTGTTCAGCGAGTAGCCGTTCTTCAGCGCGGCGGACAGCGCGAACGGCTTGAACGAGGAGCCGGGGGAGCCGCCCTCGACCGCCCAGTTCAGCTGGCTGTCGAGGAAGTTCTGGCCGGCGTACATGCCGCGCAGCGCCCCGGTGCGTGGGTCGACCGAGGCGACCGCGACGTGCAGCTTCTTCAGGCCCGGCGGCTTCTGGTCCTTGACCGCCTGGGCGGCCGCGTTCATCGCCTTGTGCGTGAACGTGGTGGTCACCTGCAGGCCGCCGCCGTCGATCTGGGCGTCGGTGAACCCGTCGGCGCGCAGCTCGCGCCGGACCAGGGTCAGCACGTGTCCGCGCTGTCCGCCGTACACGTTCCGGCTGGGGATCTTCGGGAACTTGGGCAGGTGCTGCTCCGCCCGGTCCGCGTCCTCCCGGGACAGGTCGCCCATCGTCACCATGCCGTTCAGCACGTACCGGTAACGGGCGAACAGCCGGTCGCGGTTCCCGTCACCCTCCGCGGGATCGAGGTTCCCCGGTGAGTTGAGCACCGCGGCGAGCACCGCGCTCTGCCGGAGGTTGAGGTCCTGGGCGTCGGTGTTGAAGTAGGCCTGGGCGGCGGCCTGGATGCCGTAGGCGCCGCGGCCGAAGTAGATGGTGTTCAGGTAGCCCTGCAAGATCGCGCTCTTGGACATCTGCTGCTGGATCTTCAGCGACAAGAA
>DASSKA010000112.1:0-13012 GCA_035690905.1 Nocardioidaceae bacterium | reverse complement strand
GTCGTTGGTCTGAGCGACCGCGGTGCCGTCCATGTCGACCTCCTGGTCGACCAGCCAGTAGAAGTGGGAGAGCCGGTCGCTGACCTCTTTGGCGTAGCGCTCCTGCGGCGCGGAGGTTTTCCACGCGGGGTTGTCGCTCTGCCGCGGGATCCACCGCGCGAACTCCTCCAGGTAGTGGCAGTATCCGGGCAGGTCGGTCGGCCAGGGCAGTGCGTCGTACAACTCCTTGTTGAGGTCGGCCTGCGCACGCTCCTTGGCCTGTCGCAAGGACTTCTCGATCAACTGGCCGAGACCGGTCTCCTCTTCGACGATCCGCTGCAGCTTGCGGACAATCTCACTCTGCTCCGACACGACGCATGACTCCTTCAGTCCCGGGGGCGTGGTGAGCGAGTACCCGGTGAGAACCCGGTCAATCAGGTAGCCGGCCCCGCCGTCGCGAGAAGGGACGATGGCGGCGCCAGCGCTCCTACGCTCGCCCGAGTCGACCCCCGAGTGCGGCATACTGGCGCCCGGTCGGTAATTCCTACCCCGCCCCCGTAGCTCAGCTGGATAGAGCGTCGGACTTCTAATCCGTTGGTCGCAGGTTCGAGTCCTGCCGGGGGCGCAACTGGCCGATCGCCTCGACCCCTGCAGCAGCAACGGTTCGGCCCTCACAGCAACCGCGACATCAGCCGGCAGACGGAGTTCCGGGTGCTCCTCACCGGGCCCAGCGCGTCGAGCTGCTCGGCCGTCACCTCGTGGCAGCCGGCGAGGTCGAGCAGGTACTGGTCCGCGAAGCGCCGAGCCGTCGGCCCGTCGTACAGCACGGCCATCGCCTCGTCGTGCAGGATCAGGCTGCGGATGTCCCAGTTGCAGGTGCCGACCAGCACCAGCTCCTCGTCGACGGTCACCGTCTTGGCGTGCAGGAAGCCCGCGTCGTACTCGTAGACGCGCACACCCGCCTGCAACACCCTCCCGAAGTAGGCGTGTGCCGCGTAGAACGGCACCCTCTTGTCCGGCAGGCCGGTCATCATCAGCCGCACGTCCACGCCGCTGCCCGCCGCCACGCACATCGCGGTCATCAGCGGCTCGTCCGGCACGAAGTACGGCGTCTGCACCCAGACCCGCTCACGGGCGCTGGTCAGCGCCACGATGAACGCGTCCCGGATCGTCGAGAACCGAGTCGAGACGCTGGAGTGGAGCACCTGCACCGGCACACCGGTCGGTGCCGGCGCCGGAGGCGGGAGGTGGCCGGCGTAGAGGTCCTCGCTGCGCCCGTTGCTCGCCCAGGTGGCGGCGAACAGCGAGAGGTACGGAGCGACGACGGGCCCGGTCATGCGGAAGTGGGTGTCCCGCCAGCTGGCGAAGCGGCTCCCGCCGTCGACGTACTCCTGCCCCATGTTCATGCCGCCGGAGTAGACGACCCGGCCGTCCACGATGGCCATCTTCATGTGGTTGCGGTAGTTGAGCTGCCGCAACCGCCGGTAGCACGGCACCACCGCGGCCCCGGCCTCGGCGAGCCGGTGCAGCTCGTGCTTCTTGTACGGCGAGGAGCTGAGCCAGTCGTAGAGGATGTTCACCTCCACGCCTGCTCGCAGCCGGTCCAGCAGGATGTCGGTGACCCGGGCGGTGAGCTCGTCCTGCTCCCAGATCAGGTACATCAGGTGCACGTAGTCCCGGGCCAGGCTCAGGTCCTCCAGCAGGTCCCGGAACTTGTCCGCTCCGGCGAAGTACACCCGGATGCTCTCCGCCAGCGCCGGCTCGGTCTCACCCTCGCGCCGGCCCAGCTCCTCGAGGCGCCGGCTCGGTGCGCCGCCGGGCCGCTCCACCGCGGGCCCGCCAAGCCCTCCGTTCCCCGCGCCCACGGACGCCAGCGCCGCGGTGGTCGCTGGAGCGCCCGCCCGACGCACCCGCCGCCGCGGCTCCCGGCGGTGGTTCCGTCCCACGAAGAAGTAGGCCACCACGCCGACCAGCGGGACCATCACGATCAGGAACAGCCAGGCCAGCACGATGCTCGGCTCCCGGTCGTCGGTCACCAGCGCGAGCACCACACCGATGACCGCGATCACGACCAGGACCGAGACCACGGTCCCCAGCCACGCGACGTCGGTCATCGCAGGCTCCCCTCGCCGTCCGGTGCTCGCAGGTGGAACATCACGACAGTCCCGGACGCAGAGGACGGGGCACATCATCCCTCGCGGGTGAGCACACCGGGGACAGCGCGGGCCGATGATGCTGAGGCGGCCGCCTCTTTCGGTCCGCGGGGAGGAGCCATGGCCAGATCCACTGCCTCGCTGCGGGGCGTGACCGCCGTGTCCGGGCCACGTCCCGTCCTGCTGCTGACCAGCGCGGGTGGTGCGGTGCTGCTGATCGCCGGGCTGCACAGCATGGCGGGGCTGGTCGGTCCGGTGTTCCTGGCCCTGGTGCTGGTCGTTGCGGCCCATCCGATCCGCCCGATGCTGACGCGGCGCGGTGCCCCTTCCTGGCTCGCCACCGGGCTGGTGCTGCTCGTCATCTACGCGACCATCGCCGCCCTCGTCGCCGCGATCGCGGTGAGCATCGTCCGGTTCGCTCGGCTGATCCCGTCGTACGACGCGGAGTGGCACGCGTTGATCGGGAGGATCTCCACGACGCTGAGCAACGCAGGTGTCCAGGCCGCCCCCGTGCAGCAGGCCGGGACCGTGAACCTCGGCCAGGTCCTCGGCCGTCTCGGGGACCTGCTCGGCGGGCTGCTCGGAGCGACGTCGCTCCTCGCGCTCGTGGCCACGGTCGCGTTCTTCGTGGCGATCGACGCCGCCTGGTTCCCCGACCGGATCCAGCACCTGCCGCTGCGCCGACGCACGCTTGGCGAGGCGCTGGCCGCGTTCGCCTCCGGCACGCGGCGCTACCTGGTCGTCTCGACGGTCTTCGGACTGGTGGTAGCGGTGCTCGACACCGTGGCGCTGTTCTGGCTCGGGGTCCCCGGAGCCGTCCTCTGGGGGCTGCTGGCCTTCGTCACCAACTACGTGCCGAACATCGGCTTCTTCATCGGTCTGGTGCCACCGACGGTGCTCGGGCTGCTCGAGGGCGGGCCATGGCTGGGGGTGGCCGTCGCCGCGGTCTACATCGTCATCAACTTCGTCATCCAGTCCCTGATCCAGCCCCGGATCGTCGGCGGTGCGGTGGGCCTGTCGCCCACGCTGACCATGCTGTCGCTGGTGTTCTGGGCCTTCACGCTGGGTGCGCTCGGCGCGCTGATGGCGGTCCCCCTGACCTTGCTCGTCAAGGCGCTGCTCGTCGACGCCGACCCTCAGGCGGAGTGGGTCGGCCCGCTGCTGGCGCAACAGCAGCCGAAGTTCGCCAGACAGACGCCGCACCGCGCGAACGGGACCTCGCCGGGCCTCCGGGAGCGCATCCGCCTTGCTCCCAGGCGATGACCCCGTCGTACTCCTCAGTGCAGCAGCGCCTTGAGGACGATCATCACCACCCCGAACATCCCGGCCGCTGCGCTGGTGGTCACGCGCTCCAGCCCGGTGAGCTTGCCGTTGCGGCCCATCTCCCAGCCGGCGACGCACAGCAGCAGGGTGCTGCACACCAGCCCGGCCAGCACCGCGACGTACAGCTCGGCGCCGAGGGCACCGACGACCAGCAGCGCCACCAGCGGCAGCATCGACGCGGTCACGATCTCCCAGCCCATGGTCAGCTGCCGGCGGACGTGGCGCCAGCTGGGCCGGTGCTGCTGGTGGATGCGCTCGGCGACCAGCCGCGCGTAGCGCTCGGCCAACCAGTAGATGGTCAGCGTGACCAGCACCGACACGACCAGCGTCGCGGTCGTCGGTGCGTGCGCGGCCGCCATCACCGCGGCGCCGACGATGATCCCGTAGATGCCCGCGGCGGTGCTCTCCTCCGTGGGCCGAGCCGGGTGCACTCGCCGGGCCCGGCGGAGCCGGGAGCCGGAGGTCATGCCTGCAACCTTCCGCGGGCCGGCGCCGCCCGCCTCATCCGCTCCGGGTGATGCAGCATCGACCGGATGCCCGTTTCGGGGTGCGAGTGTCACCATGGAGGCATGCGGGAGGTCGAGGTCGACCCCATCCCCCTCGCCCGGCTGGAGGCGCTGCTCACGCCGGAGCGGGTGGAGCGGCTGCGCCGGCACGCCGTGCAGGCCCAGCAGCTGCTGGACGGTCGGGTGGTGTGGAACGTGAACGCGACCGCCCAAGGCGGCGGCGTCGCGGAGATGCTCGAGGCGATCCTCGCCTACGCGCGCGGCGCCCACGTGGACACCCGGTGGCTCACCCTCACCGCCGACCACGAGTTCTTCACGATCTCCAAGCGGGTGCACAACCTGCTGCACGGCACTCCGGGCGACGCGGGTGAGCTGGGCGAGGTGGAGCGGGCGCTCTACGAGCGGGTGCTCGGCGCGAACCTCGCGGAGCTGAGGGACTGGGTGCGGCCGGGCGACATCGTGCTGCTGCACGACCCGCAGACCGCCGGGCTGACAGAAGGGGTACGGCGGCTGGGGGCGCACCCGATCTGGCGCTGCCACATCGGCCGCGACACCCCGAACGCGCTGACCGAGAAGGGTTGGGACTTCCTGCGGCCGTTCCTGGAGCCGGCGGACGGGTTCATCTTCTCCCGCGCGGTGTACGCGCCGGACTGGGTCCCGCCCGGCAAGCTGTCGGTCATCCCGCCGTCGCTGGACCCTTTCACCGCCAAGAACGAGCCGATGGCACCCGCGGAGGTCACCGCCACGCTGCACGTCACCGGTCTGGTGGAGACGAAGCCGGTGCATGCCCGGCTCCGGTTCACCCGGCGCGATGGCAGCAGCGGCACGGTGCGCCAGCACCACGGCCTGCTCGTGGACGGCGGCGAGATCCCCGCGGCGGCGCGGCTGGTGCTGCAGGTCAGCCGCTGGGACCGGCTCAAGGACATGCAGGGGGTGATGATCGGGTTCGTCGAGCACCTGCACGAGATGCCGAAGGACGCGCACCTGCTGCTGGCCGGCCCCGACGTGGCCGGGGTCACCGACGACCCGGAGGGCACCGCGGTGCTGGCCGAGTGCATGGCCACCTGGCGGGACCTGCCGGCCCGGGCCCGGCACCGGGTGCACCTGGCCGCCCTGCCGATGGACGACGTGGACGAGAACGCCTACATCGTCAACGCGCTGCAGCGGCACGCCGCGGTGGTGGTGCAGAAGAGCCTGGTCGAGGGGTTCGGGCTGACCGTCACCGAGCCGATGTGGAAGGCCCGGCCGGTGGTCGCCTCCGCGGTGGGCGGCATCCTGGACCAGATCGAGGACGGGGTCAGCGGCATCCTGCTGCCCGACCCCACCGACTACGGCAGCCTCGGCAAGCAGGTGCGGGAGCTGCTGTACGACGAGGAGCGGGCCACCCGGCTCGGCGAGGCGGCCCGGGTCCGGGTCCGGGACCGGTTCCTCGGCGACCGTCACCTGATCCAGTACGTCGACCTGTTCGAGGCGCTGCTCAACGGGCAGCCACCACCCGCACCGGGTCGCCCCGGCTGACCCGGCCGGGCCGGACCACGTCGGCGACCACGCCGAGACCGCCGTCGTTCACCTCGGTGATCAACCCCAGCAGCCCCCGGTCCGCGGGCAGCCCGCGCTGGGGCAGGTTCACCATCACGCACCGGGGCATGCGGTAGCCGATCCGCAGCACCAGCTCCTCGCCGATCGTCACCTCCCGGCCGGCCCAGGCGTCCTCGAGCAGGCCGGGCGCGTCGGTGTCGACCACGAGGTTGGGCCGCAGCCGCGCCGGGTCCACGACCCGCCCGTGCGCCCGCTGGACGTAGGCGATCGCGGAGGTGGTGACCAGGTGGACCGGGCCCTCGTCGAAGTGCGAGACCGCCTCCTCGCGGGCCAGGGTCACCTCGCGTCCGACGTACTTCGACAGCACGGCATGCACCGCCGGGTCGTCGCCGCGGTAGCTGTCCCCGTCCGGGAAGGTCACGACGGGGACCTCTCCCCCGTCGTACACCGCGGACAGGTCCAGCAGCCCCTCCATCCGGCGGAACCGTCTGGTGGACTTGCCGCTGCCGAACTTGCCGTCCTGGTCGCGCACCGACCAGAGCCGGTCGCCGACCAGCCCGCGGCGGTCGACCTGTGCCTCGGTCAGCTCCTCGCCGACCAGCGACTTCACCGGGTAGCGGCGGAGCTCCGCGACGTGCCCGACGAGACCGCTCATGGGACCGAAGGTAGCGCTCGGCGCGTGATCGGGCCCACGTCGTGGATGGCGCCGGTCCGGGTGTCGGTCCACGGATTCTGGGCATAACTGCGGTAGACAAGCCTGAGGCCCCGCGAAGTATGAGTTCGCGGGGCCTCAGTTGATCAGGTCGTGACGGACGCCGATCTCACGGCCGACTCGAGCGTCCCTGGCCTCGTCACTGGCCGTCCGGCGGATCTCTCCGCCGGCGTGGACGCCGATTTCCGACCGATCCCGCCGCCGGAGAACCGGCGACGTGAGAGAAGTTCTATCCCTTCCACACGCGCGCCGCAAGAGCCTTCCGAAGGATTTTTCCGAGCAGTTTCCGCGGTCGCGGCGTGTCCCGCTCGACACGCCGCAACGGCCCGGTTTGTCCCCAGAGTTCTCCCCAGCCAAGGCGTGACCTGTGCATGGATCTGCCCCCAGCGGGCCGGGCAACGCTCCCGGCGCCCGCCCAGTGGATAGGGTGCTCTACGTGAACGAGCGACTTGTGTGGATCGACTGCGAGATGACGGGGCTGGACCTGCGCGCCGACGCGCTGATCGAGGTAGCCGCCCTGGTCACCGACTTCGACCTCAACGTCCTCGGCGAGGGTGTCGACGTGGTCATCAAGCCTCCCCAGGAGGCGCTGGACCAGATGATCGAGTTCGTCACCGAGATGCACACCACCTCCGGTCTGCTGAACGAGCTGGACAAGGGCGTCACCCTGCAGGAGGCGGAGGACCTGGTGCTCGGCTACGTGCGCGAGCACTGCGGCGAGGGCAGCCGGCCGCCGCTGGCCGGGAACACGGTGGCCACCGACCGGGCGTTCCTGGCCCGGGACATGCCCACCCTCGAGTCGTTCCTTCACTACCGGATCGTGGACGTGTCCTCGGTCAAGGAGCTGGCCCGCCGCTGGTACCCGCGTGTCTACTACAGCGCCCCGAACAAGTCCGGCAACCACCGCGCGCTGGCCGACATCCAGGAGAGCATCGAGGAGCTGCGCTACTACCGGGCCGCGGTGTTCGTGCCGCCGCCCGGCCCGGACTCCGACGCGGCCCGGGCGCTGGCCCGCGAGCACGGCGGGTCGCTCACCGGTGTGGTGCCTCCGGCAGCAGGGGGTACGACGACGGACGAGGACTCCCCGGGCCAGGCACCCGCCTAGAACAGGTACACTGTTCTCGCCTCGGCTTCTCCTGAGCACGTGCATGGGAGGAGCCGACGTGACTGTCGGCCCCGGGCCGGCGGTCGCAGGCATGGTGGACGTAGCTCAGCTGGTAGAGCACCTGGTTGTGGTCCAGGATGTCGCGGGTTCGAGCCCCGTCGTTCACCCCACGAGCGGGCACTCCCCGACAGGCGCGCCGGGCGCCGCCAAGGCATCCGGTGTCCTCACCACAAAGACGCCGCCCCGGCCGGTGCCGAACCGGCCGAAGCGGCGCCTAAAAGGAGTGCGACGGACTGCGTAAGCCGCCGACGGCCCTCAGTACCCGGTCTAGTCCGGATTCATGCGTCAGACGATCCGCGCGATCGGCGTGCCCTGCTTGACCGTCTGCTGCTCCTTGACGAGCACGTGCACCACTCCCCCGACCGGGGCGGGAACCTCCGCGGAGACCTTGTCGACCTGGACCTCCGCGAGCAGCTGGTCGGCCGAGACCGTCGTACCGTCGGCGACGAACCAGGTGGCCAGCACGCCCTCCGCGTCCGGGGTCTCCTTGGACAGCGGCGGGAACGGCACCTCGGTCACAGCGCCGCCCGGATGGCCCGCTCGATGCGGTCCTGGCGCGGCAGCACGGCGTACTCCAGATCGTGGGCGTAGGGGATCGGCACGTCGGGTACGGCGACCCGCTGCACCGGCACCCGCAGCATCCCCGGGTCCACGTCCGCCACCGACGCGACGATCTCGCCGGAGACCCCGTAGGACAGGTAGTCCTCGTCGACGACGACCAGCCGGCCGGTCTTGCCCACCGACTCCAGCACCGTCTCCCGGTCCAGCGGGACCAGGCTGCGCAGGTCCACGACCTCCACGTCGATGCCCTCCCCGGCGAGCCTGTCGGCGGCGTCGAGCGCGTGGTGCACCGACAGCGACAGCGTCACCACGGTGACGTCGCTGCCCGGCCGGGCCACCCGCGCCTTGCCGATCGGCACCAGGTGCTCCCCGTCGGGCACTTCGTCCAGCGCGCGCGGGTTCTTCGCCATCCACGGCAGACCCATCACGCCCTTGTGGAAGATGTACACCACCGGGCTGTCGTCGCGGACCGCCGAGGCCATCAGCCCCTTGGCGTCGGCGGGACTGCTGGGGACCACGACCTTCATGCCCGGCAGGTGCGCGAACGTGCCCCACAGGCACTGGGAGTGCTGGGCGGCGTCGGAGTAGCCGCCTCCGGCGGCCATGGTGAGCACCATGGGCACCTTCACGCTGCCGCCGGACTCGAAGTGGATCTTGGCCATGTGGTTGTAGATCTGGTCCAGGCACACGCCCATGAAGTCGGAGAACATCAGCTCCACGATCGGGCGCATCCCCTCGACCGCCGCCCCGACGCCGAGGCCGATGAAGGCGGTCTCCGAGATCGGGGTGTCGATGATCCGCTCCGGGCCGTACTTGTCCAGCAGCCCGGTGGTCGAGCTGAAGATGCCGCCGTACATGCCGACGTCCTCGCCCATGTAGAACACCGACGGGTCACGCGACATCTCGAGGTCGATCGCCTCCACCATCGCCTTCGACGTGGTCAGCCGGCGGGTGCCCTGGGGAGCTTCGGTGATGGTCATCTCTGGGCTCCTCACGCGAACACGAAGCGGGTGGCGGTGGACGGGTCCGGGATCTCGGCGGCCTTGGCGTAGGCCACCGCGTCGTCGACGCGCGCGGTCGCCTCGTCCTTGATCCGGGCCACCTCCGCGTCGTCGAGCAGGCCCGCCTCGCGCAGCCGCTGCTCGTAGTGCGGGATCGGGTCCCGCTCGTCCACCTCGGCCAGATCCGGACGGTAGGACTGCGGATCACCCTCGAAGTGCCCCCACATCCGCAGCGTGTGCACCTCGAGGAGCGACGGCCCCTGGCCGGCGCGAGCCCGGGCGACCATCCGCCGCGCCGTGTCGTACACCGCCTCCACGTCGTTGTCCTCGACGCGTTCGCCGGGCATGCCGTACGACGCGGCGCGGTCAGCGTTCGAGGCGACCGCGGTGGACACCTCACGCGGCACCGAGATGCCCCAGTCGTTGTCCTCGACGACGAACAGCACCGGCAGGGACCAGCGGGCGGCGAGGTTCAGCGACTCGTGGAACGCGCCTTGGTTGGCCGCCCCCTCACCGGTCACCGCGACGGCGACCCGGTCGGTGCCCTTGCGCTGGAACGCGAACGCCTGGCCGAGCGCGGGCGGGTAGCCCTCGGCGATGATGCCGGAGCAGGAGAAGTGCGTGCGCGGGTCGAACAGGTGCATGTGCCCGCCGCGGCCGCGGCCGAGGCCGGTCTCCCGGCCGAAGATCTCCGCGGTCATGGCCCGGAGGTCCACCCCGTGCGCGATCGCCAGGTGGTGCGGCCGGTGCGTGGCGGTGACCGCGTCGTCGGTGCTCAGCTGCGCGCAGACGCCGGCCGCCACCGGCTCCTGCCCGGCGGACAGGTGCATCTCACCGGGGACCAGTCCCTTGCCGATGTCGAATCCGGGACCCTTGTCGGCGTGGTACTCGCGCAGGATCGCCTCCTCGTAGGTCCGGCACAAGACCATGGTCGAGTACAGGTCGAGCCTGATCTGCGGGTCCAGCGACGGCCGCGGCTCACCCGCCTGCGCCGGAACCTTCGGAGTCGTGGTGGATGGTGACGCCTGAGTCGTCATTCGGGCCTCCAGGGAGTTCGGGACCCAACGCAGGCTAGGACCGGCGCTGCGCACCGGCCAGGGCCCAAAGTCCCGCCTTCGAGCAAGCCGAGACTGCCCGAACGACCCGGCCGGCCGGGGTGAAGGTGGGCGCCGTCCGCTGACGCCGGGAGGTCAGCCCTCGACGACCTGGGTCGGCGCCCCGTGCACCGCGGGGATCTGGCCCATCCGGCCCTTCTGGAAGTCCTCGAACGCGGCGATCACCTCGGCCTTGGTGTTCATCACGAACGGGCCGGCCCAGGCCACCGGCTCGCGGATGGGCAGGCCGCCGAGCACCAGCACCTCCATGCTGGGCGTCCGGCTGTCCTGCTTCTGCGCGGCGTCCACGGTCACGTAGTCCCCGCGGCCGAGCACCGCCAGCTGTCCGGTCCCGATCGTGCGGCGCTCGGTGCCCACGCTGCCGTCCCCGGCGAGCACGTAGACCAGCGCGTTGAAGTCCTGCCGCCAGGGCAGCTGCAGGGTCGATCCGGGAGCGAGCGTGGCGTGCACCATGGCCATCGGGGTGTGCGTGGAGCCGGGGCCGGCCTGCCCGCCGACCTCACCGGCGATGACCCGCACCAGTGCGCCCGCGTCGGCGGTGGCGACCAGCGCGACCTGGCTGGACTTGAGGTCCTGGTAGCGCGGCGCGACCAGCTTCTGGGAGCGGGGCAGGTTCACCCACAGCTGGATGCCGTGGAACAGGCCGCCCTTCATCACCAGCCACTCCGGAGGCGCCTCGATGTGCAGCAGTCCGGAGCCCGCGGTCATCCACTGGGTGTCGCCGTTGGTGATGGTGCCGCCGCCGCCGTGGCTGTCCTGGTGGTCGAAGACTCCGTCGAGCATGTAGGTGACCGTCTCGAAGCCGCGGTGCGGGTGCCACGGGGTGCCCTTGGGCTCACCGGGGGCGTACTCCACCTCGCCCATCTGGTCCATGTGGATGAACGGGTCCAGCGCGGCCAGGTCCACCCCGGCGAACGCGCGGCGCACCGGGAAGCCCTCGCCCTCGTAGCCCTTGGGAGCCGTGGTCAGGCTCAGCACCGGCCGGGCGGCTGCACCGGGCACGGGCGCCGGGATGCGCGGCAGGACGGTCAGGTCCGCGACGGTGACAGCAGGCATGGTGCTCCTTTGCTCGACGGATCACGCTCACCCCGCCCAACACTCGTTCAACATTAAACATTCCGCCGCGGCCCGCCGGCGGTAGGCGGCTACGGGTAGCGTTTGCTGCCGTGACTTCGCAATCGGATCAGGCCACGTCCGGTCGGTACGACGTGGTGATCGTCGGCGGTGGGCACAACGGGCTCGTCGCGGCGACGTACCTCGCCAGGGCGGGCGTCTCGACGCTGCTGCTGGAGCGCCTCCCGCACACCGGTGGCGCCGCGGTCAGTGCGCAGCCGTTCAAGGGGCTGCCGGCCCGGCTGTCCCGCTACTCGTACCTGGTCAGCCTGATGCCGCAGCAGATCATCGACGACCTCGGTCTCCGGCTGGAGCTGCGCTCGCGGCGCACCGCGTCGTACACCCCGAGCGTCCGCGACGGCCGGCACACCGGGCTGCTCGTCGAGCGCCGGCAGGGCACCGCGACCGCGGAGTCGTTCCGGGCGCTGACCGGGTCGGACCGGGAGTACGACGCGTGGCGGGCGTTCTACGGAGAGGTGGCCGGGCTCGCCGAGGCGATCGCTCCGACCCTGCTCTCCCCGCTGCCGACCGCCAGGGAGATGGCCGCGCGCATCGACGGGGACATGTGGGAAGCGGTGGTGGAGAACCCGATCGGCAAGGCCATCGAGGACCGGTTCACCGACGACACGGTGCGCGGGGTGGTCGGCACCGACGCACTGATCGGCACCTTCGCGTCGCTCCATGACACCTCGTTGGCGCAGAACCGCTGCTTCCTCTACCACATGATCGGCAACGGGACCGGCGAGTGGCGGGTGCCGGTCGGCGGCATGGGCGCGGTCACCGATGCGCTCGCCGAGGCGGCCCGCGCCGCGGGTGCGCACCTCGTCACCGGTGCCGGGGTGAGCCGCATCGAGTCCGACGGCAGCACCGCGCAGGTGACCTGGCACGACGGGCACACCAGTCACACCGCGGAGACCAACTGGGTGCTCTCGAACGTGGCCCCGTGGGTGCTGAGCGTGCTGATGGGCGAGGAGCCCGGCGAACGCCCGGAGGGCTCGCAGCTGAAGGTCAACCTGCTCGTCGACCGGCTGCCCCCGCTCAAGTCCGGCGCCGACCCCGAGGTGGCCTGGGCGGGCACCCTGCACGTCGCCGAGGACTTCAGCCAGCTGGAGAAGGCGTACGACGAGGCGGCCGCCGGCCAGGTGCCGAGCGTCATGCCCGGTGAGCTGTACTGCCACTCGCTCACCGACTCGTCCATCCTGGGTCACCTGGCCGGCACCGGCGCGCACACGCTGACCTACTTCGGGCTGCACACCCCCGCCTCGGTGTTCGATGGCGACGTCGAGGCGCAGCGGGACACCGCGGTGGAGCGCTTCCTGGACGCGATCAACGAGCACCTCGAGGAGCCGCTGGAGTCCTGCCTGGCCCTGGACGCGGACGGCCGGCCCTGCCTGGAGGCCAACGCACCCCAGGACGTCGACGAGGCGCTCGCCATGCCCGGCGGGCACATCTTCCACGGCGACCTGTCCTGGCCCTGGGCGCCGAACCGGGCCCGGCTGGACACCCCAGCGCAGCGCTGGGGGGTGGCCACCGAGGTGCCGAACGTGGTGCTGTGCGGCGCCGGCGCCCGCCGCGGTGGGGCGGTCAGCGGCATCGGCGGGCACAACGCCGCCCAGGCCGTGCTCGAGTCGATCGCCGGCCGCTGAGCTCCCCCGCTGCCGGGACCGCGCGGCGTGTCGAGCCCCACGCCCGGTCGATTTCAGGTCATGCCCGCTGCGCTGATACAGTTCCAGACGCTTCAGGCGCCATTAGCTCAATTGGCAGAGCAGCTGACTCTTAATCAGCGGGTTCGGGGTTCGAGTCCCTGATGGCGCACAAAACCCCAGGTCAGCGGCCCTCACGGTC
>DASSKA010000111.1:0-27836 GCA_035690905.1 Nocardioidaceae bacterium | reverse complement strand
CACCGGCTCGACCGGTGGGGGCGGCAAGACGTCCGGCGGTTCGGCCGTGGACGCCTCGCTCGCCAAGATGGTGCCGAGCAGCATCAAGTCCGACGGCAAGGTCATCGTCGCGACCGACCCGTCGTACGCCCCGATGGAGTTCGTGGCCTCCAACGGCACCACGATCGTCGGTGTCGACGCCGAGCTGGGCAAGGCCCTCGGCCAGGTCCTGGGGGTCCAGTTCGTCTTCCAGAAGGCCACCTTCGACGGCATCATCCCGGGTCTGGCCTCTGGCAAGTACGAGCTCGGCATGTCCTCCTTCACCGACACCAAGGAGCGGCAGAAGGTCGTCGACTTCGCGACCTACTTCAAGGCCGGTACGGCGCTGATGGTGCCCTCCGGCAACCCCAAGCACCTCTCGGCCAGCGACAACACCACCCTGTGCGGTCTCTCGATGGGCGCCGAGAAGGGCACCATCCAGGCCGACGACATCGCCTCGCGCAGCAAGAAGTGCACCGCCGCGGGCAAGCCGGCGATCGCTCAGAAGGTGTTCCCCGACCAGAACGCGGTGAACCTGGCGCTGGCTACCGGCCGCATCGACGCCGCGCTCGCCGACTCCGGCGTGGCCGGCTACATGGCCAAGCAGTCCGGCGGCAAGTTCGAGATCGTCGGCACGCCGTACGCCACCGCGCCGTACGGCATCGCGATCCCGAAGAACTCCGGCAGCTTCGACAAGGCCATCCAGGGTGCCATCGACAAGCTGATCCAGAACGGCACCTACGACAAGATCCTCAAGAAGTGGAGCGCGACGCAGGGCGCGATCACCAAGTCTGAGATCAACGCCGCGGTCAGCTAGTTCCACGAAGGAGAGGCGGTCAACAATGAGTGACACCGCCACCGGACTCAGCAGCACGACCAGACAGCCGGAGGAGATCGTAGCGGTCCCGGTGCGGCACCCGGGACGATGGATCGCGACCGTGGTGATCCTGATCCTGCTCGCCATGCTGGTTCACTCGCTGATCAGCAACGACAACTTCGGCTGGGGCACGGTCTTCGACACCCTGTTCCAGAACAGCATCCTGACCGGCGTCGTGCACACGATCGAGCTCACCGTGCTGTGCATGGTCCTCGGGACCATCGGCGGGGTCATCCTCGCGGTGATGCGGCTGTCGCCGAACCCGATCCTGTCCTGGGTCAGCTGGTTGTACATCTGGTTCTTCCGAGGGACCCCGTTGCTGGTGCAGATCCTGTTCTGGGGCTACATCGGCGCGCTGTTCAAGACCGTGGGGCTCGGCATCCCGTTCGGCCCCCAGTTCGTCACGTTCCAGACCCAGAGCCTGATCACGGTGTTCTTGGCCGCGGTGCTCGGCCTGGCGCTGAACGAGGCGGCCTACATGGCCGAGATCGTCCGGGCCGGCATCCTCTCCATCGACCAGGGCCAGACCGAGGCGGCCCAGTCGCTGGGGATGTCAGCGCTGATGACCATGCGCCGGATCGTGCTTCCGCAGGCGATGCGGGTGATCATCCCGCCGACCGGCAACGAGACCATCTCGATGCTGAAGAACTCCGCGCTGGTCAGCGTGATCGCCTACCTGGACCTGCTGTACGCCGCGCAGCTGATCTACTCCAGGAACTACCAGACGATCCCGGTGCTGCTCGCGGCGAGCATCTGGTACCTGTTCTTGACCTCGCTGCTCACCATCGGGCAGTACTACATCGAGCGGCACTACTCGCGTGGTGCGGCGCGGGAGCTGCCGGCCACCCCGATCCAGAGGCTGCGGGCGCTGCTGTCCGGCGGCGGGACGACGCCCGCCGCCGACACCACCACGCTCGGGCACGGAGGGGGTGGCGGACAGTGAGTGAGGAGCTCGGTGTGGAAGGGTCGGTGACCCAGGCGCGGACGGCGACCACGGAGATGGTGCGCGCCGAACGGGTGTGGAAGCGGTTCGGCAAGCTGGAGGTGCTCAAGGGCATCGACCTGACGGTCAACCAGGCCGAGGTGATGTGCATCATCGGTCCGTCGGGGTCCGGCAAGTCCACATTCCTGCGGTGCATCAACCACCTCGAGCAGATCAACGCCGGCAGGCTGTGGGTGGACGGCGAGCTGGTCGGCTACCGGGAGCGCGGCGGGCGGCTGCACGAGCTGCCCGACCGGGAGGTGGCCGCGAAACGTCGTGAGATCGGGATGGTCTTCCAGCACTTCAACCTGTTCCCGCACATGACCGCGCTCGGGAACGTCGTCGAGGCACCCATCAAGGTGTCGAGGGTGTCCAAGCACGAAGCGGTCGCACGCGGGCGGGAGCTGCTCGACCGGGTCGGCCTGGGGGACAAGGTGGACGCCTACCCCTCGCAGATGTCCGGTGGGCAGAAGCAGCGCGTGGCGATCGCCCGGGCACTGGCGATGCAGCCCAAGCTGATGCTGTTCGACGAGCCGACCTCGGCCCTCGACCCGGAGCTGGTCGGCGAGGTGCTGGACGTGATGCGCGAGCTGGCCCGCTCCGGCATGACGATGATCGTGGTCACCCACGAGATGGGCTTCGCCCGGGAGGTCGGCGACACCCTGGTGTTCATGGACGAGGGATTCATCGTCGAGGCCGGGAACCCGCGCGAGGTGCTCAGCAACCCGCAGCACGAGCGGACCAAGCTGTTCTTGTCGAAGGTGCTCTAGGTCCGTCTGCGGGGGCGGCGGAACATCCGCATTAGCTGGTCGGCGATGTCCTGGGCGAGCTGCTCGGCGTCCAGGGCGCGGCCGGGTCGGTACCACTCCTGGACGTAGGCGACGGCGCCGAACGAGTTGAGCAGTGCCCGGTGGCTGTCCTCGGCGGCGAACTCCCCTCGCCGTACTCCCTCGTCGACGACGTGCCGGTAGACATCCCCGTGGTCGCGGCGGAGCCTGCGGATGTGCGCCGACACCTCGGGGTTGGGCACCTGGAGCCGCATGAACAGCGGCATGAACTCCGGGAAGTCCCGGATCTGCACCAGTACCTGGTCGGCGAGCAGCCGGCGCAGCACCTGGCGGGCCGAACCCGGGCCCGCGGCGGTCTCCCGGGCCCGACCGGTCACCGCCGCCGCGGTGTGGTCGAGGCAGGCGATCAGCAGGTCGTCCTTGGAGGAGAAGTAGTAGTAGAGGCTCGGGCCGCGCATGTACAGCCGGGCCGCGATCTCCTCGAGGTTGGCCTGGTCGTAGCCGAGCTCTGCGAAGGTGAGCGCCGCGGTGTGCAGGATCTTGTTGATCCGCTGCTCACGCTTGCGGCTGACGTGCCGGCTGGTCGCCGGGGAGCCCGCTGCCGGGTCGCTGGTCACTGGCCTGCCCATCGGTCGAGGTGCGTCGGCGCAACCGCGGTCCGCGAGTGCCGACCTCTGCATAGGTCTCCTGCAGCCGGAACTTCAACACCTTCCCGGTAGCGTTGTGCGGCAGCTCCGGCAGCAGCCGCACGTAGCAGGGGCGCTTGTGCGGCGCTAGCCGGTCGGACAGATGAGCCAGAAGCTCCTCGGGGGTGACGCTGGAGCCCTCTCGAAGGGTCACGCACGCCATCACCTCCTCGCCCATGGTCTCGTCCGGGACGCCGAACACCGCGCACTCGGCGACCGCCGGGTGAGTGTAGAGCACCTCCTCCGTCTCGCGCGGGTACACGTTCACCCCGCCGCGGATCAGCATGTCCTTGACCCGGCCGGTGATCGACAGGAAGCCGTCGCGGTCCAGGGAGCCGAGGTCGCCGGTGTGCAGCCAGCCGCCGGCGAAGGCCGCCGCCGTCTCCTCCGGCAGGTTGTGGTAGCCGAGCATCTCGGTGGGGCCACGCAGAGCGACCTCGCCGACCGTCTCCGGGCCGACCGGCTCCCCGGTCGCCGCGTCGAGCACGGCGACCTGCAGGTAGGGCCACGGTGTGCCGACCGAGCCGGGCCGCTCCAGCGCGTCCCGCGCATGCAGGCACGTGCCCGCCGGGCCGGACTCCGTGCACCCGTACCCGTCGATCAGGTCGACGCCGGGGAAGGCCTCGATGCACCGCTGCTTCAGCGCCTGTGGCACGGGGGACGCCCCCGTGAAGAGGATGCGCAGGCTGGACAGGTCGCGGCCCGCCAGGTCCGGCACGGCCAGGGTCGCGATCAGCATCGGCACCACGCCGAAGTACACCGTCACCCGGTCCTCGGTGATCCGGTCGAGCACCTGCACGGGGTCGAAGCCGGGGGTCACCACCCAGCTCGCCCCGAGCAGCGCATGCGCCATCAAGAAGGTGTGCATCGCGGCCGAGTGGTAGAGCGGCGTGCACAGCAGCACCCGGTCTCGCCGGGACAGCTCCATCATCCGGCCGGCCGACAGGGCCGTGGCCAGCACGCTGAAGTGGGTGTGCACCGCGCCTTTCGGCCGCCCGGTGGTGCCCGACGTGTAGTAGATGACCACCGGGTCGTCGGGGAAGGCCACCGACGGCGCCTCGGCACCGGGCCGCGCCGCCGCGACCAGGTCAGCCAGGAGCAGACACCCGTCGGCGGCCGGTGACGCGCGGCCGACCTGCACCACGTGGCGCAGGCTCGGCACGTCCCCGGCGGCGCGCAGGGTGCGGGCCGCCTCGGTGTGCCGGTCGTCGAGGAGCACCGCGACCGCCGCGCAGTCCGCGAGGAGCATGGTGGCCTCGTGCGCGGTCAGAGCCGGGTTCAGTGGTACGCCGACGGCGCCGATCCGGGCTGCTGCGAAGTAGGCGTGCACGAGCTCCGGGCAGTTCGCCAGCCAGATCGCGACACGGTCGCCACGCCGCACCCCCAGTCCGTGCAGGCCCGCGGCCAACCGGGACACGACGTCGTCGAGCCCCGACCAGGTGGTCACCGACCCGTGCCACAGCATCGCCGGGTCGTCCGGGTACCGCGCCCGGTTCTCCGAGAGCACCTCGCCGACGGTCCGGCCGGCGATGTCCTGCAGCCGCAACGTCATTGGGCCAGCGAGCTGGCTGGCGCCGTGAGTGCCGCACGGAGCCTGAACTTCTGCACCTTGCCGCTGGCCGTGGTCGGGAACGTGTCGAGGATCTCCAGCACCTCCGGCCAGTACTGCCGGGTGAGCTTCTTCTGCTCCAGCCACGCGCGCATGTCGTCGACGGTGAACGACTCGCCCGGCTCGCAGATCACGCAGGCGCACGCCTTCTCACCGAGTCGGTCGTCGGGTACGGCGACGATGGCGACGTTGAGGACCGAAGGGTGCTCCAGCAGCAGCGACTCCACCTCCGCGACCGGGACGTTCTCCCCGCCGCGGACGATGATGTCCTTGCTGCGCGCGGTCATCACGAACCGGTTGCCCGCGAGGAGGTGGCCCCGGTCCCCGGTGAGGTACCAGTCGCCGTCCAGGAAGTACCTCGCCGACAGCTCGGGCTGCACGAAGCCGAGGTGCCGCAGCGGTCCCCGGGTGACCAGCTCACCGTCGACGCCCGGCGGAGCGTCGCTGCGCAGCGACTCGTCGAGGACCCGGATCTCGGTTCCCGGGCACGGGACCCCGTCGGTGTCGCAGATCTGCTCGAGGGTGTCGGTGAGCGGGTTGGTGACCGCCAGCCCGGTCTCGGTCATCCCCCAGCCCCCGAACACCGTGCAGTCCGGCAGCAGCTCGCGCGCCCGCAGCACCAGCGGCCGGGGCAGCCCGGCGCCGAAGCACCCGAACAGCCGCAGGCTCGAGGTGTCGTGATCGGCGAAGTTCGGAGCGTGCAGCAGGTCCGACAGGTACGGGATGGCCCCGTTGGTCATCGAGATCCGTTCGGCCTCGAGGAGCTCGACGAACTCCGCGGCGTCCCAGGTCTCCTGCAGCACCAGGGTGCTCCCGGTCATGAGCGGCATCTGCACGCCGAACAGGAACCCGGTCTGGTGGCCCAGCGTGGAGGCCATGTGGAAGGTGTCGGACGAGGTGAGCGCGAACTCGTCGACGAACGCCTTGGTGGCGGCCAGCACGGTGTTGTGGGTGTGCAGGATGCCCTTCGGCTCGCCGGTGGTGCCCGACGTGAACGCCGCCTGGGTGACGGTGTCCGGGTCCGGCGGCGCGGGCAGCGACCCCGCCCCGCTTCCGCTGGCCACGAAGTCGTCCCAGCCGACCATGCCCTCCGGCGCCGGCCCGCCGACGATGACCACATCGGTCAGGCCCTCGGTGGCGGCCCGTAGCGAGGCCGCCATCCCCGCGTGGTCGAAGCCGCGGAAGACCGCAGGCTCGACGAGGACCTTCGGCCGGGCCAGCCGCAGCATCACACGCATGTCCCGCTCCCGGAAGATCGGGGCGATCCCGTTGTAGACGGCGCCGATCCGGCTGCACGCGGTGGCGATGACCTGTACCTCGCGCCAGTTGGGCAGCTGGCAGGTCACCACGTCCCCCGGCTCCACCCCTGCCCGGACCAGTGCGCGGGCCACCTGCAGCACCAGCGCCTGGAGGTCGCCGTAGCCGATCCGGCCGGACCGGTCCACGATGGCGGCCTTGCCCGGGTCGGCGGCGGCCGCGTCCTCCAGGTACCCGGCCAGCGTGCGGTCCGGCCACCAGCCGTTCTCCTTGTAGGTGCGTGCGCGCTCCTCGTCGAACTGGGTGAGATGGCTGCTCCAGTCCTTCATGCCGGATTCCCCTCTCTGGTTCCTTGCAGGGTCGGCGACCCCGTCGTACTCGACGCATCGGCGACGAAACCCGGCAACGACTGGCCGCCCACGTCGTACACCACGGTCCGCACGGCGGCACCGGCCGTGACCGGCTGTTCCGGCGGCCCGAGCAGCCGGCCGACCAGGCGCGCCCCGTCGGCGTCGTCGAGCTCGACCACCGCGATCGTGTAGGGCCCTTCGGCGGCGAAGGCCTCGTCCATCGGCCGGTGGACGACCACCCACGAGTAGACACGTCCGTGCCCGTCGAGCTCGCGCCATCCGTGCTCCTCGGCCCCGCAGTGCGGACAGCGGGGCGAGGGCGGCGACCAGGTGTGCTGGCAACGCGAGCACCGTGGCAGCTGCAGCCGGTTCTCCGCGAGCGCCGACCAGTACGGCGCGGAGTCGGCATCGGCCTCCACCGGGATGATCCCGTGCCGAGGCGGGGCGCTGACGCGTTCGATCACTGCCGGCCCCCCGGGTCCCGCGTCAGCACCAGGGCCGAACCGTCCACCACGGCGCCGGAGGTGACCGCCGCCACCTCGGCACCGGGCACCTGCCGCTCGCCCTGGCCGCCGCGCAGCTGGCGCACCGCTTCCACCACGGTGTTCATGCCGTGCAGATAGCCCTCGCAGAGCAGCCCGCCGTGCGTGTTGGTGGGCAGCGAGCCCGAGAGGCCGGTCCGGCCATCGGCGACGAAGGCGCCGGACTCGCCGCGATCGACGAACCCCAGCCCCTCGAGGCCCATCAGCACCACGTGGCTGAAGCAGTCGTAGATCTCCGCCACGTCGACGTCGTCCGGTCCGAGCCGTGCGGACGCCCACAGCCGGTCGGCCAGGTGGGAGGTGAAGTTGCGCGAGTAGTCCGGCCAGGCGAACACGTCCCCGATGTCCAGGCCGGGTCGTGGCCCCGCGACGTACGCCGCGCCGGCGACCACGACGGGAGGTCGTCGCAGTGTCCGGGCCCGCTCCAGCGAGGTCACCACCAGGGCACAGGCGCCGTCGACCTCGGTGGTGCAGTCCGCCACCCGGAGCGGCTGCACGACGTACGGCGAGGCGAGGTACCCGTCGATGTCCAGGCCCCGGCGCAGCACCGCCCGGTCGTTGCGCTCGGCGTACCAGCGCTGGGCGACCGCCACCGCGCCGAGGTCCTTCTCGCCCATGCCCGTCTCGGCCAGGAACCGCTGGGCCCACAAAGCCTGGTACTGCGGCCAGGCGGTGAGCCCGACCGGGTAGCGGAACTGGGCTCCCGGGCCGCCGGTCCTGGTCCGGCCGACGCGTTGCCCACTGCGGCCGTTGAGCGCCCGGAACACCAGGACGGTGTCCGCCAGCCCGGCCGACACCGCGGCCGCTGCCTGGGCGACCAGCAGGCACGGTGCCTGACCGCCCATGTTCAGGTCCGCCACGTGCCGGAGCTCGGGCACGCCGAGACTGGTGGCCACCGCGGCCGCCCCCACCGAGTCGTCCCCCAGGCTGTAGCTGACGATGCCGTCGACGTCCTCGTGCCGCAGCCCGGCGTCGTCGAGCGCCCGGGTCGCCGCCTGCGTGGCCAGAGCCAGCACGCTGCGCCCGGACTGGCGGGTGAACGGCGTGGAGCCGATCCCGACCACGGCGGTGCCACCGCAGAAGGCCGGCCGAGCCCGGGACCGGCGCATGCGCCTCACCTCCCCCCGAATCGTGGCGGCCGCTTCTCCGCGAAGGCCGCCAGCCCGGCCTGCGCGTCGTCGCTGGTCACGCAGTAGTAGGACGTCCGCTCGCGCTCCAGGCGCAACGCGGCGTCGACACCGGTGCCGTCCGCCCAGGCGCTGTTCATCACGAACTTCGCGTTGGCGACCGCGAGCGCACTGGCGCCGGCGACCTCCCGGCCGAGCTCGAGGCCGGCCTCGAGCAGCTCGTCGTCGGGAACGACCCGGTTCACCAGTCCCCAGGAGCAGGCCTCCTCCGCGGTGAGGTACCGACCGGAGAACACCAGCTCCCGGGCCCGGGCAGGTGACAGGAGGCGTGGCAGCAGGGTGAGCGCGCCACCGCCGCCCATCTGCCCGAACCGCACATGGGCGTCTCCGATCCGAGCCGAGGCAGCGGCGTAGCCGAAGTCGCAGGACGCGATCAGCTCCAGGCCGCCGGCGGCTGCGACGCCGTTGACCAGGGCAACCACGGGCGTGCGCATGGTCCGGATCCCGGCGAACGTGCGGTGCAGGTCGGCCAGGAACGCCGGGAACGCCAGACGGTCGCGCTGCAACCGCTGGTAGGCCTTCAGGTCGCCGCCGGCGCTGAACGCCCGCCCGGCCCCCGTCACCAGGATCACCCGGACGGTGTCGTCCTGGTCCGCCTCGGCCAGCCGCTCGTCGAGCGCCCGCACCGTGTCCCAGTCGAGGGGGTTCAGGTCCTCGGGTCGGTTGAGGCGCAGCAGCGCGGCGACGCACCCGTCCGTCAGGCCGTGGTGCTCCACGACGACGCGCTCCTGGTCTGGAGACATCGGGTCCTCCACCGGACTCGGAAAACAAGATGTTCTATCGAGTGCTAGAAAACATAGGGCCATGTTTGTAGGCTGCGCAAGAGGATGGCAGGAGGTGGCCAGGTTGGAAGGCACGGGCAAGGGCAGTGCGGTGTCGGTGGTGGACCGGCTCTGCGCGATGCTGGGGATCCGGTACCCGGTCGTGCAGGACGGGATGGGCCCGTTCCGGACGGGACGGCTCGCGGCCGCGGTCTCAGGGGCCGGCGGCCTGGGCACCGTGAGCATCCCGGGCATGACGGTGGACCCGGCGGAGGGAGCACGGTTGCTGCGCCGGCAGATCGAGGAGGCCACCGGGCTCACCGACGGGCCGGTCGCGGTCAACGTGCCCGTCGGGTTCGCCAGCACCGGGGACGTGCTCCCGGTCACCGAGGCATACATCGCCGAGGCGATCGCGGTGCGGAGCGAAGGCGGCAAGGCCGGCCGCCAGCTGGTGGCGGTGACCACCTCGGCCGGGTTCGCCGGAAGCTACAGCGCCCGGCTGCACGAGGTCGGCCTGGTGCACATGCACAAGGTCGGTGCCCTTCGGCACGCCCGGAAGGCGGCGGACGCCGGGGCCGACGTGGTCATCGCCTCCGGTTACGAGATGGGGGGACACACCCACGAGCACCCGGTGCACACGATGGTCCTGGCGGCACAGGTCATCCCGGCGCTGCAGATCCCCGTCCTGGTCTCCGGCGGCATCTTCGACGGCCGTGGACTCGCCGCAGCGCTGGCGATGGGAGCCGCGGGCGTCGCCATGGGGACCCGGTTCATCGCGACCGAGGAGAACGACTGGCACGAGGCCTACAAGCAGAGGATCGTCGCCGCGACGGAGTGGTCCGACGTGGTCTTCCCGGGGGTCTACGGACCCGCGCGTGGCCTGGACAGCGCGGGGGTGAGACGGCTGCAGGCGATGGTGGACGCCGGCGAGACCAGCGAGAGCGAGCTGACCCGGTGGAAGGACGAGGCGATGATCCGGGCGCAGCGCGACGGCGACGTCGACGAGGGTCTGCTTCCAGCCGGCCAGTGCGCCGGCGCCATCTCCGGCATCGTGCCGGTGGGACGACTGGTCCCGGAGATGGTCGAGCAGGCCCGTGCCCTGCTGGCGGCAGCCCATGACGTGCTCCCCGACCCGCGTCGTACGCCCGCCGCGGACCGGGCCTCGTGATCGCCGTCGTCACCGGTGCAGGCTCGGGCATCGGGCGGGCCGTCGCGTTACGGCTCGCGGCGGGCGGCGCACGGGTCGCCGCCGCAGACATCGACCTGGCCGCCGCCACGGAGACGGCACGGATGGCCGGGGGCCCGGTGCAGGGGTTCGAGGTCGACGTCGCCGACAGCGACCGCGTGGATGCGCTGCGTGCGGAGGTCCGCGGCGAGCTGGGCCGGCCCACGGTGCTGGTGAACGCCGCGGGCTGGGACCGCACCGCGCCGTTCCTGGACGTGACCGCGGACTTCGCGCGTCGGGTCGTGGAGATCAACTACCTGGGGCAGGTGCACATGTGCCGGGCGTTCCTCGCGGACATGGTGCAGGCGGGCGAGGGCGGCCGGGTGGTCAACATCGGCAGCGATGCCGGGCGTGTCGGCAGCTCCGGTGAGTCCGTCTACGCCGGCGCGAAGGGCGGGGTCATCGCGCTCACCAAGTCGCTCGCCCGGGAGATGGCCCGGCACGGCATCACGGTGAACTGCGTCTGCCCCGGGCCCACGGACACGCCGCTGTTCCGGGCGCAGCCGGAGAAGCTTCAGGAGGCGCTGGTCCGGGCCATTCCGATGCGCCGCCCGGCCCGGCCGGACGAGGTGGCCGGGGTGGTGGAGTTCTTCGTCGGCGACGCTGCCGGGTACGTCACGGGCCAGGTGCTCAGCGTCAACGGCGGCCTCACCATGGCCGACTGACTGCCATCGAGAACCGGGGCTCCGCACCGGTGGAGGAGACCGAATGGGATACGACGGCTACCAGCATCTGACGTTCGAGCGGCGCGACCACGGCGTCACGCTCGTCACGCTGAACCGGCCGGACCGGTACAACGCCACCGACGAGGTGCTGCACGCCGAGCTGGCACGTGTGTGGCGGGACGTCGCGGAGGACCCGGGCACCCGCGTGGCCGTGGTCACCGGCGCGGGCAAGGCCTTCTCCGCGGGCGGTGACCTGGCCATGGTCGAGCGGATGGCGGGCGACCACGCCCGGGTGTCGGCGATGCTCGGTGAGATGAGCGACCTGGTCTACAACATCGTCAGCTGCGAGAAGCCGATCGTCTCCGCGGTCAACGGAGTGGCCGTGGGCGCCGGCCTGGTGGTCGCCCTGCTGGCCGACATCTCGGTCTGCGCCGAGGATGCCCGGCTCGGCGACGGGCACATCAAGCTCGGCGTCGCCGCCGGCGACCACGCCGCGTTGATCTGGCCGCTGCTGGCGGGCATGGCCAAGGCGCGCTACTACCTGCTCACCGGGGAGATGCTCGACGGCGTCGAGGCCGAGCGGATCGGCCTGGTCAGCAAGGCGCTGCCCAGGGACCGGGTGCTCCCGGAAGCTCTCGCGATCGCCGCAGGTCTGGGCCAGGGGCCGCAGCAGGCCATCCGCTGGACCAAGCGGGCGCTCAACAACTGGTTGCGCACCGCGGGCCCGGTCTTCGACCAGTCCGCCGCCTACGAGATGCTCGGGTTCCTGGGTCCGGACCTGCGAGAAGGCGTGGCCGCGCTGCGCGAGAAGCGTCCGCCGCGGTTCCCCTCCGCCCGCTAGCCAGACGCGAGGGTGTCGAAGGTGACGGGCGAGGCCACCGGGCGGCGGGCAAGCCCGGTGGGGTCGTACGGCGCACCGCTCCACCGCGCCGTGAGGCACGACGTGGCGTAGCCGCAGACCCGGCCCTGGCACCAGCCCATCCCGGGCCGGGCCAGCAGCTTCGCCGTGCGGGCGTCCGCGACCGCACTGGCCTGCACCGCGGCCCGGACCCTGCCGACCGGCACCTCCTCGCACCGGCAGAGGAGGGTGTCGTCGTCGAGGGCGTCCATCCAGGCATCCGGCACCGGGTGGGCGCGGTGCACGGCCGCCGCGAAGCGGCGCAGTGCCGCCCGCCGCCGAGAGGTACGACGGGGGACCGGCGCTCGCCCCGCGGCGGCCCCGGCGATCTGGCCCTCCACCAGGGCAAGGGCCGCCCCGCCGACCCCGCACGCCTCCCCGGCGACGTACACCCCCGGCACGCTGGTCCGCTGGTACTCGTCCACCTCGCAGACCACGGATCCGTCGGCGTCGACCCGGGTGCGGCAGCCCACGCCGACCGCAAGCTCGACCTGGGGGGTGAACCCCCAGCCGACCGCGAGCGTGTCCGCCTCGACCACCCGTTCCGCCCCGGCGACCCGGTGCCCGGAGCGGTCCAGCCGGGCCACGGTGACCGACGTCAGCGCGTCGCCGCCGTCCGCCCGGGCCACGGTCCAGCCGGTCCGGACCGGCACCCGGTGAGCCGCCAGCGTCCGCAGGTATCCGGCCGCCTCACCGAGCTTGCCGGCGTTCCGGAGCACCACGGGCGCCTCTCGCAGCCAGCGCCCCCGCGGGCTCGCTTCCAGCACCGACACCACGTCGGCGCCGCCAGCCACCAGTCCGGCGGCGACCGGCAGCAGGAACGGGCCGGTGCCGGCCACCACCACCCGTCGGCCGGCGGCCACCCCGTGCGCCTTGAGCAGCGCCTGCACGCCGCCGGCGGTCATCACGCCGGGGAGGTCCCAGCCGGGGAAGGGCACCTGCCGGTCGTAGGCGCCGGTGGCCAGCACCAGTCGCCGGCCGTGCACCTCCACCGGGACCTCCTCGGCGCCGGAGCGGTCCACGGCGTGCACGGTGAAGCCGTGCCCCTCGGCGGTGACCGTCCAGACGTGCTGCTGGGGCAGGTAGCGGACCCCATCGCGGCCCAGCGCGGCAACGAGCCGGGAATAGGTGCCCAGGTCGTGGTGCAGGCCCGCAGGTGCCGGTGCGCCGGACGCCGGCTGCCTCCAGAACTGGCCGCCCGGGCCGTGCCCGGCGTCGAGCAGTGCGACGGTCGCCCCGGCTCTGACCAGCTGGTCGACGGCGGCGAGCCCGGCCGGACCCGCACCGACGACGACGGCGTCGTGCTCAGACCTCGAGGTCGCCATGCCCGGTTCCTTCCTGCGTCGTGACGCGCATGCCGTTGGCAACCCGGACCAGGCAGGCCCGCTCGTTCGGCCGGCCGTCGACGGTGACCAGGCAGTCGAAGCAGATCCCGATCCCGCAGAACAGGCCGCGGGGGCGGCCGCCGACGCGCGTGGTGCGCCAGGACCGGATCCCTGCCGCGGTCAGCGCCGCGCCCACGCTCTGTCCCTCGGCGTACGGCGTGGGCTCCCCGTCGAACAGGAACGTCGGCTCAGCCACGGGCCACCTCCAGGAACCGTCCGGGGGAGTACGGCGCGGGGTCGACACCCGGCTCCGCGCCAGACAGCAGATCGGCCAGCAACCTGCCGGTGGCCGGGGCCAGACCGATGCCGGCCCCCTCGTGGCCGCAGGCGTGGAACACCCCGGGGACGCGCGGATCCGGGCCGATGACCGGACGGTGGTCCGGGCAGTACGGGCGGAAGCCGTGGTAGGTGCGGATCACCCGCACCCGGGCCAGGAACGGGAAGATCCGCGTGGCCTGCGCGGCCAGCCTGCGGACCACCTCAGGGGAGAACGCGTCGTCGTAGCCGACCCGCTCGCGGCTCGCGCCGACCAGCACGGTGCCGCCCTTCGTGCCCTCCACCACCGTGGAGGTCTCCAGCCCGGCGTCGGAGGAGGCCACGTTGTCGACGTAGTCGGCGGAGTACACCTTGTGACGCACCACCCGCGGCAGCGGCTCGGTGACCAGGATGAAGCCGCGCCGGGGCAGCACCGGCACGGCACAGCCCAGCCGTTCCGAGAGGACGCCGCCCCAGGTGCCCGTGGCGTTCACCACCGCGCCGGTCGGCACCGTCCCGTGGTCGGTGACCAGCCCGGTCACCCCGCCGCGGGCGTCGCGCACCAGACCCACCGCCTCGACCCCGGTGCGCACCTGTGCCCCGCGCGCCCGGGCGCCCGCGAGCAGGGCCGCCGCAGCCGCCACCGGCTGCACCTGCAGGTCCTGGCCGTAGAGCACCCCTCCGGCGAGGTCCGGGGCCAGGTGCGGCTCGTGCTCGTGCAGCGCGCCGGCGGGCACCGGCACCGTGTCCACCCCGGCCTCCTGCTGGTCCCTGGCGAACCCGGTCAGCGAGGCCATCGCCGACTCCGTGGCGGCCACGACCAAGCCGCCCTTGCGCTCCAGCTCGAGGGGTTCGTCCCCGAGGTCGGCACCAATCTGGTGCCACAGCTGCCGGGACCAGAGCGCGAGCGTGAGCTCCGGGCCCGGTGCCTTGTCCGAGACGAGGATGTTGCCCTCGCCGCGGCTGGTCGTGCCCGCACCGGCCGGCCCGCGGTCGACCACCGTCACCGCGAGGCCGGCGCCGGCGGCGTAGTAGGCGCACGCGGCGCCCACGATCCCGCCGCCGACCACCACGACGTCACTCATCGGCCAGCCACCTCCGGTGGGCGGCCTCCGCCACCACGAGGTCCTGCCAGCCCATCCCGACGCTCTTGAACACCGAGATCCCCGGACCCGGCCGCATCCGCACCGCGTCCGCGAGAGCCACCAGGTCTTCGCCGGCGACCGCGCCGGCGGCAACCGCCGTCACCACGTCACCGGCCTCGGCCAACGCGACCTCGGCGGTTTCCACCACCACCCGCGCGGCGCGGGCGAACACCGTCTCGTCGAGCTCTCGGGCGTCCGGCTCGTGCGAGCCGACGGCCACCACGCACGCGTGCTCGGGCAGCAGGTGCCCGTCGAACAGCGGTGTGCGTGCCGTGGTCGCGCACACCACCACGTCCGCGGCCTCGACCTCGGAACTGGTTCCGCAGTGTGCGGGGACTCCCTCTGCCGTGAGCCGGTCGGCCAAGGCGGCCGCCCGCCCGGCGTCGCGGCCGACCACCGCCACGGACCGCACCGGCCGTACCGCGGCGATCGCGTGGGCGTGCCCCCAGGCCTGGGGGCCGGACCCGAAGACCACCATCCGCCCGGCCTCCGGGGCGGCGAGGTGCTTCACCGCCACCGCGGAGACCGCGGGCGTGCGCAGCGTGGTCAGCGCGGTGCCGTCCACAAGTGCGACCGGTCGCAGCGTCTGGTGGTCGAAGAGCACGAAGAGCGCCTGGATCCTCGGCAGGCCCCGGCCCGGGTTTCCCGGGGTGACGGTGCTCAGCTTCACGCCTGCCGCCCTCGGCGACTGCGCCGGCATCAGCAGGAACTGCCCGTGGTCGAGCCCGTGCACCGAGCGGGGTAGGGCTGCCTCCGGTCGCAGCCCGCCGAGCAGCGCCGACTCCAGAGCGCCGACCGCTTCCGGCCACGGCATCAGCCGGGCCAGCGTTGCCTCGTCGAGATAGGGCGGCGCGGTCATCGGGCAGCCACGCAGGGTCGCACGGTGGCCGGGCCCGGCGGGTCTCCCGCGCGCACCTCGACCTCGTCGTCGGAGCAGAGCCGGTCCAGCGCGAAGCCGTCCAGCCAGACGACCGGCATGCGTACGCCGTACAGCTCGGCGGCGACCAGCGCCCCGAGCAGCAGCACCGCGTCCCGCTCGCCCACCAGCAGCGCTGCGGGTGCGTGCCCCGAGCGGATCTGCTCGGCGAGTACGGCGGAGGCGGAGCTCGACCCGCGGCCATCTCTCATCACCACCACCCGGCCGGCGACGGAGGTGCCGCGTTGCGGGTGATGACGGTCCACGACCACCCCGTCGGCGTTCACGCCGCCCCAGAACGAGACCGGCTCGGTGAGCACCAGCAGCGGGCCACGCGCGGTGCCGGGGTGCAGCGACTCGCCGGTGAGCTCAGCCCCAGAGGCGTTCATCGCGCACCACCCTCCCGGCCCGGGCCGAGGCGACGCACTCGGCGAGGCTGCCGAGCACGGTGTCCACGCCGAGGTTCCCCGGGGCGTACCACGCCCACTTGCCGGAGTTGGTCATCACCACCCCGGTGCCCGGACGCAGCACCGGGGTGACGTAGGTGCAGGTGTCGGTGAGCACCCGGCCGCCGGCCGCGAGCAGCGGGTCGACGTACCCCAGCGCGCGAGCCTCGTCCAGCACCCTGCGGCTGGTGGACACCCAGACGTCGACGCCGTCGGCGAACGGCGCGCCGCCGCGCAGCAGGTCTGCCAGCGCGGCGAGCTCGGTCAGGGAGAAGTGCGGGGTGCCGAGGCTGACCGCGTCGAGCCGGTCGCCGGAAGCGGTGCTGAGCTCGTCGCGCGCCGCACGCAGGTCCGCCGTCCCGACGGAGAGGGTCGGCGCGCCGGGGGCGGCGACCGTCGCCAGCGTGGGCGCCTCCGGCGTCACCCCGACCACGTGGAACAGGGCGACCCCTCCACTGGACGCCGCCGTCGCGCCCAGCGCCTTCAGCCGGTCCTCGGTGCGGCCACCGTCGGCCAGGTCGCCGGGCAGCCCGGTCAGCGCGGCGACCCGGGTGCCGGCCCGCGCGCCGAGCACCGCGCCGACCAGCGGCCAGGCCACGTCCTCCTCGAGCAACGCCCGCGACACCCCGGAGAGGTCCAGCACCAGCACCGCCCTGCGCGCCTCGTCCCGGTGCAGTCCGGCGTCCGGGGCCCGGCCGGTGACGGCCGCGGCGATGTCGAGGAAGTCGCCGTAGCGGTCGGTCCGCGCGCCGAGCACGCTGTTCACGAACGCGATCGCGTTGGACTCCGCCCAGGCCACGTGGCTGCCGAGGGCCGGCCGGTGGCCGGACTGGTACGGCGCGCAGGACCAGGTCGGCTCGCAGCCGAGCTCGACGTACGCCTGCATCAGCCGCCGGCCCGAGGCGGCGATCTCCTGGTCGCGCACCAGCCACGGGTGCAGCAGGTCGAGCGAACCGACGTTGAGGGTGGTGCGCACCGACACCCGCCCGCCGGTCTCGACCAGCCGCTCGGCGAAGTCGAGGCCGGCCCGTCCGTGGTACAGGCAGCCGTCCACGTGCGCGGACGCCACCTCGAGCAGCCGCGGTGCCCCGCTCGCCCGGGCAACACCGGTAACCAGCCGCATGCACAGGGCGACGGCCTCCCCGTCCCGTCCGTCCAGCATCTGCTGCTCCCGCTCGGTCAGCCGCAGGGGTGACCCCGAGTGGGTGTCGGAGCCGGTCCCAGAGCCGGTCCCAGAGCGGGTCACAGCAGGAAGCCGGCGGGGAACGGGTCGGTGGGGTCCAGGAAGTACTGCGCGGTGCCGGTCAGCCAGGCGCGCCCGGTGATGGTCGGCACCACCGCGACGGTCCCGTCGGCCAGCGCCACCTCCTCGACCAGGCGGCCCACGAACCGGGTGCCGATGAACGACTCGTTCACGAACTCACGGTGCAGCGGCAGCCGGCCGCGGGCGTGCAGCTGCGCCATCCGGGCGCTGGTGCCGGTGCCGCAGGGGCTGCGGTCGAACCAGCCGGGGTGGATGGCCATGGCGTGCCGGGAGTGCTTCTCGTCCGACCCTGGGGCGAGCAACGCCACGTGGTGGCAGCCGGAGATCTCCGGGTTCTCCCGGTGCACCGGCCGGTCCTGGTCGTTGATGGCGGCCATGATCGCCAGCCCGGCGTCGAGGAGCCGCTGCTTCTCGGCGCGGTCGAACGGCAGCTCGAGCTCGGCCAGCTCGACCATGGCGTAGAAGTTGCCGCCGTAGGCGAGGTCGTAGCGGACCGGCCCGAGGCCGGGGACCTCGACGCAGGCGCCGAGCCGGTGGGCGTACGACGGCACGTTGCGGATGGTGACCGCCGTCGCGGCGCCGTCCTCGACGGCGACCTCGGCGACTACCAGGCCGGCGGGGGTGTCCAGCCGCACGGAGGTGACCGGCTCGGTCACCTCCACCATGCCGGTCTCCACCAGCACGGTCGCCACCCCGATGGTGCCGTGGCCGCACATCGGCAGGCAGCCGGACACCTCGATGTAGAGCACTCCGAAGTCGGCGTCCGGCCGGGTGGGCGGCTGGAGGATGGCGCCGGACATCGACGCGTGCCCGCGCGGCTCGTACATCAGCAGCGTGCGCAGGTCGTCGCTGTGCTCCAGGAACCAGCGGCGACGCTCGAACATGGTCGCTCCGGGCAGCACACCGACGCCTCCGGTGATCACCCGGGTCGGCATCCCCTCGGTGTGGGAGTCGACTGCGTGGAGGACCCGACGGCTGCGCACGCCCTCAGCCTAGGCCCGCGGCGAGGGCTGCCTCCGTCGCTGCCCGCACCACGCTCTCCTGCTCTGGCAGCAGCGGCTGGCGGGGTGGCCGGCAGCCGCCGCCCTTGCGGCCAACAATGTCCATCGACAGCTTGATCGCCTGCACGAACTCGGTCTTGGAGTCCCAGCGCAGCAGCGGGTGCAGCTGCCGGTACAACGGCAGCGCGGTGTCGAGGTCGCCGGCCACCGACGCCTCGTAGAGACGCACCGTGGCCTTCGGGAACGCGTTGGTGTAGCCGGCGACCCAGCCCTTGGCGCCGGCGATGCCGACCTCGAGCACGACGTCGTCGCTGCCGATCATCAGCTCGAGGCCGGGCGCGAGCTCGGCGATCTCGTAGGCGCGCCGGACGTCGCCGCTGAACTCCTTGACGGCCACGATCAGCCCCTCGTCGTACAGCTTGGCGAGCAGTGCGGGGGTGAGGTCGGTCTTGGTGTCGATCGGGTTGTTGTAGGCGCTGACCGGCAGGCCGACCTTGCTGATCTCCCGGAAGTGCTCGAGCACCGCGCGCTCGTCGGCCCGGTAGCTGTTCGGCGGGAGCGCCATGAGCACCTGCGCCCCTGCCTCCGCGGCCTCCTCGGCGCACCGGCGGGACTCCAGAGCGCCGTAGGCGCCCACGCCCGGCATCACCGTGAAGCCCTCGGGGGCCGCCTGGACCGCGGTCTCGACCACCCGCCGACGCTCCTCGGGGGTCAGCGTCGGGTACTCCCCGAGCGACCCGTTCGCGGCCACGCCGTGGCAGCCGTTCTCGGCCAGCCAGCGCACGTGCTCGGCGTAGGCGTCGAAGTCGACGCTCAGGTCGTCGTTGAACGGCAGCGCGGCGGCGACGATGACGCCGTGCCAGGGCTGACGGGGTGTGCTCACCGGTCCTCCTCGGGGGTCTCTGATGACGGCGAGTATGGCAGTACCATAGTACACATCACATATCGATTTGATAAAGGTCTGGTCGTCTAAAACAGGTCAGAACAGGCAAAATCAGACAGAACTCGCGGCAGCGAGGCGCCGACGGGGGACAAAGCGGTCCATAGCGGGGGTTCCGCGGTGCCTGCTTCCGTGCCATAGTCGGCCTCCGCTGTCAGTACAACATCACACCGTAGTGCTTTCTCGGCCGACGCCCGTCGGCGCCGGGCACCTTCACCGAAAGCGAGAGACGCTCCATGACTCATCCAGCACGTCGGCGCCGTCGGTTCGCCGCCCTGGCCGGCCTGGCCTCCGCCGCACTGCTCGCCAGCGGGTGCAGTGGCGGTCTGCTGTCGGGCGGAGACTCCTCCTCCGGGTCCGGGCCCATCAGGCTGGGCATGGTGGCCCCGATGTCGGGCAGCAGCGCGGCCATCGGCCCGTACATGCGCAACGGCGCCCAGCTGGCCGTCGACGAGATCAACAGCAAGGGCGGCGTCAACGGCCGTCAGCTCGCGCTGAAGGTCGAGGACGGCGCCTGTGACCCGAAGACGGCCACGGCGGCGGCCAACAAGCTGGTCACCGACGACATCGCGATCTCGGTGGGCGGCTACTGCTCCGGCGCGACGCTGCCGACCCTGCCGCTGTTCAACAAGGCCGACATCCCGATGCTGATCCCGGCGGCGAACTCCAACGACCTGGTCGACCAGCACTTGCCCAACGTCTTCCTGATCAACGGCACCGGCACTCAGCAGGCGGACACGGCGGTGGCCTGGATGAAGAAGGTCGGCGCGAAGCGGGTCTCCCTGATGGACGACAACACCAGCTACTCCAAGAACATCGCCGACCTCACCGCACAGCTGCTCTCCCAGGGCACGCCCACGCTGGCCGGCCGCCAGTCCGTCACCCCGGGCGAGAGCGACTACAGCGCCAACGTGAACGCGGTGATCTCCCAGCACCCCGACTTCGTGTACTGGACCGGCTACTACCAGGAGGGTGGCCTGATCATCCGCCAGCTCCGGCAGGCGGGCTACACCGGCGACATCATGGTGGCCGACGGCTCGGTCGACCAGAAGCTGATCGACATCGCCGGCGGGTCCAACGCGGACGGTGTCTTCGCGACGATGACCCAGACGCCGCAGACCATCCCCGGCGCGAAGCAGTGGATCTCCGACTACAAGGCCAAGTTCGGCTCCGAGCCGGGCCCGTACTCCACCCAGGCGTACGACGCAGTGCGGGTCGCCGCGGAAGCGATCAAGGACGCCGGTTCCACCGACGGCACCAAGGTCGAGAAGGCTCTCGAGGGCATCGACGGCTTCCAACTGTTCTCCGGGCCGCTGAAGTTCACCCCTGACCACACGCTGAGCGAGGGCGGCTTCCAGATCCTCGTGGTCGACGGCGGGAAGTTCAAGCTCAAGGACGCGATGACCCAGTGAGCCAGCTGCTCTGGAACGGGCTGTTCGTCGGGTCGTTCTACGCGCTTGTCGCCCTGGGCTACAGCATGGTCTACGGCATCATCAAGCTGCTGAACTTCGCGCACGGCGACATCTACATGCTCGGCGCGTTCACCGGTTTCGCCGTCCTCACCCTGGGTGGCGGGCTGGTGAGCTCGCTCGGGTTCCTCGCGCTCCTGGTCGTCCTCGTGGTGGCGATGCTGGCCACCGGGGTCTTCGGACTGGTGCTCGAGCAGGTCGCCTACCGCCCGCTCCGGAACGCGCCCCGGCTGTCGGTGCTGATCACCGCGGTCGGCGCCTCCTTCGCCATCGAGTACGGCATGCGGCTGGTCGCCGGGCCGAACCCCCAGGTCTACCCGGTTCGGCTCGGCGGTCAGGCCGTCGAGGTGCTCGGCGCGCGGCTGACGCTCCAGCAGGTCGGCCTGGTCCTGATCGCCGTGGTGCTCATGGCCGGTCTGCAGTGGCTGGTGATGGGGACCAGCACCGGGCGTGCGATGCGCGCAATATCGATGGACCCCAAGGCGTCCCTGTACATGGGGATCAACGTCAACAAGGTCATCTCCCGCACCTTCTTCCTCGGCTCGGCGCTGGCCGGGGCCGCCGGGGTGATGGCGGGTGCCTACTACGGCAAGATCGACTTCCTGATGGGCTTCATCATCGGGCTGAAGGCGTTCACAGCGGCGGTGATCGGCGGCATCGGCAACATCAAGGGCGCCATGCTCGGCGGTCTCGCGCTCGGCATGCTGGAGTCCTTCGGCACCGCCTGGCTCGGAGGTCAGTGGCGAGACGTCTTCGCGTTCGGCTTCCTCATCTTGTTCCTGACGGTCCGGCCCACCGGCATCCTGGGCGAGCGTGTCACGGAGCGGGTGTGAGAGCCGCGATGCGGGCCACCGCGGGTGACACGTCCCAGGACGGCCGTCCGCGGCGCCGGCTGCCGGGCAACCGGAGCCTGGCCGGGCTCGGGATCCTGGTCGCCGTGCTCGCGCCGTTCGTCGACGCCAGCGACTACGCACTCTCGGTGATGACCTCGGCCCTGCTGTTCGTGATGCTCGCCGCGGGCCTGAACATCGTGGTCGGCTACTGCGGGCTCCTCGACCTCGGCTACGCGGCCTTCTTCGCGATCGGTGCCTACACCAGCGGCATCCTCGCCACCCGTCTGCACTGGCCGCTGCTGGCCACCGTCCCGGTGGTGATCGCCGCGGCGGTGCTCGCGGGCATCGTGATCGGTGGCCCGACCCTGCGGTTGCGCAGCGACTACCTGGCCATCGTGACCCTGGGCTTCGGGGAGATCATCCGGATCACCGCCACCAACCTCTCGATCACCGGCGGCCCCTCGGGGATCTACGGCATCCCCGGCCTCGACGTCTTCGGGGTCGACCTGAGCGGTCCGGTGGGCTTCTACTACGCCTGCGTGGCGATCGTGGCGCTCGCGGTGCTGGCGGCCGCCCGCCTTGGTCGCAGCCGCATCGGCCGGGCCTGGCGCTTCGTCCGGGAGGACGAGGACGCCGCCGAGGCGATGGGGATCCACACCTACAAGGTCAAGCTCGCGGCCTACATCGCGGGGGCGATCTGGGGTGGGCTCGCCGGGATCCTGTTCGGCGCCCAGCTGACCGCGATCTCTCCGCAGAGCTTCACCTTCCTGCAGTCCGCGCTGATCCTGATGGCCGTGGTGCTCGGCGGCATGGGCTCGACACCCGGAATCGTGGTGGGCGCGGTCTTCGTCAGCGTCCTGCCCGAGCTGCTGCGTGGGGCAGCGGACTACCGGTTCTTCCTGTTCGGGGTGCTGCTCATCGTGGTGATGATCTTCCGCCCCCAGGGCGTGTGGCCGAGCCGGGCGGCGGAGCGGCTCACGGGCCGTGGCCGGTCCGGTACGTCGGAGGAGCCGGAAGGAGCCCTCCAGTGAGCCGGGCTCTGCTGGAGGTGCAGGACCTGCGCCTCACCTTCGGCGGCGTGACCGCCTGCGACGGGGTCAGCTTCGCGGTCGACGAGGGTGACATCGTCTCGGTCATCGGGCCCAACGGCGCCGGCAAGACCAGCGCCTTCAACTGCATCACCGGCTTCTACCGGCCGACAGGCGGCAGCATCCGGTTCGCGGGCGAGGACATCACCGGGCTGCGGCCCTCCGCGATCGCGGCCAAGGGGGTCTCGCGCACGTTCCAGAACCTGCGGCTGTTCGGAGAGCTCACCGTGCTGGACAACGTCCGCGCGGGCATGCACCTGCGGATGCGACAGAACGCCCTGGACGCGATCCTGCACACCCCGCGGTTCCGGCGTTCGGAGCGGGAGGCGACGCAGGAGGCCAACCGGTGGCTGGACTTCGTCGGGCTGCGCGGGGACCGAGCCGCAGAGGCCAGGAACCTGCCGTACGGGGAGCAGCGCCGGGTGGAGATCGCCCGGGCACTGGCGCGCGGGCCGAAGCTGCTGCTGCTCGACGAGCCGGCCGCAGGCCTCAACCACAACGAGAAGACCGAGATGCTCGACCTGCTGCGCCGCATCGGTGAGCTCGGCATCGCGCTGGTGCTGATCGAGCACGACATGGGACTGGTGATGAAGGTGTCCCGGCGCATCGTGGTGCTCAACTTCGGGCGGGAGATCGCCGACGGCACACCCGAGCAGGTCCGCAACGACCCGGCGGTGCTGGAGGCCTACCTCGGCCGGGACGACGAGCCGACTGAGGAGGGTGCCCGGTGAGCGCCCTGGAGATCACCGACCTCGACGTGATGTACGGCCGTGTCCAGGCGCTGCGTGGACTCTCGCTGCGGGTCGCCGAGGGCGAGATCGTCGCCCTGCTGGGCAACAACGGCGCGGGCAAGACCAGCACGCTGGCCGCGGTGTCGGGAGTGGTGCGTGCCAGTGGCGGCACGGTCACCGCCTTCGGGGAAGACGTCACCAGGGCCGATCCGTGGGACATCGTCGGCCGGGGCGTGGTGCACGTTCCGGAGGGTCGCAGGATCTTCTCGCGGCTGACCATCCACGAGAACCTGCAGCTCGGCGGTTATCTGCAGAAGGACCAGAGCGTGGTCGCAAAGCGGATCCGAGAGGTCTACGAGCTGCTGCCCCGGCTCGCCGAGCGTCGGCAGCAGCAGGGCGGCACGCTGTCGGGCGGCGAGCAGCAGATGCTCGCGGTCGGCCGCGCCCTGGTCGCCGGCCCCCGGCTGCTGATGCTGGACGAGCCCTCGATGGGGTTGGCGCCGCTGATCGTCAACCAGGTCATGGGGCTGATCAGCAGCATCAACGCCGACGGCACCTCCGTCCTGCTGGTCGAGCAGAACGCGAAGGCGGCGTTGCGCATCGCGCACCGGGCGTACGTCGTCGAGGACGGCGCCACAACGCTCGAGGGTCCCGCACACGAGCTGGCCGGCGACTCCAGAGTCGTCGACGCCTACCTGGGAGCCTGAGGTGGCGGCGTCCGGCTGGCTGGAGGTGCGCAGCACCGACTACCACACCGCCGGAGAGCCGTTCCGGATCGTCACCAGCGGCGTCCCTGAAATCCCCGGGACCACGGTCACGGACCGCCGCGAGGTCGCCCGGCGCAACGCCGAGGTGGACCACGTCCGCAGGCTGCTGTGCCACGAACCACGCGGGCACGCCGACATGTACGGCTGTTTTCTCGTCCCGCCCGACGACGCGGCCGCGCACCTGGGTGCGCTGTTCTGGCACAAGGACGGCTACTCCACGGCCTGCGGGCACGGCACCATCGCCCTCGGGGCATGGGCGGTCGAGTCCGGGCGGGTGCCTGCCGCTCCGGACGGCGAGACAGACGTCGTCATCGACGTGCCCTCCGGCCGGGTGGTCGCGCGGGTGCGCTGCTCGCGCGGGAAGGTCCGCGGCGTCACCTTCCGCAACGTCGAGTCCTATCCGCTCGGCCGGGACGTGACGGTGGAGACCTCGCGGGGGCAGGTGCGCTGCGACCTCGCCTGGGGCGGGGCGATCTACGCCTCGGTCGCCGCTGCCGACCTCGGCCTCGAGGTGGTGCCGGACAGCTACACGGCGCTCATCGCGGCCGGGCGCGAGATCAAGCAGGCGCTCGCCGACAGCGAGTGGGCGCGACACCCGAGCGACTCCCGACTCGACGGCGTGTACGGGACGATCATCCACCAGCACCTCAGCGCGACCGAGAACGGGCTGCACCAGCGCAACGTCACCGTGTTCGCCGACGGCGAGGTGGACCGCTCGCCCTGCGGCTCGGGAACATCGGCCCGGCTGGCCCTGCTCGTCGACTCCGGAGAGCTGCCGCTTGGCGCGGTGCTCACCCACGAGTCCATCGTCGGCACCCGGTTCCTGGCACGTGCCGTCGGCCCGGGGCCGGGGAACGACCGCGGCGTGGTCACCGAGGTGGAGGGCTTGGCCCACCAGACGGGCGAGCATCTGTTCGTGCTCGACCCCGAGGACTCGCTGGATACGGGCTTCGTGCTGCGATGACCGGAATACTGGCCACGTGAGCGAGAGCGCCCGAACCGACCAGGAGCCGCCGGGCCTGCACCTGCCCCAGTTCGGGGAACGGCAGAGCCTGCGCCAGCAGGTCGCCCATGCCCTCCGGGCGGCTCTCGTCGCCGGGGAGATGCGCCCGGGTGTGCTGTACTCCGCGCCGACGCTGGCCGAGCAGTTCGGGGTCTCCGCCACCCCCGTCCGGGAGGCGATGCTCGACCTGACCAGCGAGGGCCTGGTGGAGCCGGTCCGCAACAAGGGGTTCCGGGTCACCGAGCTCTCCGAGCGCGACCTGGACGAGATCACCAGCCTTCGGACGCTGATCGAGGTGCCCACCGTCGCCGAGATCGCCCGGCACATGGACGACGAGCTCCGTCCCAGGGTGGAGGCGCTGCGCGAGGGCGCCCGGGAGATCGAGATCCTCGCGGTCAAGCGGGACCTGATCGCCTACGTGGAGGCGGACCGACGCTTCCACCTTGCCCTGCTCGACCTGGCGGGCAACGGGCACCTCGTCTCGGTGATCGCCAACCTGCGGGCTCGCAGCCGGCTCTACGGTCTGCAGCGTCTCGCGGACCGCGGCGAGCTGGGTGCCTCGGCCCGAGAGCACGAACAGATCCTCGAGCTGGTGCTCCGCGGGGAGGCCGAGGCCGCGGCCGCCGTCATGGAGCAGCACATCGGCCACGTGCGGGGGACCTGGGCCGGTCGCGGCGAGCAGCAGGGTGCGGTTGACAGCGGTCCCTCCGCTGGCTAGACAGGAGGCGAGAGCCGGACACATCCGTCCGATAACCGTGCATCATGGGAGAGGCTGATGGCGTACTACCGACGGGTGGGCGACGTCCCCGCCACCCGGCACACCGCGTTCCGCGACGGCTCCGGCGGGCTGCGCTTCGAGGAGCTGATGGGCGAGGAGGGGTTCTCCTCCGACTCCTCGCTGCTCTACCACCGCGGGGTGCCCTCGGCGATCGTGGACTCCCGCGTCTGGGAGCTGCCCGAGCTGACCACCGAGGCCAACCACCCGCTGAAGCCCCGGCACCTCAAGCTGCACACCCTTTTCGGCGAGGCGGATGCCAAGGCGATCGACCCGGTGCAGGGCCGGCGGCTGGTGCTCGGCAACGCGGACGTGCGGATCTGCTACGTGGTGGCCGGGGAGGTCTCGCCGTACTACCGCAACGCGATCGGCGACGAGTGCGTGTACGTCGAGCGGGGACGCGGCACCGTGGAGACCGTCTTCGGTGCACTGTCCTACCGGACCGGCGACTACGTGATCATCCCCCGGGCCACCACCCACCGCTGGCTGCCGGACACGACGGACGGGCCGAGCCGGCTGTACGCCATCGAGGCCAACAGCCACATCGCGCCACCCAAGCGGTACCTCTCCCGGTTCGGGCAGTTCCTCGAGCACGCGCCGTACTGCGAGCGTGACCTGCACGGCCCGGACGAGCCGCTGCTGGTGGACGGTGCGGACGTCGAGGTGCTGGTGAAGCACCGCGGCCGCTCCGCGTCCGGCATCGTGGGCACCACGATGACCTACGCGGGCCACCCCTTCGACGTGGTCGGCTGGGACGGCTGCCTGTATCCCTACACCTTCAACGTCGAGGACTTCATGCCGATCACCGGCAAGGTGCACCAGCCGCCGCCGGTGCACCAGGTGTTCGAGGGCCACAACTTCGTGATCTGCAACTTCGTGCCGCGCAAGGTCGACTACCACCCCGACTCGATCCCGGTGCCCTACTACCACTCGAACGTCGACAGCGACGAGGTCATGTTCTACTGCGGCGGCGACTACGAGGCACGCAAGGGCACCGGCATCGGCCTCGGCTCGATCTCACTGCATCCCGGCGGCTTCGCGCACGGACCGCAGCCGGCGGCCTATGAGGCGTCGATCGGGGTGGAGTTCTTCGACGAGTCCGCGGTGATGGTGGACACGTTCCGCCCGCTCGAGATCGGTGAGGCCGGACTGGCGGTCGAGGACCCGGCGTACGCGTGGACGTGGGCGGGCCGAGGCCCGGAGGGCGACGGACCCGCGGTCTTCTCGAACTCCTGACCCGCTGCCGGTGGTTGAGGTGCGAGCTTGCGAGCCTCGAAACCTCTGGCTCACCCAGCGTCGGCGAACGTCACCGGCGCGTCGAAGCGAGCCCGGCGCAGACTGCGCCGCAGCGCCCGGAGCAGGCTCCCGCTGGCGAGCAGCGTCAGCACCGCGGTGAGCAGCCCGCGCGGCAGGTCCCAGGCGAGCGACGTGGTGACGTAGAAGACGGCGTAGTGACCGAGGTTGGTCGCGCCGCCCGCGTCGGGCGTGTAACCGGCGCCGGCGGGTGCCGAGCCGCCGAGGAAGGGCCAGAACCACAGGTTCATCACCAGGCCGTAGGCCAGCCCGCAGAACAGCCCGTACGCCGTCAGCAGCCACCGCTCCGTCCGTCCCGACGCGCGCGGCAGCAGCCCGGCGCCCATGCACACCCAGCCGGCGGCGATCATCTGGAAGGGCGTCCACGGGCCGACGCCCGCGGTCAGGAAGGCCGAGGCGAGCAGGGCGAGGGCCCCGAGCATGAAGCCCAGCCGCGCCCCGAGCGCGCGGCCGGCGACGACCAGCAGGAAGAACATCGGCTCGAGCCCGGCGGTCCCCGCCGAGAGCACCCGCAGCGCGCCGCCGGCCGCGGCCAGCACCCCGAGCACGGCCACCGTCTTGGCGTCGACGCCGCCCGAGGACATCTCGGCGAGCAGCACGAGCGCCATCAGGGCCATCAGGCCGACGAACAGGAACGACGCGTCGGTGGTGTGCCCCAT
>DASSKA010000110.1:0-8964 GCA_035690905.1 Nocardioidaceae bacterium | reverse complement strand
GAGCTGGGCGCCGACGGCGCCTACTTCCGGGTGCACCACTTCGCCCGCCAGCTGTCGAGCCCGTTCCCGCTGCTGGCAGCCATCGGCGCACGAACCAGTCGGATCGAGATCGGCACCGGTGTGATCGACATGCGCTATGAGAACCCGCTGTACATGGCCGAGGACGCCGGCTCCGCCGACCTGATCGCCGGCGGCCGGCTCCAGCTTGGCATCAGCCGGGGAGCACCGGAGCAGGTGGTCGACGGGTTCCGCTACTTCGGCCACGAGCCCGAGCCCGGCTCCGACCACGCGGCCATGGCCCGCCAGCACACCGCCAGGTTCCTTCAGGTGATCACCGGCGAGGGTTTCGCCGAGCCCAACCCACGGCCGATGTTTCCCAATCCACCTGGGTTGCTGCGGATCGAGCCACACTCGCCAGGGCTGCGCTCGCGGATCTGGTGGGGAGCCGGGTCCCGCCGGACCGCGGAGTGGACCGCCGAGCAAGGTATGAACCTGATGAGCTCGACACTGCTCACCGAGGACACCGGCGTGCCGTTCCACCAGCTGCAAGCCGAGCAGATCCAACGGTTCCGGGACTCCTGGAGAGCCGCGGGTCATGACCGTGAGCCGCGGGTCTCGGTCAGCCGAAGCATCTTTCCCCTGGTGAGTGACTTCGACCGGGCCTACTTCGGTCAGGAGACCCGCAGCCGGGACCAGGTCGGGTACCTCGAAGGCGGTGCCGCACGGTTCGGCAAGACGTACGCCGCTGACCCTGAGCAGCTGGTCAAGCAGCTAGCCGAGGACGAGGCGATCGCGGCCGCCGACACCCTCCTGCTCACCGTGCCCAACCAGCTCGGCGTCGACTACAACGTGCACGTCATCGATTCCCTGCTCCGTCACGTCGCGCCCGAGCTCGGCTGGCGGTAGCGGATAGCGCACTCCACAGAACACAGGGAAAGACGCCTGCGGATGGCTACGCTCGGCCGGATCCGCCGCGTTCCATGCACGCCCAGTCGGGCGCGTCATACCGCCGCGTCAGCTCATGATCGGTCGCCGCTACCTCGCCTACTGCCGGCCGACATTCAACGCCACCGCCACGACTTGGTCGACTTCGAGCCCCGCGGACTTGCGAACCGCGTCCTTCAACGGGAGGAGGTAGCTGCCGTCCTTGGGGAACAGCGCCGTCGTGAACTCGGCCTCGCCAATGCGCACCATCACCGGCACCTGGCCCCAGTACTCAATGCCCTTGGCGGCAAACTTGATGTCCGCGCTTTCTTCCTCCGGGATGGCTACGAAGTAGAAGGGCGCAGGCCCCCGCCACTCGACGACCGGACCTTGGAACTGGAAGTCCATCAACCCCATTCAGCGAGTATCGCCCAGTGCGGACCACAGCGGGGCCAAAGTCTGTGCTGGCTCTTACTGGCGGGCCTGGACACAGACGCGACAAGCCGGCGAACCCAAGATGCGGCGAGGATTCCTCGGGAAGGCGGTGAGTCTTTCCGCCGCGAATCAGCAGACTAGCCGGACCAGCATCGGCGGATCAGATACGCGCGAGGATCTCAGCCTTCTTGCTCTGGAACTCCTCGTCGGTAAGCACTCCGGCGTCGCGTAGTTTGGCCAGTTCCTTCAGCTGCTCGAGCGGGTTGTGCTCCCTCGCGGCCTCAGTCGCCGGCGCTTGGCTCGTCAACACGCTAGGCGGTTGACCCTCGTAGCGCATGGTGTTTTGGTTCCGCAGGATCAGCGATCGGGCGGAGTGGGCGGCAGCATTGATCTGTTGCTGGGCGGTCCGGCCGTCCGGGATGTCTTCCATGGCCACGACCTCCACCCGGTTCGGTCGCTGGATGTGCACGTAGACGGTGTATACGCCTCGCGCCTTTTGAGTAAGTGATTGTTTGACGTCGACGTCCAACACGTTCGCGATTGGGACCTGCTGCGAATCCGTTCGAAGGGTGCCCTTCTCGAAGTAGAGGTAGTGGGCATCCATGCGGTACCGGCCGGCCCCGATCCCCGTGACGGGCCGACCCACGGCCGACCACACTGTGCCCTCCGGGAGATCCTGATGAGTGTCAATCAGGCGCTTCGCAGCAGACGAAGCGCGCGACGACGCAGCAGTCCCGCCTCCGGCCTCCCCGGCTGAAAACTCATTCGCCGGGCCGGGCCTTTCGTGGAAGTGATCAGTCCACTGCTGACCATCCCAGTAGCGGAGATTCTTCTCGTCGACTGGGTACCAGCCAGCGGGAGCCATGCCTTCGTTCACCATTCAAGCCTAAGTCAGTCGATTCCCGGCGGACCTTGAATCGCCGATTGACTAGCAAAGTGAAAAGATGCCATGTCGGGCTGTCTAGCTCCCCTGTCGAACCGGTGCGGCAACGTTTTACTGAACACTAGGTCTGTGTCCGGTGGCCAGTCCCACCTGCGCCTGGAAGCCTGGAGGCGTAGGAAGAGCGATCGGAGGGCCGCCAGGAGAGGGCGGGGCGGGAGTTGACGCGAGGTCGAAATCGGTGTGTTCCCACTTCCATTGAGCGATGCGTGGCCCCACCCAGAACAGGTAAATCCCGATTGTGATGACGCTGAGCAGAAGCCACTTGATCCAGTTGCCGAACAAGCCAATGGCCGACCCAGTAAACCTCAGCCGCTGGCCGTCGATGTACGAGTGTTGGCTCGCCAGCGCTCCTTGAGAACCAATGCGAACGGGTAGCAGATCCCCGCCGTGACCACCGTGATGAGCACCGCGAGAACGCCGGTGCCAACGTAAGTCGCGGCACCTCCGTCGAACTGGAAGCGTCCCGAGTTGCGTGTCATGTGCGAGTCCCCGTCTGAACGGTGTTGTATGAGGTCGTTTGGCAAAGGGCTGCTGCGCCGCGGCCGTGCCTCCTGCAAGGAGGTTAGACATGAAGCTCGCCGCGCGCAGCGAAAGCTCGAATTCGACGCCGTCAGGTGCCTTGGTCCCGGCCAGAGATCGCACGGACCCCGCGAAGCCATATCGTCTCGGCGTTACGCCGCCCCTGACTCTAACTCTCATGCGTCATACCGCTTGCGAAGCGCGCCCCGACCAATCGACGAGACCCCGTCTGGGTTGGCCCGTCGAATGCACCGACTCCCAGCGAGGAGCGGCATGATTCGCTAACGTTGAGAGCATGAAACTAATCGGGGGATGCATCGTAGCCATGTTGGTCCTAACGGCCACCGCGGCTTGCTCTGGCGCTGGCGCGTCGCCGAGCGCCACAGCTACGAAGACAGTGACTGCTACGGCGACAGTTACCGCCACGGTTACCGCGAAGCCGACCCCGGACAAGCCCACCAGCCCTCGAAACCTAGCGATTGGCAGTGCTTGGGCCGATAGGGAGGTGCGCTTCCACCTCCTCCGCTACCAGGCGAACACCACCGGCTACGGCGCTGAACCAGGGCAACGTTGGGACGCAGTGCTGGTGAAGGCGTGCGTGCGGGACTCGGCTCGGAGCCGGAAAGGCATTACCTTCTCGTGGTCGCCTTGGAGCCTTACAGACAAGTCCAGCGGCCTGTATCCAGCGTCCTCATCAACCTATACGGGGTTTCCTTCACCGGAATATCCGTTCGCCGACCAGAGCGTCTTCCGGCCGGGTGACTGCGCCAAGGGCTGGATTGTGTTCGGCGTCCCCGACCACGTAACGATTACGGGCGTCAGGTACGGCAACCAGATGGGCGAGACGGCTACGTGGAAGGTCTCCTGAGCCGGATCGGAGTCTGGCGAAGACTGACCGGTCTGACTTGGGCGGCCAACATCTCGGGCCCGGCGTACGCGATAGACGACCAGACGGCCATCAAGGCCGTCGATGGCACCGTTGAGGTCATCTGCGAAGGGCAGTGGAAGCTGCTTACCTCATAGCCGCCGAAGGCAGCGACCGACGTGGCGAAGCGCCCTCTCTGTGCCGCGATCCACGTGGTCGCGGACATGCGTCATTTCGCCGCCAGTCGCGCTAGTCAGCGGCCTAGCGTCAGGCAAGGTGCCTCATCGCGTGTGCGGCGGTCCGCCCGCTGGGGCGTGCTCGCCAGATCGCCGGGAGCATGCCATGTCCAAGACCATCTTGCTGCCGCTCCAGCCTGACGCGATGACGCCGGCCCAGCTCGCGGCGGTCTCCTACCTTGCCCTGTACTCCGGCCACACCCACCAGCTGTACGCCTACCAGCTGCGCCGCTGGTTCGCCTGGTGCGAAACAAGCTGGCTCGACCCGCTGGTCGGAATCCAGAGAGCGCACGCGGAACTCTTCATCCGCCACCTCGGCAAGACCGGTCTGATGCCATCCTCGATCAACACGATGATGCACGGCGTCCGCGGGTTCTTCCGCTTCGCCCAAATCGGCGGCCTGATCCCTGCCGACCCGGCCGTCTACGCACGGTTACCCAAGATCCACCACGACGAGACACGTCCCCAGGGTCTCGACCGGCTCGAACTGATCCGCTTCCTCCAGGTCGCCCAGACCATCGCCACCGGCTCGAGCGCTCGTCTTCCCCGTCGAGGTCGTGGCCGGACCCGGCGACGGGGGACGCTAGCTCGACAACGGAGACCCGACCGCCGCCAAGCCTTGAGCCCGCCCGGTGGCACCGGTCCGACCGGCCAGGTGACGGGTCGCAGGGGCCCGCGGTCGCTACCGCGGACGCGGGTTGACGAGCCGGGCACCCGGTGCGAGCTGCATGAACAGGGACTCTGCCTGAAACGCGGACTGGTGGGCGAACACCCACACGCGAACTTCTCCGTCCGGCAGCACCTCGGCGTCATAGCCGGCCGCCACCACGGCACTCACCGACCAGGCGGAACCTGAAACCTCACACCCTCGTCGTCTGGGGCCTGGGGCACGAGCGAGGCAGCCGCGGGCTCTTGGGCTACCAGAGGCTGCGGGGTAGGTCCACCACAAGCAGCTCAAGGTCGCCGTGGGTCAGCGCGGCGTACGCCGCCGTCACGCGCTCCTCGAACTCCGCCATCGTGATCCGCCCCTCGGCGACCGCGCGTTCGAGCCGCTCCACCACTGCCTCGCGCTCGGCGTTCGAAGCGCGGAGGTTCCGCTGCATCACCACCACCCGGCCTCCGGTCGTCCGTCAACCAGCATAATCCGCGAGGTGGTGCCTCCCGACCGCTCGGCGGCGGCACGCGCTCAAGCCGGCCGCGCCCGGGATAACGAAGGTTGAAAGCTGGAAACGAGGTGTAGAGTCGACAACACCGGGGGCACTTCGTACACGGGCATCAGAGCCCTCGTCGTCCCCGGGATCGAATGTCCCGCATCGCGGGCCTGGGACGCGTCATGACCGTAGCACTCGTCGCCATCATCATCCTTCTCATCGTCGGCCTGGTTCTGTTGGGCTCGAGCCTCCGGCTCGTGCAGCAGTACGAACGCGGGGTCGTGCTTCGCTTCGGCCGCCTTCTGCCCGCGATCCGCGAACCCGGGCTGCGCCTGATCATCCCCTTCGCCGACCGGATGCGGAAGGTCTCCCTGCAGACCGTGGTGATGGGCATCCCCGCGCAGGGGGCCATCACCCGGGACAACGTCACTCTCACCGTCGACGCTGTCGTGTACTACCGCGTGGTCGACCCGGTCAAGGCGGTCATCAACGTGCAGCAGTACCACATGGCCGTCTCCCAGGTCGCCCAGACCTCGTTGCGATCGGTGATCGGGCGCGCCGACCTGGACACGCTGCTCTCCGATCGTGACCAGATCAACGCCGAGTTGCAGGCCGTCATCGACGCCCCCACCGAAGGGCCGTGGGGGCTGCACATCGAACGCGTCGAGGTCAAAGACGTTGCCCTCCCTGAAGGAATGAAGCGGTCCATGTCGAGGCAGGCCGAGGCCGAACGGGAACGGCGGGCCAGAGTCATCGCCGCCGACGGCGAGTACCAAGCGTCCACCAAGCTAGCCCTGGCCGCGTCCGCCATGGCGGACACCCCTGGGGCACTGCAGCTGCGCCTGCTCCAGACCGTTGTCGATGTCGCCGCCGAGAAGAACAGCACCCTCGTGATGCCTTTCCCGGTGGAGCTTCTGCGCTTCTTCGAAAGCGCCGCAACGGCGGCGGAGGCACCCTCCGCGACGGCGGAACCGGACCAGTCGACCAATGGGCACCAGGCCGCCGCGCCGCTGGACCTACCCGGGTGAGAGCGCGGCGCGCCCAAGAAGCGTTGAATATAGCCCCTCTGCAAGCGCCAAGCGCGCGGTGCCGGGGTGCGTGCGCGGCTACAGCACCCGCGTCATACCGCGAAGCGACCGTGTCTTCCCGCCGCCTGCCGGCCGCGGTCTGGATGCCCGGGCCGGCAGCGGGCGGTGTTAGTCGAGAGTGAGCTGGGCTCGGTGGAAGTCGTAGTGCTGGGTGCCGTAGCGGTAGACCTGCTCCAGCGTCATCATGTCGTGGAAGAAGGGGTCCCAGCCGACCGGGAAGTGCATCCGCCGGACCAGCGTAGCCTCGGACTCGGCCTCGAGGCGGCGGTGGAGCCGGTCAATGGCGCGGTCGAGCTGCCTGGTCAGCCGCGGCCCGTGGAACACCAGCGCCCCACCGACAGCCCCGAGGTAGTTGATGAGATGGAACGGCCGCGTGACAGCGTTCAGCATCGCCGCGAAGGTCCGGCTGAACCGGTCCGGCAACCGCCCGAAGAAGCGGACCAGGCCCAGCAGGCGGCTCACGATGAGGTAGCCGAAGGCCATGTGCCAGAGCATCTGCTGGTTGGTCCAGCGGGTGCCGTCGGTAAGTCGCCGCAGGTCGGCGGACGTTGCACTCCCGACTAGCTGGTGCAGATCGGTGCGAACGCGTTCCAGCTCTTCATGAATGGAACTCCGGTCGACCAGCTGGCCGTTCACAGGCATGTCGTCAGTATCGCGGAGTCACGACACCGAAGACGAGCGGCAGCTTCGACACCTCCGGTGTCAGAGCGCAGTCGAGTTGAGCAAGGCCAGGATCAGACGGGGAGGCGCGTCACACCCCCGGGTTCGGCGCATGGCTCACCCGTCGTCGATCGTGTCAGCGCCCCTGCGACACGGTCGCCATCCCACCCGACGTCTGCGCGTCATGTAGTTGTGGCCGGACACGCCGACCACTTTGCCGGCCCGGCGCGGAGGCGCAGGGCCAAGTTCTCGGGTGTTCAGGATCGGCCCGCGACGTCTACTGAGGTGAGTCATTCCGCGATTGCGCGCGCTCTCGAGACCCATCCCCGAGCTTCTGGCTCCCGAGTCAACCCGGGCGGACGAGTGGTCCGTTAGCAGCACGATGACCCGCGAATGCTCGTCAGGGTTGGCTGCGGTCGCGGCCTCGTCGATCTCGCGCGCCGCTCGCGAGTGATCGCGTTGAGCCGCCCCGGCCGGACGAGGGTGATAGTCCAAACGGTCGGTGAACGTCTTCGTGCTGTCAACAGTGCTGTCGCTGTCTGCTCACGGCCTAGCATCCGGGCATGGACATTCGCGACCGAATCGGCTTGGAACACCCACTCGTGCAGGCCGGGATGGGCGGCGGGGTCGCCGGTGGGCCACTGGCAGGAGCCGTCTCGGCCGCCGGCGCCCTCGGAACGGTCGGGATCATGGCGCCCAGACGGTTCGCCGACGCGCTGCAGGACGCGCGCCAACGGGCACCGAGGAGACCGGTGGCTGCCAACCTGCTGGCTCCCTTCACCCGGCAGGCACACATCGACGCATGCATCGAACTCCGTGCTGCACTGGTGGTCTTCCATGGCGGCCTGCCGCGCCGATGGCTGGCGCTCCTGCAGGCGGCCGGGTTGCCTGTGTTCGCCACCGTCGGCACGGCGGAGGAGGCCCGGACGGCGCTGGCTGCCGGAGTCGACGGACTGGTTGTCCAAGGTCTGGAAGCCGGCGGACATCTGGTTGGCGTGGAGCCTGCCGCAGCCGCGCTCCCGCGTGTGCTGGACATCGCCGGTGACGCGGTCCCCGTCATGGCGGCTGGCGGCGTGGCCGACTCGGCCGACGTGAGGCGGCTGCTCGGCAGCGGTGCTTGTGCCGCGGTAGCCGGAACACGCTTCCTGCTCACCGATGAGTCCGCGGCGCACCCTGCCTACAAGGAGCGCGTGCTGACCGCGCAGAGCACAATGGTCACCACACTCTTCGGATTCGGCTGGCCCATGCGGCACCGTGTCACACCTAACGCGGCGACAGAACGGTGGTGTACCCGCGACGAGCTCGGGCCTCGCTGGGTTCGACAGATCCACCGCGCCACCGCGATCGCGGGTCGCCGCCTGCCCCTGGCCGCCCTGGACCCACTGACAGCCCGCCAGCGCGTGAACGCCCCGTTGTTCACACCCGCACTGCCCCTGGCCGGCATGCCCGCCGAGAGTGTGGAACGTACCGCTCTGTACGCCGGCGAGACCCTGCACCGGATCGACACGGTGATCCCGGCCGGTGAGGCTGTCGCGAAGCTCGTTCTATGACAACGCAGGTCCGCGTCACCTCGCCGCATCTGTGACTGCTTCTTGCTGCAGTCGAAGGGCTACAGTCGCTGCATGTGCCGAAACATCCGGGTGCTTCACAACCTTGACCCGCCGACGACAGATGACGAGGTTCGCGAGGCCGCGGTGCAGTTTGTGCGGAAGGTCAGCGGGTCGACCCGCCCCTCTCGTGCGAACGGTGAGGCGTTTGATCGCGCGGTCGACGAGATCGCGCTCGCGACTCGACGACTGCTCGACGATCTTGTGACGAAGGCGCCGCCGAAGAGTCGCGAGCTGGAGGCGATCAAGGGGCGCGAGCGCCACGAGAAGCGGATGGAGCGTGAGGCTCGCGCCCGGACTGCCTTGATCTAGGCCTCGTCCCGTCCGCGCACGAACGCACGGTGGCGTGGATGCCTGACCTCGACCGCTGAGTTCGACTTGAGGTATTCCGCCGCGTGGCGGACTCAAGAGCGCACCTCGCCCGTTTGGTCGACCCACCACACCTCTATGCCTGCGGCAGCCAGTGAACCAACCGTCTCAACGTGCAAGTCCCGATAGCGGGGGAAGTCGGGAAGGGCGATCACGCTGCGCCAGTT
>DASSKA010000109.1:0-65047 GCA_035690905.1 Nocardioidaceae bacterium | reverse complement strand
TCCACCTACCTCAAGGTGGGGACGACGTCGCTTGTGCTGGCGATGATCGAGGAGCGGTTCATCGGGGTGGACCTCACCGTCGAGCAACCGGTCAAGTCCCTCCGCGCGGTGTCGCACGACCCCACCCTGCGGCACCTCGTGACGATGGCGGACGGCCGCACGATGACCGCGGTCCAGCTTCAGCTGGAGTACCTCGACCTGGCCAAGAAGTACGTCGAGGACCGGTTCGGGTCGGACGTCGACGACCAGACCGCCGACGTACTCCGCCGCTGGGAGTCGGTCCTCGACCGGCTCGAGCGGGACCCGATGAGCTGCGACCGGGAGCTCGACTGGGTCGCGAAGCTCAAGCTGCTCCAGCAGTACCGCGACCGCGACGGTCTCGACTGGGACGACGCGAAGCTGCACCTGATCGACCTGCAGTACGCCGACATCCGACCGGACAAGGGGCTCTACCACCGACTGGTGAAGCTGGGCCGGATGGACCGGCTGGTCAGCGACGACGAGACCGTGGACGCCGTGCACCTGCCGCCGCCGGACACCCGCGCCTACTTCCGGGGGCGCTGCCTGGAGAAGTACGCCGACCGGATCGCTGCCGCTTCCTGGGACTCGGTGATCTTCGACATTCCGGGCCACGAGTCGCTCCAGCGGGTGCCCACCATCGACCCGCTGCGAGGCAGCCGGGCGCACGTCGGCGAGCTCTTGGACCGTTGCGACACGGCGGAGGCCTTGTTTGCGGCTCTGACTCGGTAGGGTCTGGGTAAGAGGCTTTCGCGTGGTCGGACGGACCACGCGACGTGCATCCGAGGAGGCGTCCATGGCACAGGAGCACAAGCAGCCGCGGAAGTCGGGGGAGACCGAGGAGGTCGAGCAGCCCCCGGAGTCCACGTCGGAGTCCGTGTCCGACCGCAAGGAGCAGCTCGACGAGGACATCGATGCGATCCTCGGGGAGATCGACGACGTCCTCGAGACCAACGCGGAGGACTTCGTGAAGTCCTTCATCCAGAAAGGCGGAGAGTAGACCCCGATGAGCCAGCCCCGACCGGCCGACCCACGCCTGCCCGCCGCCTTCCTGGTGCCGGGCTCGTCATCGTTCGCGGAGTTCCTCGCGCAGCAGTCACCCGAGCTGCTGCCGTCCCGGCGCTCGTTGCCGGGCGGTGACGCGTCGGAGCTGGCCCCGCACGGCACGACGATCGTGGCGGCCACCTTCGACGGCGGGGTGGTGATGGCGGGGGACCGGCGGGCGACGATGGGCAACGTGATCGCCCAGCGGGACATCGAGAAGGTGTTCCCCGCCGACGAGTTCTCCTGTGTGGGCATCGCCGGCACGGCCGGACTGGCCGTGGAGATGGTGCGGCTGTTCCAGACCGAGCTGGAGCACTACGAGAAGATCGAGGGCATCACCTTGTCGATGGACGGCAAGGCGAACCGGCTTGCCGCGCTGATCCGGTCCAACCTCGGGATGGCGATGCAGGGGTTGGCCGTCGTACCCCTCTTCGCCGGCTACGACCTGTCCTCCGGAATCGGACGGATCTTCTCCTACGACGTCACCGGAGGGCGCTACGAGGAGACCGCGTTCCACTCGGTCGGGTCCGGGTCGATGTTCGCGCGGGGCTCGCTGAAGAAGCTCTACCGCAACGACCTCAGCGGCGACGAGGCGGTGACCGCGACCATCCAGGCGCTGTACGACGCGGCGGACGACGACTCGGCCACCGGAGGACCGGACGTGACCCGCCGGATCTTCCCCGTGATCGCGGTGATCACCTCCTCCGGCTACCGCAGGCTGCCCGACGACGAAGTGGCCCAGATCGCCGACCGGGTGATCGCCGGCCGGATGCAGCGTCCCGACGGCCCGACCGCGGCCCTCACCTGAGAAAGGCACCCACGCACACATGAGCATGCCGTTCTACGTCTCGCCCGAGCAGCAGATGAAGGACCGGGCGGACTACGCGCGCAAGGGAATCTCGCGTGGCCGCAGCGTCGTCGCGCTGCAGTACCCGGACGGCATCGTCATCGTCTCGGAGAACCCGCAGACCCTGCACAAGGTGAGCGAGATCTACGACCGGATCGCGTTCGCCGCGGTGGGCCGCTACAACGAGTTCGAGAACCTGCGCATCGCCGGTGTCCGGCTCGCCGACATGCGCGGCTACGCCTACGACCGGCGCGACGTCACCGGTCGCGGCCTCGCCAACGCCTACGCGCAGACCCTGGGGACCATCTTCTCCAGCGGGGGGGAGAAACCCTACGAGGTGGAGATCCTGGTCGCCGAGGTCGGCACCGCCCCCGGCACCGACGAGATCTACCGGGTCACCTTCGACGGCCAGATGGGCGACGAGCACGGCTACGCGGTGATGGGTGGCTCGGCCGAGACCGTCTCGGGCTACCTCTCCGGCCGGTACGCCGCCGGCATGTCACTGCAGGACGCGGTCCGGCTGGCCGTCGACGCGCTCGGGCACAACGAGTCCGAGCCCCGGACCATCCCGCCGGAGAACCTCGAGGTGGCGGCCCTGGATCGGACCCGCTCCCAGAAGCGGAAGTTCAAGCGGTTCTCCACCCAGGAGCTCGCGGAGATCCTGTCCACCCGGGAGCCGGCCGGCGCCGCTGCGCCGTCTGCCGGCACGGCCGGCTCCTCCACCGGACCGTCCACGGAGCCCTCCCGGGCCGACAGAGGCTCAATGCCTTCCCGGACCGACGAGTCTGGTGAACCACCCATCGCTCCGCCCGCCGACCCGAGCGACCCGCTCACCTGACCCTGCGTTGAGTGGTCACTCGTGGCGCGTTGAGTGGTCACTCGTGGCGCGTTCATTGGTCACTTGCTACACCGACCGGCGGGCGCGGCGCCAGAAATCCAGACCCGTGTCGACGAGATCGACCCGCGCGAGGTCGGGCACCTCGGCCATGGGAATCCAGCGCGCCTCGTCGGTGGTGCCGGCGACCTCGTTCCTCAGCGACCCGCAGTTGACCGAGCCCTCGAACATCACCCGGACCGACTTGAGGGGACGGTCACGGTTCCTCGCCCGCAACCGCTGCTCGGGGGGTACGACGAGGGAGTGGATGCCCAGGAGCGGCCCCAGCGCCACGTCGTACCCGGTCTCCTCGAGCACCTCGCGAACCGCCGCCTCCTCCACGGCCTCGGGGAGCTGGACGCCGCCGCCCGGGAGCGTCCACAGCGGCTCGGGGCCCTCGTTCCACAGGGCGAGCAGCACCGGGTCGAGGTCGTCGACGATGACCGCATAGGCAGCCAGCCGGGTGTCGTAGTCGCGGTAGTCCACGACCGGGCACGATACGCCGGCGCGAACTCCCGCGACTGACCACTCGACACGCCGCGACTGACCACTCGACACGCCGCGACTGACCACTCGACACGCCGCGGCTGACCACTCGGGGGGTGGAGTTGGTGCGGTGTCGGCCAAACGGCTCGGCGCGCACGTAAGGTGGTGACGTGGACCGGAGGATCTTCGGGATCGAGAACGAGTACGGCGTCACGTGCACGTTCCGCGGGCAGCGCCGGCTGTCTCCCGACGAGGTGGCGCGGTACCTGTTCCGGAAAGTCGTGTCCTGGGGGCGGAGCAGCAACGTCTTCCTGCGCAACGGCGCCAGGCTGTACCTGGACGTGGGCAGCCATCCGGAGTACGCCACCCCCGAGTGCGACGACATCATCGACCTGGTCGCCCACGACAAGGCGGGGGAGCGGACCCTCGAGGGCCTGCTGGTCGACGCCGAGCGGCGGCTGCACGACGAGGGCATCGCCGGCGACGTCTACCTGTTCAAGAACAACACCGACTCGGCCGGCAACTCCTACGGCTGCCACGAGAACTACCTGGTCGACCGGCACGGCGAGTTCGCCAAGCTCGCCGACGTGCTGATCCCGTTCCTGGTCACCCGGCAGATCATCTGCGGCGCCGGCAAGGTCACCCAGACGCCGCGCGGAGCGATGTACTCGGTCTCCCAGCGCGCCGAGCACATCTGGGAGGGCGTCTCCAGCGCCACCACCCGGTCCCGACCGATCATCAACACCCGCGACGAGCCGCACGCGGACGCCGAGCGCTACCGCCGGCTGCACGTGATCGTCGGCGACTCGAACATGTGCGAGGCCACCACGCTGCTGAAGATCGCCAGCTGCGACCTGGTGCTGCGGATGATCGAGGAGGGCGTGGTGATGCGGGACCTCACCATGGAGAACCCGATCCGGGCCATCCGGGAGATCTCCCACGACATGTCCGGCCGGCGCAAGGTGCGCCTCGCCAACGGCCGGGAGGCCAGCGCGCTGGACGTGCAGCACGAGTACCTGTCCCGCGCCCGGGACTTCGTGGACCGCCGCGAGCTCGGCGGCCCGGTGATCGAGCGCACCCTGGACCTGTGGGAGCGCGGCCTGAAGGCGGTGGAGTCCGGTGACCTCGGGCTGGTCGAGCGGGAGATCGACTGGGTGATCAAGTGGAAGCTGATCGACCGCTACCGCACCCAGAACGGGCTGCCGATGAGCCACCCCCGGATCGCCCAGCTTGACCTCGCCTACCACGACATCCACCGGGGCCGCGGTCTGTACTACCTGCTCGAGCGCCGCGGCGCGGTGTCCCGGGTGACCACCGACCTGAAGATCTTCGAGGCCAAGTCGGTGCCGCCGCAGACCACCCGGGCCCGGCTGCGCGGGGAGTTCATCAAGCGCGCCCAGGAGCGCCGCCGCGACTTCACCGTGGACTGGGTGCACCTGAAGCTCAACGACCAGGCCCAGCGCACCGTGCTGTGCAAGGACCCGTTCCGGTCCCAGGACGAACGGGTGCACAAGCTCATCGAAGGGATGTGACGGGGGCCACCACGCGTGGCGCCGGTTCGGGGAACCCACCGGACCCCGGCTATCGTTCACAGCCTGTGCCTTCCCCGTCGATCCGAGGTGTCCCCTTGCGCCATCGCCGTCTCGTCGCCCTGTCCGTCGTACCGCTGCTGCTGCTCGGCACCGCCGCGTGCGGGTCGTCGGACCAGGGCTCACCCCAGAACCAGCAGTCGTCCGGCAGCGCCTCGACCGGGGTCCCCGGCGTCCACGTCAGCGGCAGCTTCGGCAGCGCACCGACGGTGAAGGTGGACGCCCCGCTGAAGCTCGACCACACCGAGACGCAGGTGCTCGAGCAGGGCAACGGCGACACGGTGAACCGCAACAAGAAGGTGCTGCTCGACCTGTACCTCGCCAACGGGACCACCGGCAAGAAGATCGCGGCGACCTACGATCAGGGCGTCCCGTTCACCGGCACGGTGGCCAGCGGCAGCATGTGGCCCGGCGTGATCGACGCGATCGTCGGCAAGAAGGTGGGCACCCGGATGGTGGTCGCCGCTGTCCCGAAGGACGCGTACGGCGCATCGGGTGCCCCGCAGCTACACCTGTCCGGCAAGGACGACGTGGTGTTCGTGGTCGACATCGTCTCCGCCGAGCCGAACCACGTGCTCAACGGCCCGCAGGGCAGCAAGCCGGCCAACCTGCCGAGCGACCTGCCCACCGTGGTGGAGAAGAATGGCAAGGTCACCGGGCTGGACTTCTCGAAGGCGCCCAAGCAGCCGTCCAAGAAGCTGCAGGTGCACACCCTGATCCAGGGCAACGGTGAGCCGGTCCGCAAGGGCAGCCTGGTCACGTTCAACTACCTCGGCCAGATCTACGGCACCGACAAGGTCTTCGACGAGTCCTACTCCAGCGGTCCGCGGACCTTCCCGGTGGGCGTGCACGGCCTGATCAAGGGCTGGGACGAGGGCCTGGTCGGGGTGAAGACCGGGTCGCGGGTGCTGATCACCGTGCCGCCGGACTACGGCTACGGCCCGAGCGGCAACCCGCAGTCCAACCCGCCGATCAAGGGCACGGACACGCTGGCGTTCGTCATCGACGTCCTCGGGGTCGGCTGAGGTTGAGGTAGGTTCGCCCCCGGAAGGGGGTGCCGTGGCGGCACGCAAGAGCGAGCGGTTGCTGAACCTGCTCATCACGTTGCTGGTCTCGCGCAGCTACGTGACCAAGGACCGGATCCGCGAGGTGGTCGAGCAGTACCGCGGGAGCAGCGACGACGCCTTCGAGAAGATGTTCGAGCGGGACAAGGAGGAGCTGCGCTCGCTGGGCATCCCGCTGGAGGTCGGGTACACCGACCGGGCGTTCGAGGACGAGCCGGGCTACCGCGTCGAGCGGTCGGCCTTCGAGCTGCCGCAGATCGACCTCACGCCGGAGGAGGCCGCGGTGGTCGGGCTGGCAGCGCGCGTGTGGCAGCACGCCGGCCTCGCGTCCGCGACCACCAACGCGCTGGTCAAGCTGAAAGCGGCCGGCGTCGACGTGGACCGGACCGCCCTGGACGTCGTACGCCCGCAGATCAGCGTCGAGGAACCCTGCTTCGAGGCGTTCTGGGACGCGACGGTGACCCGCACCCCGGTGCGGTTCGGCTACCGCTCCGCGTCGGCCACCGCGCCCGCCGAACGGCACCTGCAGCCCTGGGGCGTGGTGTCCTACCGAGGCCGCTGGTACGTCGTCGGGCTGGACACCGACCGGGGCGCGGAGCGGCTGTTCCGGCTCTCCCGGGTGCAGGGCGAGGTACGACGGGACGGCCAGCCGGGCTCGTTCGACGTACCGGAAGGGACCGACGTGCACGCGCTGGCCACGTCGCTGGCACCGGAGGAGCCGAACCGCACCAGCCGGATGCTGGTCCGGCACGGGGCTGCCCTGGGCCTGCGGCGGCACGGACGAGTGTGTGACGCGGAGGCGCCCGACGGCTGGGACGCCCTCGAGGTGCCGTTCGGGCGCACCGAGTCACTCGCCGATGAGGTGCTCGGCTACGGCGCCGACGTCGTCGTCGAGGATCCGGCCGAGCTGCGCGAGCTGGTGGTCGACCGACTGCGCGCCGCCGCGGGGGTCCGACCATGAGCGGCGCCCGCGACCAGGTGGGCCGGCTGCTCGCGCTGGTGCCCTACATCCAGACCCGCTCCGAGGTCTCCCTGGAGCAGGCGGCCGCCGACTTCGGGGTCCGGCCCGCGCAGATCGTCAAGGACCTCAACGTGCTGTGGTTCTGCGGGCTGCCCGGGCTGGGCATGGGCGACCTGATCGACGTGGACATGGACGCCCTCGAGGGCGAGGGGGTGATCCGGGTCTCCAACGCCGACTACCTGGGGCGGCCGCTGCGGCTGGGCAGCTCGGAGGCGTCGGCGCTGATCGTGGCGCTACGCGCCCTGCGGGAGAGCGGCGACGACCAGGTCCGGCCAGTGGTCGACCGGGTTCTCGGCAAGCTGGAGGCAGCAGCCGGCGAGGCGGCCGCGCTCGCCGCGCAGGTGGAGGTGCAGCTCCCTCCGGACGAGACCGAGCTCGGCAGGCTGCGGCAGGACCTGGCCCGGGCGGTAGACGAGCGCCGGGCGGTGCGCATCGACTACTACGTGCCCACCCGCGACGAGTCCACCGAGCGCACCGTCGAGCCGCTGAGGGTGGTCACCGCCGAGGGACACACCTACCTGGACGCCTGGTGCCGGCTGGCCGAGGACCAGCGGCTGTTCCGGCTGGACCGGATCTCGTCGGCGCAGTTGCTCGACGAGACGTTCCCGCACCGGGACGTGCGTCCCCGGGATCTGGCCGACGGGTTGTTCCAGCCGTCGCCGGACGACATCCTGGTCACCGTGCTGCTCGAGCCCGGCGCCCGCTGGGTCGCGGAGTACTACCCGGTCGAGTCCACGAAGGAGGCGCGCGGCGGCCGGCTGCGCGTCACCCTGCGGGTCGGGGACCCCGGCTGGCTGACCCGGCTGATGCTGCGCCTGGGCGGCGCGGCGCGCGTGGAGCAGCCCGCCGGCCTGGCCGACGACGTACGACGGACCGCGGAGCGGGCACTGGCCGGGTACCGGTCCGCGGCGAGTACCATGGACCCTGCCAACCCCTGAGGTAAGAAGGACGAGATGGGATCAATCGGAGCGCCCGAGATCATTCTGATCATCCTCGCGCTCGTGCTGCTGTTCGGTGCGAAGAAGCTTCCCGAGCTCGCCCGCGGCAGCGGCCGGGCGCTGCGCATCTTCAAGGCGGAGACCAAGGGTCTCGTCGACGAGGACGACGACAAGCGCGAGGAGCACAAGCAGATCGAGGCGCAGCGCAGCACCGAGGCCGCCCGGCCGGTCGACCAGGCCGAGACGCCGGCGGAACCGCACCGCACCGAGCCCGACCGCTGAATCCCTGACCTGACGTGTCCGTAGCCGGAGTCTTCGGCCTCTTCCGAGGCAAGCCGCAGCACCCGGCCGGCGCAGACGGACAGATGCCGCTCGCGGACCACCTGCGCGAGCTGCGCGCCCGGATGCTGCGCGTGGCACTGGTGCTGGTCGTCGCGCTGGTGGTGGCCTGGTTCTTCTACCACCAGCTGTTCGGGCTGATCCTGCGTCCCTACAACGAGGCCAGGGTCGCCCTGGGGGCCAGCGTCAATACCAAGCCGTACATCAACGGCGCCGGTGGCCCGCTGATGCTGCAGCTGAAGATGTGCGGCCTGGCCGCACTGGTGGTGACCAGCCCGTACTGGCTGTACCAGATCTGGGCGTTCATCATGCCCGGTCTGCATCCCAACGAGCGGCGGTGGACCCGGACGTTCGCGGCGGTGGCGGGTCCGCTGTTCGTCGCAGGAGTGGCCGCCGGGTACTACGTGCTGCCGCGTGGCCTCGAGGTGCTGATCGGGTTCACGCCGTCGAACGTGCAGAACCTGGTCGAGTTCAGCGACTACTTCTCGTTCCTGACCCGGATGATGCTGGTCTTCGGGGTGGCCTTCGAGATCCCGCTGTTCGTCGTGCTCCTCAACCTGGCCGGGGTGCTGCCCGCCCGGGCGCTGAGCACGTACCGGCCGTGGATCGTCATCGGCGTGTTCGTGTTCGCGGCCGTCGCCACCCCGTCCACGGACCCGTTCTCGATGCTGATGCTGGCCATTCCGATGACGGTGCTGTTCTTCCTCTCGGAGGTGATCGCCCGGATCGTGGACCGGCGCCGCGCCGACGCGCAGGAGTTCGGGGACCTGGCTGACGACGAAGTCTCACCGCTCGGCGAGCGCCGCCAGGACGTGCACGCCTCCGGCCTCGGCGAGGAGGACGACTGAGTGGCCGACCGGCAGGTCGCCGGCGTGGACCCCTTCGACCTCCCCGAGTGGCTCGGCACCGAGGAGGTGATCTGGACGGCGACCTCGAGCGTGCGCGGGGAGCACCGGGTCGCCGGTGAGCTCTCCGGGCACGACCGTTCCCTGGCCTGCGACCTGCTCGCCGCCGACCAGGCGTTTCCGACCCCGGTGCTGCCGGAGGACTGGCGCTCCCGGGCGCACCAGGCGTGGACTTATGGGCAGGTGCTGCTGCTCGACGACGCCGGCCGGCTGACCCTGGCCGTGCCGGGCACCGCGTTCAGCGCCGATCTGGCGCTGGAGACGCTGGCCCGGCTGGCCCGCGGCGTGGGCGTGAAGCCCAGCCGGTTCTCCGCGCGGCTGCGGCTCTAGGCCCAGCCGGCCTGGTCGAGCAGGTCGTCGAGGACCCGGTGCATCTGCATGATCAGCGACAAGTGACCCTCGTCGTCGTACAGGTGCCGGCGGGCACCGGGGATCTGGTCGGCCAGCCAGATTCCGTGCGCGTAGGGCACCATCCGGTCGTGCGCCCCCTGCCAGACCGACACGGGCGTCCTGATCGAGGCCAGGTCGAAGCCCCAGGGCCTGACCAGGGCCTGGTCGTCGTCGCGCCAGCCGACGACACCCTGGGCGCCGGCGTGCCGCCCGCTGGCGACCAGGTACTCGGCGAGCTCGCCGGTCAGGGCGGCCCGGTCCACGTGGTCGACGAGATCGCCGAGAGCGGTCGCCACCTGCTCCGGGGTGGCGGTGAACAGGCCCTGCCCGTGCTCGGTGAGCCACCGCTCCAACGACTCAACGCCCTGGACGGCCGCGCCGAGCTCCTCGTGGTTCTCACTCCCCATACCATCGAACCAGTCCAGCCCCTCGGCGTGGAACGGCGCGACACCGGCGCCGGACGCGGCGGCGAGGCACCGGTCCGGGAGCAAGGCGGCGCAGGCCAGTGAGCGGGGCCCGCCGCCGGACCAGCCGAGGGTGATGAACTCGTCGATCCCCAGGTGGTCGAGGATCGTGGTGGTGTCGGTGACATCGTCGGCGACGGTGTACGTCGACGCGTCGGCCAACGGGCTGGAGCCTCCGTAGCCCGGTCGCGAGCAGGCGACCACCCGGATGCCCCGCTCGGCTGCCGGGCGCTCGAGGATCCCGAACGGCACCGCGCCCTGCGGGGTGCCGTGGTGCATGACGAGCGGCAGGCCGTTCGCGGGACCGGCAACCCGCACCTGGAGCGTGCGTCCGTCCGGGGTCGGCACGGAGATCGTCATGGGCGTCCTCGAAGGTTCGCGGGGGTGTGGGCGAAACACTAGGGCGTCACCCGGTCGTTGCGCGCGCTTTGCCCGGTCTTCTGTGCCCTATCCTCTGGGCGTGCCCCGAGACGTCACCGTGCTGACCAACCCAGCCGCGGCCGGCGGGCGAGGGGAACGGCGCGCCGCTGCGGCGGTGGCCAGGTTGAGGGAGGCCGGCTGCGTGGTACGCGAGCTGCGCGGCCGGGACGGCGCCGAGGCGCTGGACCTGGCCGGGGACGCGGTGGCCGAAGGTATCCCCACGCTGGTGGTCTGCGGCGGGGATGGAATGGTGCACCTGGCGGCCCAGGTGATGGCCGGCGCCTCGACCGAGCTGGGCATCATCCCGACCGGGACCGGGAACGACGTGGCCCGCTACCTGGGCATCCCGCGCCGCGACCCGCGGGCGGCCGCCGACGTGGTGGTCACCGGGCAGGCACGCAGCATCGATCTGGCCCGGGCGGGGGAGAAGTACTTCGTGACGGTGCTGGCGGCCGGCTTCGACGCCCTGGTCAACGAGCGGGCCAACGCCATGACCTGGCCGCACGGCCAGATGCGGTACACCCTGGCCACGCTGGCCGAGCTGCGGGTGTTCGAACCACTGCACTACGAGCTGGCGCTGGACGGCGAGCCGGTCGACCTCGAGGCGATGCTGGTCTCGGTCGGCAACGGGCCGTCGTTCGGCGGCGGACTGCGCATCACCGAGGGGGCCGAGCTCGACGACGGCCTGCTGGACGTGGTCTGGTTCACGCCGATGAGCCGGCTGGAGCTGGTGCGCACCTACCCGCGTCTCTACAACGCCTCCCACGTGCACCACCGGTGCTACCGGCACCGCCGGGCGCGCTCGGTGCGCGTGTCGTCGCCGGGCGTCGTCGCCTACGCCGACGGGGAGCGCCTAGGCTCGTTACCGCTGACCGTGGACGTAGCCCCGAGCGCATTGCGAGTGATCTGTCCCCGATGACCTCCCTATCGCTTTCCCCGGCCCTGACGGGTTTCGCGGCGCTCTACGACTTCGCGCTCGACCCGTTCCAGGTGCGGGCCTGCCAGGAGCTGGAGGCGGGCAGCGGGGTGCTGGTGGCCGCGCCCACCGGGTCCGGCAAGACGCTGGTGGGGGAGTTCGCGGTGCACCTGGCTCTGGAGCAAGGCCGCAAGTGCTTCTACACCACGCCGATCAAGGCGCTGTCGAACCAGAAGTACCACGACCTGGTCGCCCGCTACGGGCCGGCACGGGTCGGCCTGTTGACCGGGGACAACACCGTGAACGGCGAGGCGCCGGTGGTGGTGATGACCACCGAGGTGCTGCGCAACATGCTCTACGCGGGCTCGCACACGCTGGGCGGCCTCGGCTACGTGGTGATGGATGAGGTGCACTACCTCGCCGACCGGTTCCGCGGTGCGGTGTGGGAGGAGGTGATCATCCACCTGCCGGACTCGGTGGCCCTGGTGTCGCTGTCGGCCACCGTCTCCAACGCCGAGGAGTTCGGCGAGTGGCTGTCCACGGTGCGGGGTGCGACCGCGACCATCGTCGAGGAGACCCGGCCGGTGCCGCTCTACCAGCACGTGCTGGTGGGCAGGCGGATGTACGACCTGTTCGCCGACGAGGGCGGCGAGCAGGCGCAGGTCAACCCGGAGCTGGTGCGCGTGTCGAGGGAGGACTGGCGCGCGCAACGCACCCGGGACCGCCGGGGGACCGACCGTGGCCGGGGCCGTGGGAGGTCCGGACGTCCGCGCCGGTTCACGCCGCCCAGCAGGTACGACGTGGTGGAGAGGCTGGACGCGCAGGGGATGCTGCCGGCGATCGTGTTCATCTTCAGCCGGATCGGCTGCGACGCCGCGGTCACCCAGTGCCTCAACGCCAACCTCTGGCTCACCTCGCCAGAGGAGCGCGCCACGATCAGCGAGGTCGTCGAGAAGCGCTGCGCCGCCATCCCGGAGGAGGACCGGCGGGTGCTCGGCTACCCGGACTTCCTCGACGGGCTCGTCCGAGGGGTCGCGGCGCACCATGCCGGGATGCTGCCCACGTTCAAGGAGTGCGTGGAGCAGCTGTTCGCCGCCGGCCTGTGCAAGGTGGTGTTCGCCACCGAGACGCTGGCCCTAGGCATCAACATGCCGGCCCGCTCGGTGGTGATCGAGAAGCTGTCGAAATGGAACGGCGAGACGCACGCGGACATCACGCCGGGGGAGTACACCCAGCTCACCGGCCGCGCCGGCCGGCGCGGCATCGACGTGGAAGGGCACGGCGTGGTGCTGTGGCAGCCCGGGACGGACCCGCGCACCGTGGCCGGACTGGCGTCCACCCGGACCTACCCCCTGCGGTCGTCGTTCCGTCCGTCGTACAACATGGCGGTGAACCTGGTGCGCTCCGTGGGCCGGGCCACCGCTCGCGAGCTGCTGGAGTCGTCGTTCGCGCAGTTCCAGGCCGACCGCGCGGTCGTCGGACTGGCGCGGCAGCTCCGGAAGGCCGAGGAGGCGCTGGACGGATACTCCGAGGCGGCCACCTGCGAGCTCGGTGACTTCATGGAGTACTCGACCCTGCGGCGCCGGCTCTCCGACGCCGAGAGCGCGGCCGCGAAGGCCCGCCGGGCCGACCGGCGCGACGAGGTGGTGGCCTCCCTGGAGGCGCTGCGCCCAGGCGACGTGATCGAGGTGCCGGCGGGCCGGTACGCCGGGATGGCCGTCGTCGTGGACCCCGGCACGTCCGCGGACCGGGAGGGACCGCGGCCCTACGTGGTGACCGCGGACCGGCACGCGCGGCGGCTGACGATGGTCGACTTCCCGGTACCGGTGGCGGCGGTCACCCGGATGCGGGTGCCGAAGTCGTTCAACGGGCGCAACCCACAGGCGCGGCGTGACCTCGCGTCCGCGCTGCGCGCCAAGACGCACGGGTTCCCCCCGCCGCCGCGCTCCCGGCCCGGCCGCCGGGGCGGCGCCGTCGGGGAGGACGCGGAGCAGGAGATCAGCAGGCTGCGCCGCGAGCTGCGGGCGCACCCCTGCCACGGCTGCCCGGACCGCGAGGACCACGCCCGGTGGGCCGAGCGCTACCACAAGCTGGCCCGCGACACCCAGGGGCTGCGCCGCCGGATCGAGCAGCGCACGAACACCATCGCCCGGCAGTTCGACCGGGTCTGCGACCTGCTGTCCGCGCTGGGCTACCTGCACCAGGACCGGGTCACCCCGGACGGGCAGCGGCTGATGCGGCTCTACAGCGACATGGACCTGGTCGCCGCCGAGTGCCTCCGGCAAAACCTGTGGGGCGGGCTGTCGCGGAGCGAGCTGGCCGCGGCGCTGTCCACGCTGGTGTTCGAGTCGCGGCACGCCGACGACGCCTCCGCGCCACGCGTGCCTGGCGGGCGGGTCCGCGCCACGCTGGCGGACATGGTGTCGCTGTGGGGAGACCTGGACCAGCTCGAGCGCGACCACGGCCTCGACTTCCTGCGCGAGCCGGACCTCGGGTTCGCCTGGGCGGCGTACCGGTGGGCAGAAGGCGCCTCGCTCGGGGAGGTGCTCGCCGAGACCGACCTGGCGGCCGGGGACTTCGTGCGCTGGATGAAGCAGCTGCTCGACCTGGCCGACCAGGTCGCCGACGCAGCGGGGGCGGGGGAGCTGCGCGAGACCGCCCGGCTCAGCGCCGGTGCCCTGCGCCGCGGCGTCGTCGCCTACTCCTCGCTGTCGGACTGACGCCCGCTTCGGCCGGGCCGGCGCTCCCGCCGGTGGAACGTTCCACCACCACCACCACCGGCGCACCTGCGTCTCGGTCACGTCGTCAGGACCGCCGGGGTCCGGTGTTCGGCCGGCTGCACGTGCGCTGCACGACCGACCAGCAACGGCAAGGTCCACCGCGTCGGTACCCGCTGCCGCTCCGGCCGATCGGCTACTAGGTGACCTGGCGGTTCTCGTACGGCGTGGAGAGCACGATCGTCGTCCGGGTGGCCACGTTGGCGACCGCCCGGACCCGGGCCAGCAGGTCCTCGAGGTCCGTGGGCTTGGCGACCCTGACCTTGAGGATGTAGGACTCCTCACCGGCCACCGACCAGCACGACTCGATCTCCTGCAGGCCGCGGAGCCGCTCCGGTGAGTCGTCGGGCTGGGAAGGGTCGATCGGCCGGATGGAGATGAACGCCGTGAGCGGCAGCCCCGCCTGCTCGTAGTCGACGACCGCGGCGTAGCCCTTGACCAGGCCGCGGCTCTCCATCCGCTTGACCCGCTGGTGCACCGCCGAGGTGGACAGGCCGGTGGCCTTGCCGAGGTCGGTGAAGGACATCCGTCCGTCCGCGGCGAGCAGGCTGAGGATGTGCCGGTCCAGGTCTTCCACGGCGACACAATATCCGCCGAGGTCGGTCGGCGATGCCAGACTGAGCGCGTGACCGACCGACTGATGCTCCTGGACACCGCCTCGTTGTACTTTCGGGCCTTCTTCGGGGTGCCGGACTCGTTCAAGGCTCCCGACGGCACGCCGGTCAACGCGGTGCGGGGGCTGCTGGACTTCATCAGCCGGCTGGTGACCGACTACCGGCCCACGTCGCTGGCCTGCTGCTGGGACGAGGACTGGCGACCGCATTGGCGCGTGGACCTCATCCCGTCGTACAAGGCGCACCGGGTGGAGGTCGAGGGGAGCGCCGCACCCGACGTCGAGGAGGTGCCCGACGCGCTCGAGGCGCAGGTCCCGGTGATCCGCGACGTGCTGGACGCGTTCGGGATCGCGGTGGTGGGTGCGGCCGGCTACGAGGCCGACGACGTCATCGGCACGCTGGCCACCACCGCGAAGGGGCCCGTCGACGTGGTCACGGGGGACCGGGACCTGTTCCAGCTCGTCGACGACGCGCGTGAGGTCCGGGTGCTCTACACCGCGCGCGGGGTCGGCCGGCACGAGCGGGTCACCAGCTCCGTCGTACGCGAGAAGTACGGCGTGGACGCCGCGCAGTACGCCGACTTCGCCGCCCTCCGCGGCGACCCCTCCGACGGCCTGCCCGGCGTGTCCGGGATCGGGGAGAAGACCGCGGCCGGCCTGCTCGCGAAGTACGCCGACCTGGCCGCGATCGTGGCCGCCGCCGAGGACCCGGCCTCCGACCTGGCCCCGGCGGCCCGCCGACGCATCAAGGATGCGGCCGACTACCTGGCGGTGGCTCCCAGGGTCGTCGCGGTCGCGCGGGACATCGACCTCGGGGACCCCGACCTGACGCTGCCGCGGACGCCGAGAGATCCCGACCGGGTGGTCGCACTCGCCGAGCGGTGGGGACTGAACAGCCCCGCCGGCCGGCTCGTCGACGCGCTCAGTGGACGGGGATGAGCTTCTGCGCCTCGGCGGCCTCGCGGGACGCCCTCGCCCGCTTCTCCGCCTCCGCGAGCGAGTCGCCGGCGTGCTCGCGCCACCAGGCCCGACCGGCCTCGGGAAGGGTGTGGATCGGGTCGTAGTACTCGTAGGTCCGGGTCATCGCCTCGGGGTCGTCGGCCTCGATCGACGTCCGGTAGTTCTTGGTCCAGTATGAGATGCCCAGCTCGTGGTCGTAGTCGGCGAGCTGGTGCACCCACCGCTTGCCGACGAACGGCACGTCGCACACGATGCGCGGAGTCGCGAAGCCGGGCAGGTAGCCCATGATCTGGTGCTGCAGCCGCTGCGCCTCGGCCACCGAGACCCGCCAGTGCTCGCTGAACGGGATCATGTCGCACATGTAGAAGTAGTAGGGCATGATCCCCGCCCCGTCCAGCAGCGCGAAGCACAGGTCGAGCAGGGAGCCGGTGTCCGCGTTCACGCCGTCCAGGAGCACGCCCTGGTTGCGCACGTCTCGGATGCCGGTGTCCAGCATCGCCCGGGCCGCCTTGGCGACCATCGGGGTGACCGACTCGGCGTGGTTGACGTGGGTGTGGATCGCGATGGACACCCCACGCTGGTTCGCCACCCGCGCCACCCGCTCCATGCCGGCGCGCACGTCATCCTGCAGCCAGTGCTGGGGCAGGCCCATCAACGCCTTGGTGGCCAGCCGGATGTCGCGGATGTTCTCGATCTCCAGGAGCCGCTGCAAGAAGTCCTCGAGGCGCGGCCAGGGCAGGTTCGCCACGTCGCCGCCGGACACGACGACGTCCCGGACCTGGGGGGTCGTGCGGAGGTAGTCGATCATCGCCGTGTGCCGGTCGACCGGCTTTCCGGCGAACTTCAGCTTGTCGATGACCGGGGTGGAGTTGCCGACCAGGTCCATCCGGGTGCAGTGCCCGCAGTACTGGGGGCAGGTGGGCAGCAGCTCGGCCAGCACCTTGGTCGGGTACCGGTGGGTCAGCCCCTCCGCCACCCACATGTCGTGCTCGTGCAGCGAGTCGCGGGTGGCGTGCGGGTGTGAGGCCCAGTCGGTACGACGGTCGGAGAACACCGGCAGCATGTACCGGCGGACCGGGTCGGCGTAGAACGCCTCGGTCAGCGACCCCGGGCCGGACGGGTCGACCCCGGAGGCGATGGTGTTCATCATCTGCGGCGGCAGCAACATCGACATGGTGGCCCGCTCGTGCTGGTCCCGCTCGAGGTCGGCGTAGAACCGCTCGTCCACCAGGTCGCCCAGCAGCGCCCGCAGCTGCTTGAGGTTCTTCACGCAGTGGGCGCGCTGCCACTGCACCGACTCCCACTCCTGCGCGGTGACGTCCTGCCACCCGGGGAACCGGCGCCAGTCCGGCTCGACCAGCTCCACCCGGCGGTACGGGTACGGCTGGCCGGACTCCAGGGACCGGTCCTGCACGGATCCGGTGGCCTGGTGGCTGGTCGCCTCCGCAGTCATGAATGCTCCCTCCGTGGGTGCGGTTGTGTGACGTGGACCTCGCATGCCAGAGTACGCAAAGAATCTCCGGTGCGTCCAATGACGAACCGCAAGATTTGCGCCCCCGGACACCAATCAGTGGAGGACAGCCCGTGCCCACCCCGAAGTCGTCCGCCCTGGCCGTCGGGGACCCGACCGGCCTGCACCGGGTGCTGGAGCCACTGGGGGTGCTGCCTCAAGCCGCGCAGCGCCTGGACACGCGCGCCGAGCTGTGGCCGGACGAGGTGCGTATCCGGGTGGAGCGGCTCAACCTCGACGCGGCCTCCTTCCGGCAGCTCGAACGCAGCCACGGCGGCGACGGGGACGCCGTGCGCGCGGCGGTGCTGGACATCATCCGCTCCCGCGGCAAGATGCAGAACCCCGAGACCGGCTCCGGCGGCATGCTGGTCGGCCGGGTCGAGGAGGTGGGAGAGTCCTCACCGCTCGGCCTGCAGGTCGGCGACCGGGTGGCCACGCTCGTCTCGCTGACCCTGACCCCGCTGGTGATCGAGGACGGCCTCGAGCGCTGGGACGGCAAGAGCGAGCAGGTGCCCGCCGCCGGCTACGCGATCCTGTTCGGGCGCTCGATCGCCGCCCGGATCCCCGAGGACCTGCCCGTCGAGCTGTCCCTGTCGGTGATGGACGTGTGCGGAGCGCCGGCGCTGACGCAGCGGGTGGTGCGGGAGTACGTCGAACGGCGGCCGGTCGTCACCGTGATCGGCGGCGCCGGCAAGTCCGGGTCGCTCTCGCTGGCGGCGGCCCGGCAGGCCGGCGCCGCCCGCACCATCGGAGTCGTGCCCAACGAGCAGGAGGCCGACCTGCTGGGTGCGGCCGGCCTCGCCGACGCCGTCGCTGTCGCCGATGCCCGGGACCCGGTGGCCCTGGCTGCGGCGGTGACCGAGGCCGGGGGACCGGCCGACGTGACCGTGGTCTGCGTGGACGTGCCCGGCTGCGAAGGGGGCGCCATCCTGGCCACCGCCGAGCGGGGGACCGTCATCTTCTTCTCGATGGCCACCTCCTTCAGCGCCGCCGCGCTGGGCGCGGAGGGCCTGGCCGCCGACGTCACCATGCTGATCGGCAACGGCTACACCCCCGGGCACGCGGACTACGCGATGAGCCTGCTCCGCGCCGAGGACGGGGTGCGAAACCTCTTCGAGAGGCGGCTGTGACAGGCGCTGTCCGTCCTCTTCCAGCGCACGGGACAATGGCCTCGTGACCCGGACAGTTCTGCGCGGCGGCTACGTCCACACCCCGGCCAGCCCGCACGCGACGGCGCTGTGCGTCGAGGACGGCCAGGTGGTGTGGGCCGGCGACGACGACGCTGCGGCGCACTTCCTCGACAACGCCGACCGGGTCGTGGACCTCGATGGCCGGCTGGTGACGCCGGCGTTCGTGGACTCGCACGTGCACCTGGCCCAGACCGGGCTGGCGATGGCCGGGGTGGACCTGACCACCGCCCAGACCCGGGGGGCCGCGCTGGACGCCGTGGCGGCCGCCGCGTCGCGGACCGACGTCCCGATCGTGCTCGGCTTCGGGTGGGACGAGACCGGCTGGCCGGACGGGCGGGCGTTCACCCGGGAGGAGCTGGACCGGGCGGCCGGGTCACGACCGACCTACCTGGCCCGCGTCGACGAGCACTCCGCGGCCGTGAACACCGCCTTCCTGGAGGCCGGCGACGGGATCGCGGACGCCGACGGGTTCGACCCGAGTGGGCTGGTCGCCCGCGAGGCTCACCACCGGGCCCGCGACACGGTGTTCCGGATCGTGCCGCGGTCGGCCCGCGAGGAGGCCATCCGCCAGGCCCTGCACCTGGCCGCCCGGCAGGGGTTCGGCATGGTGCACGAGCTCGGTGCCCCGTCGCTGTCCCTGCCGGACGACCTGACCACCTGCCGCGAGGTCGCCGCGCAGGCAGCCGTGCCCGAGGTGGTCGGCTACTGGGGGGAGCTGGACGGCGTGGAAGCCGCCCGGGAGCTCGGCTGCGCCGGCGCGGCTGGTGACCTGTGCGTGGACGGCTCGATCGGGTCACGGACCTCGGCGGTGCACCTGCCGTACGCCGACGCCGACTCCGTCGGTCACCTGTACCTCGACGCGGAGCAGGTCGCCCGCCACGTGGTGGCCTGCACCCGCGCCGGTTTGCAGGCCGGTTTCCACGTCATCGGCGACCGCGGAGTCGCCGAGGTGGTGGCCGGCTTCTGCCGGGCCGCCGAGGAGCTCGGAACGGCAGCGGTCGTGGCCGGCCGGCATCGGTTGGAGCACCTGGAGATGGTCGACGCCCAGCAGATGGGCGTGCTCGCCGAGCTGGGGGTCACGGCCAGCGTGCAGCCGATGTTCGACCAGCTGTGGGGCGGCCCCGACTCGCTGTACGCGCAGCGGCTCGGCAGCGACCGGGCACTGCCGATGAACCCCTACGCGTCGCTGGGACGCAGCGGGATCGCGCTGGCCTTCGGCTCCGACACCCCGGTCACCCCGTTCGACCCGTGGGGAGCCGTGCGGGCTGCCGCCTGGCACCAGAACCCGGATGAGCGGATCACCGCCCGGGCCGCGTTCACGGCGCACACCCGCGGCGGCTGGCGGGCCGCCGGCCGCGACGAGGGCGGGGTGCTCGCGCCCGGTGCGCCGGCCTGTCTGGCCGTCTGGGACGTCCCGGGCCACCTCGTCGTACAGACTCCGGACCCGCGGGTGGCCGCCTGGTCCACCGACCCGCGTGCGGGCGTGCCGCACCTTCCCGACCTGCATCCCGACCTCGACCTGCCCAGCTGCGTGCTGACCATGGTGCACGGCGAGGTCGCCTTCGAAGAGACAGGAGCACTTTCATGAAGGGCAAGCTGGCCCTCGACCCGGCGGTCGTCCGCAAGGCGCGGAGCCTGGCCCGGCAGGCGGGTCGGCCGATCGTCGAGCTGGCCCGCAAGCACACCACCGTCTCCGTGGAGCGGGCCACGCTGCGGCTGGCGGGGCTGCGCGGCGCGGACGCCGACGGCATCCCGTGGGTGAACCGGCTGCTGGACGCGGTGACCGCCGACACCGGTCTCGAGCACGGCGTCGCGGTCCCGGTCTGGGACGCGCTGGTGCGCGGGGAGGCCGACGACCTGTCCACGCTGGCCCAGAAGGCCTCCGCGGGTTCGATCCGGTTCCGGATCCCCGAGGGCCGCGACCTGACCAGGGCCCGGGCCGCGGCCCGCAAGCAGGTCGGCGCCGGTGTCAAGCAGGTCGACGCCCGGGCGCGTGAGCGGCAGCGGCTGGTGAAGAGATACGGCGACCCGGACCACAAGCCGTGGATCTACCTGATCGTGGCCACCGGCGACATCTACGAGGACATCCCACAGGCTCAGCAGGCCGCGCGCGAGGGCGCGGACGTCATCGCGGTGATCCGCTCCACCGGCCAGTCGCTGCTGGACTACGTGCCCGAGGGCGCCACCCGCGAGGGGTTCGCCGGCACCTACGCCACCCAGGAGAACTTCCGGCTGATGCGGGCTGCCCTGGACGAGTCCAGCAAGGACCTGGGCCGCTACGTCCGGCTGACCAACTACGCCTCCGGCCTGTGCATGCCGGAGATCGCCGCGCTGGCCGGGCTGGAGCGGCTGGACATGATGCTCAACGACTCGATGTACGGCATCTTGTTCCGCGACATCAACCCGGTCCGGACGTTCGTCGACCAGCGGTTCAGCCGGCAGGTGCACGCCCGCGCGGGCATCATCATCAACACCGGCGAGGACAACTACCTGACCACCGCCGACGCGGTCGAGGCGGCGCACACGGTGACCGTCTCGCAGCTGCTCAACGAGTACTTCGCCAAGGAGGCCGGCCTCGAGGACTCGCAGCTGGGCCTGGGGCACGCCTTCGAGATCGACCCGGACCTGCCAGACAGCTTCCGGATGGAGCTGGCGCACGCGATGCTCGCCCGGGACCTGTTCCCGAAGGCACCGCTGAAGTGGATGCCGCCGACCCGGCACATGAGTGGGGACGTGTTCCGCGGCTACCTGCTCGACGGGTTCTTCAACCTGGTCGGCACGCTGACCGGCCAGGACATCCTGCTGGTCGGGATGATGACCGAGGCGGTGGTCACCCCGTGGCTGTCCGACCGCGACCTGGCCCTGCAGAACGTCCGCTACGTGATGAACGCCGCCGGCCGGCTCGGGGAGGACTTCCACCCGGCCCCGGACGGGTTCATCGCCCAGCGCGCCAGACAGGTGCTCGGCGAGAGCATCGAGCTGCTGGAGCGGATCCTCGCCCACGAGGGCAAGCACGGCCTGCTCGAGGCGATCGGGGACGGCACGTTCGGGCTGATGAAGCGGCCGGCGGACGGCGGCAAGGGCCTTGACGGCGTGGCGAAGAAGGCGCCGGGCTACTACAACCCGGCCAGCGAGATCCTGGAGGGCAAGTAGTGGTGGCGACGGAGACCGCCGAGGGCAGGATCCTGCGCCCCTACGGCGACACGACCGGAGACGGCATGGTGCAGGTGTCCTTCACGCTGCCGATGCCGCACTCGAAGGTCGCCGAGGGGGCTGCGGCCCAGCTGGCCAACAAGATGGGCATCGACCCGGCGCTCGTCGTGCACGCCAAGGCGATGGGCCCCGACTTCACGTTCTTCGTCGTCTACGGTCGGGTCAACCACCTGGTCGACACCTCGAAGGTGAAGGTCGTGGAGCGGGACTACCCGCTGCTCTCGCCGAAGGACATCAACCTGGCCATCCGCAAGGGGCTGCGCCGCCGGCTGGCGGTGGTGGGTGGCTGCATCGGCACCGACGCGCACACCGTCGGCATCGACGCGATCTTGAACATCAAGGGATTCGCGGGGGAGAAGGGCCTGGAGTACTACCGGGAGGTCAAGGTGGTCAACCTCGGCGCCCAGGTCTCCGTGCCGGAGCTGGTTGCCCGGGCACGGCAGGAGAAGGCCGACGCCGTGCTGGTCTCGCAGGTGGTCACCCAGCGTGACGCGCACATCCTGAACACCAAGGAGATGTCGGCGGCGTTCCGGGAGGCCTACCCGGCGGACCGGCGTCCGCTGCTGATCGTGGGCGGCCCGCGTTTCGACGAGAGCGCCTCCGCCGACCTGGGCGTGGACCGGGTCTTCGGAAGGGGTACGACGCCCGCGGACGTCGCCTCCTTCCTGGTGCACCGGCTGGTGACCCAGCGGCCGGGAAGGAAGGCGTCATGAACGACCAGGCCCCCCGGGTCGGGCTGACGGTGACGCACCGGCGTTACGTGCCGTACTCCCATGCCCACTACGCCGGCAACCTCGTCGACGGCGCCTACTCGCTCGGCCTGTTCGGTGATGTGGCCACCGAGGTGTGCATCCGCACCGACGGCGACGAGGGGCTGTTCGCGTCGTACTCCGAGGTGCAGTTCCGGGCCCCGGTGCGCGCCGGCGACGTGCTCGAGGTGACCGCGGAGGTGGTCCGCGTCGGGCGCCGGTCCCGGACCCTGAGCTTCACGGCGACGGTGGTGGCGCGCGGCAACCCGGAGGTCTCCGAGTCCGCCGCTCGGGTGCTCGACATGCCGGTGGTGGCGACCACCGCCACCGGGACCGTGGTGGTCCCCGAGGGGCGAACGGAGTGAGCGTCTCCCGGGTGGTCCCTGAGGGACGCCGCTGAGCGCTCCCGGCGTGTCGCCGGCACGACACGCCGCGCAGCAAGGAAAAGTTCGGCGACGATCGGCTCCGGCAGGGTGTCCCTGACCTGCGCATTCTCACGAATGTGCTGGTCAGGGCGCGGTTGACAGGAACCGCCGGTCCTGTCCAGTCTTCCGGGGTCGCTCCAAGCAGGCCGCTCCGACAGCCTGATGTCCTCAGACGATGCGTGACCGGGTCGGGTACCACGAACCAGGGGGCACGCTCTCCCGGGAAGTCAGGGCCGTCGCAGCGGGGTGGGACACGGAGGGAGCCCGGCGCCCAGTAGACAACGGGCCCGACGCCGGCAGCCAGCGGCGGCGGGTTCGGTCCGAAGGGCCCGGGCTCTCCCCCGTTCCGTGCGGGTCTGGTGGCCGCGGATAGGTTGTGGGTGTGCCGCTGCTCGTCCTGCTCGCCCTTGCCGCACTTGCCGGCGTGGTCACCGGTCTCGGGTTCCCGCCTTTCGGCGTGGCGTTGCTCCTGCCCGCCGGGGCAGCGGCGCTCACCCTGCTGTGTCGTGGGAGCCGGCTGCGTCGGGGGTTCGGTCTCGGCTGGGTGTTCGGGACCGCGTTCATGCTCACCCTGATGCCGTGGCTGCAGGTGATCGGCGCAGACGCGTGGATCATGCTCTCGGTGTTCGAGGGGCTCTACTACGGGCTGCTCGGGCTGGCCACCGCGGCGGTCGCCCGGCTGCCCGGCTGGCCGCTGTGGACCGCCTGCTGCTGGGTCGGTGCCGAGCTGCTGCGCAGCATCTTCCCGTTCGGGGGGTTCCCCTGGGGCAGGTTGGCGTTCGGGACCGCCGGCACCCCGCTCGCGCCGCTGTTCGCCTACCTCGGCACCGGCGGGGTCACCTTCGCGGTCGCGCTGCTCGGGACCGTGCTGGCGTGGGCTGTCCTGCGCGTGCGCCGAGTGCCGGTGCGGGCGGTCGCCGCGGTCGTCGTGACCGGGGTGCTGGTCAGTCTCGCGTACGTCTTCCCTCTCCAGCACCGCGCCTCCGGGCACCAGGTGACCGTCGCGGCGGTGCAGGGAGACGTTCCGGGGATCGGGCTGGATGCCTTCGCGCAGGCTCACGCGGTGGTCGACAACCACGTGCACGCCACCGAGCGGTTCGCCGCACAGGTGGCCGCCGGCGCCCGGCCGAAACCGGACCTGGTGATCTGGCCGGAGAGCTCCACCGACATCGACCCGTTCCGGGACCCCGGGGTCTACCAGGAGATCCAGGGCGCGGTGGACAGGGTCGGGGTGCCCGTCCTGGTCGGCGCGATGGTGCTGGGCCCTGGACCGCACCAGGACCAGAACGAAGGCATCGTGTGGTCGCCGCGCACCGGTCCGGGGGAGCGCTACGCCAAGCAGCACCCGGTGCCGTTCGGGGAGTACATCCCGTTGCGCAGCCTCATCGCGCCGTACTTCCGCCGCCTGGACCAGATCCCCTACGACATGCTGCCGGGGACCAGGCCGGGCCTGGTGCACATGGCCGGGGTCAAGGTCGGTGACCTGATCTGCTTCGAGGTCGCCTGGGACGACCTGCTGCGCACCGAGATGCGGCTGGGCGCGCAGGTGGTCACCGTGCAGACCAACAACGCGACGTACATGGGCACCGGCCAGCTCCAGCAGCAGTTCGCCATCGCCCGGCTCCGGGCCATCGAGTCCGACCGGTACGTCGTCGTGGCGGCCACCAACGGCATCTCCGGGATCGTGGCCCCCGACGGGCACGTGGTCGACCAGGCACCGGTGCGCACCCAGCGGGTACTGGTGGATGGGATCGAGCTGGGAACCGGGCTGACGCCGGGCGTCCGGTTCGGCGGCTGGGTGGACCGCGGGCTGGCGCTGATCGCCGGCATTTCGGTGCTGGCCGGCCTGCTGAGCGGCTATCGTCGGCGCCGCCCCGTGACCGCACGGGCGCCCCACCCGGGCCTGGCCGGGGTCGGGTCCGACAGCCGGTAGCGGAGGTCAGGCGCAGCGATGGGCACGCACCGGATGGTGATGGTCGTCCCGACCTACAACGAGCACGACAACCTTGCCTGGATCGTCGGGAGGATCCGCCGCGCGCACCCCGAGAGCGACGTCCTCGTCGTCGACGACAACTCCCCGGACGGCACCGGGAAGCTGGCCGACGAGCTGGCGGCCGCCGACGCGCAGGTGGAGGTGCTGCACCGCACCGGGAAGCAGGGGCTGGGCACCGCCTACCTGGCCGGCTTCCGGGTCGCCCTCGAACGCGGCTACGACGTGATCGGGGAGATGGACGCCGACGGCTCGCACCAGCCCGAGCAGCTGGGCCGGCTGCTGGACGCGCTCTCCGGGGCGGACCTGGTGCTCGGGTCCAGGTGGGTGCCGGGCGGGAAGGTCACCAACTGGGCGTGGACCCGGCAGGCGCTCTCCCGGGGCGGGAACCTGTACGCCCGGACGCTGCTCGGCATCCCGGTGCACGACGTCACCGGGGGCTTCCGGCTGTTCCGGCGCCGCACCCTGGAGACCATCGACCTGTCCAAGGTGCGGTCGGTCGGCTACTGCTTCCAGACCGACCTGGTCTGGCGCACCGTGCGGGCCGGGCTGCGCGTCGAAGAGGTGCCCATCGAGTTCGTGGAGCGGGTGCGCGGGCAGTCGAAGATGAACCGGGCGATCGCCGTGGAGTCGCTGCGCAGGATCACCGTCTGGGGCGCTCGGCAACGGTTCCGTCAGGCCCGCGACGTACTCTCGAAGGAGAGGCACAACGCATGAGTGCCCGAAGGGGCTGAGGTGAGTCGATGACCCGCAGGGTCTGGTGGGGGCTGCTGGCACTGCTGTTCGTGGTGGTGCCGGTGCTCGAGATCTACGTGCTGATCCAAGTCGGCCAGGTGATCGGCGCCTGGTGGACGGTGCTGCTGCTGATCGCCGACGGCATGCTGGGCAGCTACCTGGTCAAGCACCAGGGCGGCCGGGCCTGGACGGCGCTGCGGCAGGCGCTGGACGAGCACCGGGTGCCGGCCCGCGAGCTGGCCGACGGGGCCCTGATCCTGGTCGGCGGGACGCTGCTGCTGACCCCAGGCTTCGTGACCGACGTGTTCGGCCTGTTCTGCGTGCTTCCGTTCACCCGCCCGTTCGCCAGACGGCTGCTGACCGCCCTCCTGACCCGGAAGTTTCTGGCCAGCCCGCTGATCGGGATGTACGACGCGCGGGGGACCGGGACCCGGACATCACGACGCCCCGGACCGGATTCCGTGGTCCAGGGCGACGTCGTCGACTGAGCTTCCCCCTGACCCGGGGCTCAGGCTGACTTCTTGGCGGCCTTCTTCTTCGCGGGCGGCTTGGCCTTTCCGGCCGCCCGGTGCAGGTGGGCCGGTCCGATCTCCCCGCCACGGAGCAGCTCGAGCCGCTCGGCGAGGATGTCCTCGAGCTCCTTGAGGGAGCGGCGCTCCAGCAGCATGTCCCAGTGGGTGCGGGCCGGACGCTCCGCCTTGGCCTCGGGCTCCGCGCCGTCCTTGCTGAGCGCCTCAGCACCGCAGCGCGGGCACTCCCACACGGCCGGGACCTCGGCCTCCGCCGCCATGGTCACCTCGAACTCGTGGCCCTGCCGACAGACGTACGCGACGTTCTGCCGCGCCGCGAACTCGATGCCACGCTCGTCCTCGAAGCTCTGTCCGCCGAGGCGCGCGCCGCGTAGTGTCCGCTCTCCCATGAGCCACCTCCTGGTGTTGGCGCTTTCCAGTCCGTCCAACGATCCGTGCGGTGTGGAGATTCCCGCCCGGTCGGGGTCGAAGTGTGTGTTCCGTCCCACGACGTACCCGCCCACACGGGCTTCACACCCCGACCGTAGGCCAGCATGGCGCTACGCCGCTACCGGGGCGGGCCGGTGCGCCTCCCGCGTCCCCCGGACCGGGTCCACGCGGGCGAGCAGCACCAGGCCGACCAGGAAGAACACGGCGAGGGCGAGGATCGCCGGCCGGTAGGAGTCGGTCCACTGGTGCACCAGCCCGAACACCAGGGTGCCCAGCCAGCTGGTGCCCCGCTCGCACGCTTGGTAGAGGCTGAAGTACTCCGCCTCCCGGCCCCGGGGGATCAACAGGCTGAAGAACGACCGGGACAGCGCCTGTGTGCCGCCGAGCACCAGGCCGATGCCGACGGCCAGCACCAGGAACCAGACGATGCGTCCGCGGGGCAGGAAGTAGGCCACGGCCACCACCGCCAGCCAGACCAGCAGCCCCGCGAGGATCACCCGCCGGCTGCCGAACCGCCCGGCCGCCCGCCCGAAGATCAGGGCGCCGACGAACGCCACGAACTGCACCATCAAGATGGTGCCGATCAGCATGGAGGTGCCGAAGCCGAGCTGCTTCTCGCCGTACACAGAGGCCGAGGTGATCACGGTCTGGATGCCGTCGTTGTAGAACAGGTAGGCCAGCAGGAAGGTCATCGTCACCGGGTAGTGCCGCAGGTCGCGGAGCGTGGTCAGCAGCTGGCCGAAGCTCTGCCGCAGCAGGCCGCCACGCTCGGGGACCACCGCGACGGGAGCCCGGTCGCGGATGCCCAGGTAGGGGATCAGCGTGAAGCCGGCCCACCAGACCCCGGCCGACAGCAGGCTCAGCCGGACCGCCATCGCGGTCGAGAGTCCGAGGCTGTCGTGCAGGGTGACGACGGCCAGGTTGACGGCCAGCAGCAGCCCGCCCCCGAGGTAGCCGAGCGCCCAGCCGCGGGAGGAGACCCGGTCGCGCTCCTCCGGTGTGGCGATCTCGCACAAGATCGCGTCGTACACCACCAGCGACGAGCCCAAGCACAAGGTGGCCACGAACAGCAGCGCGGTGCCCAGCTGCCAGTCGGAGCCGGTGACCAGGAACATCAGGGCGGCGGCCACCGAGCCGGCCCAGGCGAACCCGCCCAGGATCCGCCGCTTGTGGCCGGACCGGTCGGCGGCCGCGCCGACCACCGGGAGCACCAGCGCGGAGAAGATGGTGGCCAACGTCACCACGTAGAACACCAGGGAGCCCGGGGAGACCGCCAGGAACCCGAACAGCACCAGGTCGGTCGTGCACGGCTGCTCGGCGGTGCCGGGCGCGCCGCAGGCGGCTGTCTCGGCGACCGAGGTGAGGTACGGCGCGAACAGCACGGTGCCCGTCGTGGTCACGTAGGCCGAGTTCGCCCAGTCGTACCAGTACCAGGCCCGCTGCTCGCGGCGGCGCAGCTGCCCGGTCGGGATCGTCTCGGTCACAGGGTGGCTCCCATCCACTGTCCGCGGGCGAGGAGCACCTCGCGCAGCAGGTCGGTCCGGTCGGTCATCAACCCGTCGACCCCGAGGTCGAGCAGCTGGTGCATCTCCCGCGGATCGTCGATGGTCCACACGTGCACCTGCCGGCCGGCGCGGTGCGCTCGCGCCACAAAGCCGGCGGTCACCACCCGGAGGCCTTGGAACCGGTGCGGCACCTGCAGCGGTGCCCGTCGCAAGGGCAGCGCGCGGGACAGGGGACCGGGGGAGAAGCGGACCGCTGCCACCTCGGGCGGGGACGCGGCCGTGAGCACCCGGCCCCGGGTGTGCCTGCGGAACTCGACGATCCGGCGGTGCGAGAAGGAGGCCACGCAGACCCGGTCCTGGGTCCGCGTCCGGTCGAGCAGCCGCGCCAGCGGCCGGACCGCAGTCCCTGACTTGACGTCGATGTTGAAGAACGCGTTCGGGAACCGCTCCAGCAGCGTCTCGAGGGCCGGGATCTGTTCCCGGCCGGCGATCATCGCGGCCGCCACGTCGACGTACGACAGCTCCTCCAGCCGTCCGGTGCGCTCGGTGACCCGGTCCAGCGCGGCGTCATGGAAGGCGAGCAGCACCCCGTCCCGGGTGGCGTGCACGTCGGTCTCCAGATGGCGGTAGCCGAGGTCGAGGGCGTGCTCGAAGGCGGCCACGCTGTTCTCCAGGCCCTCCAGGTCGGGGTGGAAAGCACCACCCCGGTGCGCGAAGGCCAGCACCGAGCCGGGATGCTCCAGCCCCGCGTCCAGGAACGGGTGGCCGGTCGGACGTCGGGTCACGACGGCAAGTATTCACCGAGCCGTGCCGCGGAGCCGCCATTCGCGCCCTGGCCGCGCCGGGTATCGTTCGGCCATGGACGAGATGACCTGCCCGAAATGCCAGTCGACGATGACAACCAGGTCCGTGGGGGATGTCTCGGTGGCCCAGTGCTCGTCCTGCAACGGGGTGTTCCTGGACCGTGCCGAGCTCGGCAACCTGGTGGAGGCGGAGGTCGACTGGCACGCGCACAGCGGCCCGAAGACCGCCCCGCTGCCCCGGATCACCGCCGACATGACCGCCCCGCCGCCCAGCCGGCCCCGCGCCCGGTCCTACATCGAGACCCTGTTCTAGACGCCCGCGGCGGTGACGATCGCGTCGGTGAGGAAGCCGGCGAGCAGGCCCAGCACGATGCCGTAGGCGAGCAGGTCCGAACGCTTGGCGCGCGCCGCCACGCCGACCAGCTGGGTGATCACGTAGAGGATCGACCCGGCGGCCAGGGTCAGGAACACCACACTGAGCGCCTCGTTGGTGAAGCCGTGGCCGATCACGGTGCCGACGAAGGTCGGGCCCCCGCCGATCAGTCCGAGGGTCAGCAGGAACCGCCAGCTCGGGGTGCGGGCCCGGCCGTCCTCGTCGACGTCGGCAGCCAGCGGGGCCACGATGCCGAAGCCCTCGGTGGCGTTGTGCAGCCCGAAGCCGATCACCAGCATCAGCGCCAGCGCGATCTGGCCGACCGCGGCCGCCTGCCCGATGGCCAGCCCCTCGGCGAAGTTGTGCAGCCCGATGCCCACGGCGATCAGCAGCGAGAGCCGCTTGGCCGACGACCAGGAGGCCAGGCCCCGCGGCGGGTGCACCTCGCCGACCGTCATCGCCCCGGGCCCGTTCGGGCGGGACGCGGCGCCTGCCGGCTTCGCGGCGATCTGCCTGCCCATCCAGCGCTCGTACCAGACCAGCGTGAACAGGCCGACCGCGATGCCGACGATGAACAGCACGCCGTAGCCGATCGCGGCCCCGAGCCCGCCGTGGCCCTCGTGCACGGAGCTGAGCGCCTCGTCGATGGGCTCCCACGCCTCGGAGAGCACGTCCCAGGCCAGGAACAGCAGCACGCCGACCGCGATGGCGTTCAGCAGCAGCCGCAGGGAGGGCGCCGGCTTGCGCAGCCTGCCGACCGGCAGTCCGAGCAGGATGGTGACACCGGCGATGAAGCCGAGCAGCAGGGTCATGGACAGGCTCATGGGTGGTGCTCTCTCGCAGTCGTGAGTGGTCCGCCTTGGTGAGAATAGGTTAGGCATACCTAAAACGGATCGGCAAACCGGGGTGGTTACTAGTCTGCTTGCGGCATGCCGACGGGCGGTCCGCGGAGAGACGATGGGCTCGAGCCACGCGCACCGAGGAGGGTCGATGACCGCACCGCAGGCTTCCGTCCGTCGTACTGCTTCAGCCCTGGCCGGCCGCGGCGTGAGAGTGGCGGCCGCGCTTGCCCTGGGGCTGACCCTGACCGGTGCCGGGGGAGGCCCGGCAGGCGCGGTCAGACAAGCGGGTGGCCCCGTGCCCGGGTCGACCCGGTCCGGGGACTCGTTGTTCCCCTTCGCCGGCAACGGCGGGTACGACGTGCGCCACTACCGTGTCGTGCTGGGCTACCGCCCGAAGCACAACCGCATCGAGGCGGTCACCACGATCAGGGCTCGCGCCGAGCACGGCCTGTCGTCGTTCTCGCTGGACCTGTCCGGACTGCGCGTCCAGACCGTGTACGTCGACGGGCGCAGCGCCGACTTCACCCGGCACGGTCACGAGCTGATCATCACCCCGACCACCCCGGTGCGAGGCGTCTTCACCGCGTCGATCTCCTACGGCGGCCACCCCGTCCGGCACACCGATCCCGACGGGTCGTCGGAAGGGTGGATCCGCACACCGGACGGTGCCACAGCGCTCGGCGAACCGGTCGGGACCATGACCTGGATACCGGTCGACAACACCCCGCGCGACAAGGCGCGCTACACCTTCAAGGTCACCGCGCCCGTCCGGCTCGCGGTCGTCGCCAACGGGCTGCTGACGCGGCGGATCCGGCACGAGCGGGTGGTCACCTGGACCTGGCACGAGCGGGTCCCGATGGCCAGCTACCTGGCGATGGTGTCCCTCGGCCGCTACCGCGTCTTCCGTTCATCGATGCGGGCCGTCGATGGTCGTCAGGTGCCGGTCTGGTCGTTCGTGCAGCGCTCGCTGCCCTCCCAGCAGCGTGCCCGGCGGCTGCTGCCCCGCATCATCCGGTTCGAGGAGCGGCACTTCGGCGCCTACCCGATGCGCAGCGTGGGCATCGTCGCGCACAAGCTCGACGTCGGGTACGCCCTGGAGACCCAGGACCGGCCGGTCTTCCCCGGCCGCGTCCCGGCCATCGTGCTCGTGCACGAGCTGGCGCACCAGTGGTACGGCGACTCCGTGACGCTGCGCGACTGGATGGACATCTGGCTCAACGAGGGGTTCGCGACCTACGCGGAGTGGCTGTGGCGCGACGCGCACGGCGGCCCGAGCCCGTCGACGATCTTCCACCGGCTGTACCGCAAGAACGGGCCGAAGGCGAAGCTGTGGTCCCCGGCGCCGGCGTCGTTCACCGACCCGGCGGACCTGTTCGGCGCGCCGGTCTACGAGCGCGGGTCGATGACCTTGCAGGCGCTGCGCGAGCGGGTGGGCAGCCGGGACTTCTTCCGGATCCTGCGGACCTGGGCCCGGGAGCACCGGCACGGTGGCGCCTCGACCCGTCAGTTCATCGCACTGTCGGAGCGGATCTCCGGTCAGGACCTGCACAAGCTGTTCAAGGACTGGCTGTTGACGGCGTCCCGGCCGACCGGGTACTGAGCCGCCGGATCAGATGTCGCGGAAGGTCTCGATACTGGCGCCCAGCGAGTTCAGCCGGGTGGCCAGGTCCTCGTAGCCGCGGTTGATGACGTAGACCGACCGGAGCACCGAGGTGCCCTTGCAGGCCAGCATGGCCAGCAGGATCACCACGGCGGGCCGCAGCGCCGGCGGGCAGACCAGCTCCGCGCCGCGCCAGCGGGTCGGGCCCTCGACCATCACCCGGTGCGGGTCGAGCAGCTTGACCTGGGCGCCGAGCTTGTTCAGCTCGGTGAGGTAGATGGCCCGGTTCTCGTAGACCCAGTCGTGGATGAGCGTCTGCCCCTCCGCGACGGCCGCGATGATCGCGAAGAACGGCAGGTTGTCGATGTTCAGGCCGGGGAACGGCATCGGGTGGATCTTGTCGATGGGGGAGTGCAGGTCCGAGACCAGGGTGGTGATGTCCACCAGCCGGGTCTGGCCGTTGGCCGCGACGTACTCCTCCCCGCGGTGGTAGGCGAAGCCCATCTCCTCCAGCAGCGCCAGCTCGATCTCCAGGAACTCGATGGGCACTCGGCAGATGGTGATCTCCGAGCGGGTGACGATCGCCGCGGCGAGCAGCGACATCGCCTCGATCGGGTCCTCCGACGGCGCGTAGTCGACGTCCACGTCGATCTCGGGCTGACCGTGCACGGTCAGCGTGGTGGTGCCCACGCCGTCGATGCGAACCCCGAGCTTCTGCAGGAAGAAGCACAGGTCCTGGACCATGTAGTTGGGGCTCGCGTTGCGGATGATCGTGACGCCGTCGTGCCGGGCGGCAGCGAGCAGCGCGTTCTCGGTGACCGTGTCGCCGCGCTCGGTGAGCACGATCGGCCGGGTCGGCTGCACCGCCCGGTTCACGGTGGCGTGGTAGCTGCCCTCGGTGGCCTTGACCTCCAGGCCGAACGGCCGCAGCGCGGCCATGTGCGGCTCGACGGTACGGGTGCCCAGGTCGCAGCCGCCGGCATAGGGCAGACCGAAGGCGTCCTCGCGATGCATCAGCGGCCCGAGGAACAAGATGATGGAGCGGGTACGACGGGCGGCGTCCTCGTCGATGGCCGCGAGGTTCAGGTCGGCCGGGGGGATGATCTCCAGGTCGTTGTCGTCGTTGAGCCAGCGGGCCTGCACGCCGATGCTGGTGAGCACCTCGAGAAGCCGGTTCACCTCCTCGATCCGGGCGACCCGGCGCAGCGTCGTGCGCCCCCGGTTGAGCAGCGACGCGCACAGCAGCGCGACCCCGGCGTTCTTCGACGACTTCACGTCGATGCGGCCCGACAGCGTGGTCGGCCCGGTGACCCGGAGGTGGGTCGGGCCCGCGCCGAGCGCGACGATCTCCGAGTCGAGCGCCTCGCCGATCCTGGCGAGCATCTCCAGGCTCAGGTTCTGGTGGCCGCGCTCGATGCGGTTGACCGCGCTCTGGCTGGTGGCCAGCACGTCGGCGAGCTGCTGCTGGGTCCAGCCACGGTGCTTGCGGGCGTCCCGGATCAGGTTGCCGATCCGGCGCAGGTAGTCCTCCGTCATAAGGTAAAGAGTATCTCAAATATGAGATAAATCAACGCAGGGCGCGCGGCTCAAGTCACATGCCACCGAAAGTGTACGCAACCGGGGCCTTCCCCGCCGTACCGGGACCGGCCGGCCGCCTGCCGGAGCGCCGTGCCCTGTCTGCGACGATGGGCGGATGCCTACCACGGTGGTGCCGCGGGCGGTGGTCTTCGACATCGGCGGGGTGCTCGAGCGGGTCCAGGACGACGCCTGGCCGGAGATCTGGGTACGGCGGTGGGAGGGCCGGATGGGCCTCGCTCCCGGTGCCTTCGAGGCCGGGTTGGCGCGGCACTCCCCGCTCGGTTCGATGCTGCTCGGCGAGGTGTCCGAGGCCCAGATGAGGGCGATGTACGCCGGGGCGCTCGGCCTGTCCGCGGACGACGCGGACCTGATGATGGCCGAGCTGTGGGACGCCTACTGCGGGGAGCTCGATGTCGCGTTGCGGGATTTCGCCGCGTCGCTGCGCCCGTCGTACAAGACGGCGATCTTGAGCAACTCCGCGGACGGCGCCCGCCGCGAGGAGCAGCGGCGCTACGGGTTCGAGGACCTCGTGGACGAGATCGTCTACTCCCACGAGGTGGGGCTGGCCAAGCCGGACCCGCGGATCTACCGGCTGACCGAGCAACGGCTGGGAGTGCGGCCGGAGGAGGTGGTCTTCGTCGACAACGTGATGACCAACGTGGCTGCGGCGCGTGAGCTGGGGTGGGCCGCTGTGCATCACCGCGACACGGCGGAGACGATCGTGGAGGTCACCCGGATCCTGGCGCGCTGAGCGTCAGCAGTGCTGCGCCCGGCCCTGTTCACGCAGGGTCTGGTAGTCGTCGATCTGATGCTGGCCTCGATGCCAGCTCTTGATCCACATCTGGCTCGCGGTGGTCGGCGACATCTTGCCGGTCCGGAGCATCTCCATGTCGGCGATGTGCCCCTTCCAGGTGGCGATCGCCCGCTCGGCGGCCTGAAGGATCTGATCGCGGACCTGGACCCCGCGCAGGCAGGCCGACACCGTCGGCATGGTGGCGCCCGACGGGACCGTGCACTGTTGGGGGACGGACCGCCGCGCCCGGTCGGCCCGCTCGAAGACCTTCACCCGGTGCATGGCTCCCACGCGGGTGCGGGCCCAGAACGTGCTGGCCTGGGCCAGGGTGATCTGCCCCGAGACCAGCTGGTTCATGGCGCCCACGTGCACCTGCCACTGGCGCATCGAGCGCCGGGCGGCCTGCAGCGCGTGGTCCTGGGCCGCCCAGACGCTGCGGCAGGCGGCCAGCGCCTGGGCTGCCGTCGGCGCGTCGTTGGCGGCCGACTGGCCGGCGGACCGGCCTGCCGAGTGCGCTGCCGCCGGCACCTGGCCGGTGGGCGGCCACGGCTTGTTGGTCTGGTTGGCCAGCAGGACGCCGAGGCCGGACAGAACCACTACCACGGCGACCACGGCCGCGACCATGGTGCCGCTCCTCCAGTGGCTCTTCGCGTGCCGGCCGGGTCTCGGGGCGTGATCAGAGGAACCCCGTGGTTCTGGTGACGGCCGCTCCGAGAAGGCCACGAAATACACTGTACGTCCCGAGACGGGACCCGGACCAGATGCGGCTTTCCGCAATCAGCGGGTGACGATGCGTCGAAGCGCCGGCGGCAGGTCATGCGGCCGGAAGCTACCCAGGTGGGAGTAGAAGACCACCCGCGGGAACTCCGAGGGAATGGCAAACGCCAGCCTGGGGTCGATCCCGGGAAGCGTCCAGGCGGGGTGCCGAGCTCGCGTCGCGGCACGTTCGGCGGCGCGCTCGTCGGCGGTGACGTGGTTGTGGTCGAAGCAGGTCGGTCGGTGCACCGAACCGAGCGGACGCTCACCGGTCACGCGGCTGGCGGTGGGGATACCCACGTAGGTGCGGCCGTGGAACAGCATCAGGAAGGCGCAGGACGCCTCACCAGAGGAGCTCGTGGTCGCACAGCCCGTAGCTGCCAGGATCAGCGCCAATGAGGTAAGGATGTTGCGCATGGTCGGCTTCTCCTCGAGGTCGGTCGACCGTTGGACGCCCGGCAAGGGTTCTCGGTTGTCGGGGCATGGCAGTAGCGTGTGGGCGTGGCCCGAGACCGCTCGAAGGACGTGGTGGTGACGCCGGAGCGGTTGCGCCACCTCGCGCGGCTACGCCGCGTGCGGGACCGGATCGACCGGGAGTACGCCCAGCCGCTGGACGTCGAGGCCCTGGCCCGCGGCGTGCACATGTCGGCCGGGCACCTCAGCCGCGAGTTCCGGCTCGCCTTCGGCGAGTCGCCGTACAGCTACCTGATGACCCGGCGCGTCGAGCGCGCGATGGCGCTGCTGCGCCGCGGCGACCTCAGCGTCACGGACGTCTGCTTCGCGGTCGGCTGCTCGTCGCTGGGCACCTTCAGCACCCGCTTCACCGAGCTCGTGGGGATGCCGCCGCGCACCTACCGGCGCGAGGCGGTGCGTGCGACCGAGGGGATGCCGTCGTGCGTGGCGAAACAGATCACCAGACCGGTCAGGAATAGAGAAGCCCCGGTCGCCGGCCCGCAGCTAGCGTGACCGCATGAACATCTCCATTCACTCGGCCATGCTGCCGCACGAAGACCCGCAGGCCGCGCTGGCCTTCTACCGCGACACCTTGGGCTTCGAGGTGCGCAGCGACGTGGAGTACGGCGGGATGCACTGGATCACGGTGGGCCCGCCGGACCAGCCGCAAACGTCGATCGTCCTGTACCCGCCGGCGGCCACGCCCGGCATCACCGACGACGAGCGCCGGACGATCGCCGAGATGATGGCCAAGGGCACCTTCGCCATCATCAACCTGGCCACCACCGACGTGGACGGCACGTTCGACCAGGTGCAGGCCTCGGGCGCGGAGGTCGTCCAGGAGCCGACCGATCAGCCGTACGGCGTGCGCGACTGCGCGTTCCGGGACCCCGCCGGCAACCTGATCCGGATCAACCAGGTCGGCTGACTGGGTAAGTTGCGCCCCATGCCGCACGTCGCCGACAGCCACGACCTGATCCGAGTCCAGGGGGCGCGCGAGAACAACCTCAAGGACATCAACGTCGAGATCCCGAAGCGCCGGCTGACGGTGTTCACCGGCGTGTCCGGCTCGGGCAAGAGCTCGCTGGTGTTCGGCACCATCGCCGCCGAGTCCCAGCGGATGATCAACGAGACGTACAGCGCGTTCGTGCAGGGCTTCATGCCGACGCTGGCACGGCCGGAGGTCGACGTACTCGAGGGCCTGACAACGGCGATCATCGTCGACCAGGAGCGGATGGGCGCCAACCCCCGGTCCACCGTCGGAACCGCCACCGACGCCAACGCCATGTTGCGGATCCTGTTCAGCCGGATTGGGAAGCCGCACATCGGCCCGCCCACCGCCTTCTCCTTCAACGTCCCCACCCGCCGCGCGGGCGGCGTGATGAGCACCGAGAAGGGCGGCCGGGTCGAGAAGAGGGTCGTGAAGGACGCGGTCTACCTCGGCGGCATGTGTCCGAAGTGCGAGGGCATGGGCCAGGTCTCCGATTTCGACCTGAGCGCCCTGTACGACGAGACCAAGTCGCTGTCCGACGGCGCGCTCACGGTCCCCGGCTACAGCATGGACGGCTGGTACGGCCGGATCTTCGGCGGCGCCGGGTTCCCGATGGACAAGCCGATCGCGAAGTTCACCAAGAAGCAGCTGGACAAGCTGCTGTACGGCGAGCCGGAGAAGATCAAGGTCGAGGGCGTCAACCTCACCTACGAGGGGCTGATCCCGAAGATCTCGAAGTCGATGCTCTCCAAGGACGTGGAGGCGATGCAGCCTCATGTACGCCGGTTCGTGGAGCGGGCCATCACGTTCGGCACCTGCCCGGTGTGCGAGGGCACCCGGCTCACCCCCGAGGCCCGCTCGTCGACGATCAACGGCAGGAACATCGCCGACGTGTGCCAGATGCAGATCAGCGACCTGGCCGGATGGGTCCGCGACCTCGACGTGCCGTCGGTGGCCCCGCTGCTCGCCGGACTGCAGCACCTGCTCGACTCCTTCGCGGAGATCGGGCTGGGCTACCTGTCGCTCGACCGGCCGTCCGGGACGCTGTCCGGGGGAGAGGCGCAGCGCACCAAGATGATCCGCCACCTCGGCTCTTCGCTGACCGACGTCACCTACGTCTTCGACGAGCCGACGATCGGCATGCACCCGCACGACATCGAGCGCATGAACGCCCTGCTGCTACGACTGCGGGACAAGGGCAACACGGTGCTCGTGGTGGAGCACAAGCCCGAGACGCTCGCGATCGCCGACCACGTCGTCGACCTCGGGCCCGGCGCGGGCACCGGCGGCGGCACCGTCTGCTTCGAGGGGACCGTGGAGGCGCTGCGGGGGAGCGGAACCATCACCGGCCGCCATCTCGACGACCGGGCGACTCTCAAGGAGTCGCTGCGCACCTCGGCGCGCGCGCTGGAGGTCCGGGGCGCGTCGACGCACAACCTGCAAGACGTGGACGTCGACATCCCGCTCGGGGTGCTGTGCGTGGTGACCGGCGTCGCCGGCTCCGGCAAGAGCTCGCTGGTCAGCGGCTCGGTCGCCGGCCGCGAGGGTGTCGTGGTGGTCGACCAGGGTGCGATCCGCGGTTCGCGGCGGAGCAACCCCGCGACGTACACCGGCCTGCTCGACCCGATCCGCAAGGCGTTCGCGAAGGCCAACGGCGTGAAGCCGGCGCTGTTCAGCTCCAACTCCGAGGGCGCCTGCCCCACCTGCAACGGCGCCGGCGTCGTCTACACCGAGCTGGGCGTGATGGCCACGGTGGAGTCCACCTGCGAGGACTGCGAGGGCAGGCGCTTCCAGGCCGCGGTGCTGGAGTACACGCTGGGCGGCCGGAACATCGCCGACGTGCTCGCGATGTCGGTGACCGAGGCCGAGGAGTTCTTCGCCGACGGCGAGGCGCGCACCCCGGCGGCCCACCAGATCCTGCAGCGGCTGGCGGACGTGGGGTTGAGTTATGTCACTCTGGGGCAGCCGCTCACGACGCTGTCCGGGGGCGAGCGGCAGCGGCTCAAGCTGGCCAGTTCATTGGGCGAGAAGGGCTCTGCCGATCCATGGGTCTACGTTCTCGACGAGCCGACCGCCGGGCTCCACCTCGCGGACATCCGGCAGCTGCTCGGCCTGCTGGACCGACTCGTCGACGGCGGGAAGTCGGTGATCGTCATCGAGCACCACCAGGCGGTGATGGCCCACGCCGACTGGATCATCGACCTGGGTCCGGGCGCCGGCCACGACGGCGGCCGGGTCGTCTTCGAGGGCACGCCCGCCGAGCTGGTCGCCGCCCGCTCCACGCTGACCGGCCAGCATCTCGCTCGCTACGTCGGGGCGACACCGCGGCGACAGCCCGGGGGCGGCGAGGACTGACCGAGCGGACATCCGAACCGGCCCCACGAGCACTGTTCCGCCAATCGCCGATAAGCGACATTATGTCAAGTAGCACGGGCGTGGCGGTTGGCACGGCTTGCGCGATCTCCCCCCTCCCACGGCGATTCGCCGCTACCTTCTGGGCTGTGGCGTCACCCGACCCGTACTCGTGCCCCAACTGCGGGGCCGCGCTGGCCCCGGGCCTCGAGCACTGTCCCGGCTGCCGGATGCGGCTGCGCGGTCCGCAGGCGGTGAGGCTGTGGCAGGTCCAGCAGCAGATCGCCGCCCTGACGGCCGAGTCCCAGGCGCTCATCACCGACCTGCTCGCTCCGCCGCAAGCCGCCACGGCACGACCGGCGCCGGCGACCTCCGGCCCGCACGTCGACGCCACGCAGCACACAAGACAGTCGTTCTCCGCCCAGCAGGTCCTGCTCGGCCTCGGCGCTCTGCTGCTGCTGTCCGCTGCCGCCGCCTTCCTGGTGGTGATCTGGCAGGTCGTCGGTCTGGCGGGTCAGGCCGCGATCATGGCCGCGTTGACCGCCGCGGCGGCCGCCGGTGCCGCACTCGCAAACAAGCGTTCCCTGCCCGCTGCCGCGGAGACCGCCGCCCTGATCGCCACCGGGCTGATCCTGGTCGACCTCGGCGCAGCGCACGGACTGGATCTGGCCGGTCTCGGCGACGTGCCGCTTGCGCGGTACTGGGCCTTCGCGTCGCTGCTGGCCGGGTTCTTGGTGATCGGCTGCGACCTCCTGGTCCCCCGGGAAAGCGCCGGAACCCTGCTTCGGCGCATCGTCAGCTACCGACCCGCGGCGGCCGTCCTGCTTGCGGCAGCGCCTTGGCTCGCCCTGCTGGCGGCACGGGTCGACGGCGCCCGCCTCGTCGCCGGGCTGATGCTCGTGGCCGTCGTCGACGTGGCTCTCGGGGCTGCCGCGCTCCGGTGGGACCGCGCGCCGGCGACCGCCGGGGCCGCTCCTCCTCCGCCGGCCTCCGACGTGTCGGCGCTGGATCGCTGGGTGGCACGTGTCCCCCTGACCGCACTGATTCTCCTCGGGTCCGGAACGCTCGCCGTCGCCGCCCACGTCCTAGCCGGCCTGCGGGTGGGCTACAGCCCTGTCCACACGACGGGGGATCGCTACGCCGCGTTCGGGCTGCTCATCCTCGTCCCGGCGCTGATCGCGTCGTGCAGCGCACGGGTGGTCGACCGGTGGGTCCCGACGGCGGCTTCGGTGCGGAGCTGGCTGCCGGCGGTCGCCGTCACCTGGATCGCCCCAGTGCTGGTCATCCCGGTGCTGGACGCCTCCAGCCTCGTGCTGATCGCCGCGGCGGGCGCTGTCGCTGTCGGATTGACGTGGGTTCGACTCGGGCTGGTCAACGTCACGTCGCCGGTGCCGGCTGCGTGGTCGCGGGTGCTCACGGTGGCCGGCTCGGTGGCCCAGCCGCTGCTGGCGTTCGCGGTGCTGCTGCTCGACGCCACCGGGCAGACGACGTTGCGGACGGTCGCCCAGAACGACGTGGCACACGCGAGCGTCCCGATGCCTCTCGTGGTGCTGCCCGCGGTGGCGTGGGTGGTCCCGTCGGCGGTGGCCGCGATTCGGCTGCGGCAGTCTGCGTGGGCCTGGGCGACCCAGGCGGCGGTGCTGCTGGCGGTGGGCCGCGCGGTGACGGACGCCGGCCCGGGCGTGCAGATGGCGGTCCTGCTGGTGGCGTTCGCCGGCAACGCGACGCTGGCTGCGGTCGCCGCGAACCGGGCGCACCCGTTCTGGTCGGGGGTCGAGCTGTCCGCCGTGATCTTCGGCGCCGTCTACGGCACCGACGCGGCGCTGGCGGGGCTGGACCTGAGCACCGGTCACCTGTCCCTGGCGCTCTTCGTGGTCGGTGTCCTCACGCTGGGGTACGCGGCTGCTCCCCATCGGCTGCCGTTCGCCTATGTCGGCTCGCTTGTCATCTCGGCGGGTACCACCAACCTGTTGAACAACGCCGGGGTGGACGTGGTCGAGGCCTACACCGTGCCGCTGACTTTCCTGCTGGCCGGGATCGGGGTGGTGCAGTGGCACCGCGACCGGTCCCGGCCCACACTGCTCACCGCGGGTCCCGCGTTGTCGGTGGCGTTGGGTCCCTCGCTGCTGGTCGCGCTCCACGACGGCGACTCGTTCCGGCTCGCGGCCGCGACCGCGGTTGCACTGGTGGTGCTGCTCATCGGACTGGTACGGCGTTGGAAGGCCCCGGTGACCGCGGGCATCTCGGTCCTGGTGGTGGTCGCCGTCACCCAGGGCGGGCCGCTGATCGGCTACGTGCCGGGCTGGCTCACCATGGGTGTCGGCGCCGCGGCGCTGCTGGCTGCCGGAGTGCTGTGGGAGAGGGCCGTCGTTGCCGGGCGGCGCGCGAACGCCTGGTTCGGGACGCTGACCTGAGTCGGGCGATGATGCGGTCATGGACACCCACGAGCCGGCAACGCCGTACCTCCTCGTCGACGCGGACCTGCTGCAGCGCAACATCACCGAGATGGCCGCGTTCGCGGCCGCCCGGGGCATCGCGCTGCGGCCACACGCCAAGACCCACAAGTCGGCGCAGATCGCCCGGCTGCAGCTGGCCGCCGGCGCGGCCGGACTGACCCTCGCCACGGTCGCCGAGGCCGAGACCTTCGCGGCCGAAGGGTTCACCGACATCTTCATCGCCTACCCGCTGTGGGTGGACGCCGCCAAGGCCGAACGCATCCGGGCGCTCCTGGACACCTGCACGCTCGCCGTCGGCATCGACTCCGCCGAGGGCGCCCGTGCGCTGTCCGCCGCGCTGGGCGCTGACCGCGACCGGATCCGGCTGCTCGTCGAGGTGGACAGCGGCCACCGCCGCACCGGGGTGGCTCCCGAGGAGGCGGGCCTCTTGGCGGAGCAGGCCGGTCATGCGGGGCTGGACGTGCGCGGGGTGTTCACCTTCCCGGGACACAGCTACTCCCCCGACGCTCGGCAGAGGGTCGTCAGGCAGGAGGCCGACGCCCTGGCGCGGGCCGCCGGGGCATTCGACGAGCGCGGCCTGGCATGCCCGGTGCGCAGCGGCGGCTCGACGCCCACCGCGCACAGCGTCGACTCCGGCACGATGACCGAGCTCCGTCCGGGGGTGTACGTCTTCGGGGACGCGCAGCAGCTCGAGCTCGGCACCATCGGGCCGGACCGGATCGCGTTGACCTGCATGGCCACGGTGGTAAGCCACGCCGGAGGCAACACCGTGCTGGACTCCGGCAGCAAGGCGCTCGGCGCCGACCGTGCCCCGTGGGCCAGTGGCTACGGCCGGCTGCTGGACCACCTCGACGCCCGGATCGCCTCGCTGTCGGAGCACCACGCGGTCGTCACGTGGCCGGAAACGGCCCCACGTCCCGAGATCGGCAGCCGCGTGCGGGTCGTTCCGAACCACGTCTGCAACGCAGTGAACCTCGCCGACACGTTGCTGGTGTGCCGGGAGGGCCAGGTCGTGCAGCGCTGGCCGGTGACCGCCCGGGGCGCGAACACCTGAGCGCCCGCGAACTACCCTGTGCTGGTCCCTGACGGGAAGGAATCCGATGGCACTGGAGCTGGTCGTCTTCGACTGCGACGGCGTCCTCGTCGACAGCGAACGGCTGGTGATCGCCGTCGAGGCGCGGATCCTCACCGAGCTCGGGTGGCCGCACACCCCGCAGCAGGTGGCCGAGAAGTGGATGGGCCGCTCCTCGGCAGCCCAGATCGCCGACCTCGAGGCGCGGATCGGCGCCGAGGCCACCCGGATGTTCGACGAGCTGAGCACCCGGGAGGTGCAGGCGGTCTTCGACCGGGAGCTGGCGGCCGTGCCCGGCGTCGAGACGGTGCTCGACGCCCTCGACGCCGCCGAAGCACTGACCTGCGTGGCCTCGAGCGGCAGCCATACCAAGATGGCGCACACCCTGGGCCGCACCGGCCTCTACGACCGGTTCCACGGTCGGATCTTCTCGGCGGACGAGGTCGCGCACGGCAAGCCGGAACCGGACCTGTTCCTGCACGCCGCGCGGCGGATGGGCGTCTCCCCTGCCCGCTGCGCCGTCATCGAGGACAGCGTGTTCGGCGTCCGCGCCGGCGTCGCGGCCGGCATGCGGGTGCTCGGCTTCGCGGGCGGGCTCACCTCCGCCCAGGCCCTGCAGCACGCCGGCGCCGAGGTGTTCGCCGACATGGCCGACCTCACCCCGCTGCTCCTGGCGGACCTACCATCGGCGTCATGCGCACCGAGTTCGCCCCCGACGACCCCGAGGTCAACTTCTACAAGCTGATGACCGCCGTGGTGGTCCCCCGCCCGATCGCCTGGGTGACCACCCTCTCCGCCGACGGTGTGGTGAACCTGGCCCCGCACTCGTTCTACACCGTGGCGTGCGCCAAGCCACCGATCGTGATGTTCTCCTCCGTCGGCAAGAAGGACACGCTGCGCAACGTCCGCGCCACCGAGCAGTTCGTGGTCAACCTGGCCACCGCCGCGCTGATCCGCGAGGTGAACAACTCCTCGGCCCGGTTCGCCGCCGACGAGAGCGAGGCGGCCAACCTGGACATCCCCATGGAACCCAGCCTCCACGTCGCGCCACCACGGGTCAGCGCCTCCCCCGTCTCCATCGAGTGCCGCCTGCACAGCACGCAGGAGCTCGGTGACTCCACGATGGTGCTCGGCAACGTGGTCGCGATCACCGTCGACGACCAGACGCTCCAGGGCGGCCACCCGGAGTTCTCGCGGCTGGCCCCGCTCGCCCGGCTCGGCAAGGACGAGTGGGCCCTGCCGGGCGAGGTGGTCGCCATCCGGCGACCCCGCACCCCCGAGGATATCGTGTGACCTGCCCCTAGGGTGTGCCCATGCGCAGCCTGACACGAGAAGAAGCACGCCGCCGTGCCGAACAGCTGACGGTCGCGTCGTACGACGTGCACCTGGACCTGACCGGCGACGACGACACCTTCGGATCGACGGCCACGGTCCGGTTCACCTCGCGCGGCGCCCAGGACACGTTCGTCGAGGTCCGCCCCCGGAAGCTGCGCGCGGTGCGCCTGAACGGGCGGGAGCTGGACCCCGCGGAGCTGCAGGAGGGTCGGTACCCGCTGCGCTGCGACGACGGCGACAACGAGCTGGTCGTGGACGCGGTCATGGGCTACCGGCACGACGGCGAGGGGCTGCACCGGTCCACCGACCCGGCGGACGGGAACCCCTACACCTACGCCCAGACCGCGATGGACGCCGCGCCGTGGATCTTCGGCTGCTTCGACCAGCCCGACCTCAAGGCCCGGTTCTCGCTGGACGTGCACACGCCGACCGGCTGGGTCGCGATCGGCAACGGCCGGGCCGAGCAGGTCGAGCCCGGCCACTGGCGGATGGCGCAGACCAAGCCGCTGTCGACGTACCTGGTCACCGTGGTCGCCGGGCCCTACCACGTGGTCACCGACCGGCACGACGGCATCGCCCTCGGGCTGTCGTGCCGCGCCTCGCTCGCGCCGCACCTGGACAAGGATGCCGAGGAGCTGTTCACGATCACGACGCGGTGCCTCGACGAGTACCACCGGCTGTTCGGGATCCGCTACCCCTTCGGCGACTACCACCAGGCGTTCGTCCCCGAGTTCAACCTCGGCGCGATGGAGAACCCAGGCTGCGTGACGTTCCGCGACCCGATGGTGTTCTCCTCCAGGCCCACCGACAGCCAGCGCACGCAGCGGGCCACGGTGATGGCTCACGAGATGTCGCACATGTGGTTCGGCGACCTGGTCACCATGCGCTGGTGGGACGACCTGTGGCTCAACGAGTCGTTCGCCGAGTACATGGGCTACCGCGTTGCCCACGACGTGACCGCCTTCACCGACTCCTGGGTGAGCAAGGCGTTCGGCCGCAAGTACCACGGCATCGCCGCTGACCAGCGGCCCAGCACGCACCCGGTCGCCGGCAACGGCGCGGGCACCGCCGCCGAGGCCCTGCAGTACGTCGACGGGATCACCTACGTCAAGGGCGCGGCCATCGTCCGCCAGCTCAACCTTGCCCTCGGCGACGAGACGTTCTTCGCGGGGCTGCGCGCCCACTTCGACCGGCACCGGTTCGGCAACGCCGCCATGGGCGACCTGATCGCCGCCTGGGAGGACGCCGGAGCCGGCGACCTCGGCGGGTGGGCGGACGCCTGGCTGCGCACCACCGGTCTCGATCTGCTCGAGGTGGACCGCAGCGGCCCGGTCCCCGTGCTGACCTCCCAGGCGCCGGAAGCACCGACCGCCCGGGAGCACACCCTCACCGTGGTCTGGCCGGACCAGACCTCTGCCGATGGCTGGACGCAGAAGCAGCTGACCGTCGGGATCTCCCCCGCTGCCCTTCCGGAGGCCGAGGGGCGGCCGGTTCTCCTGGACGCCGCCGACCAGACCTGGGCCCGGCTCGGTGTGGACCAGCTCACCCTCGACGCGCTGGCCGGGCTGCTGCCGGGCATCGGCGACCCGCTGCTGCGCGGCTCGGTGTGGAACGCCGTGCGCGACGGGCTCCGCAACGGCCGCATCGATCCCGACCGGGCGCTGGATCTGGTCGCTGCGGCCCTCCCCCACGAGGACCGCGACGTCGCAGTCGGCGCGATCGGCGCACTGGCCACCGACCTGCTCATCGACCGGCTGCACCCGGACCCGGCTGCCGCCGCCCAGCGAGCGCACGGCGCGGCGGCGGCCCGGCTCGCCACCGCGGAGCCCGGCTCCGGGCTGCAGCTGGCCGCCGCCCGCCTCGTGGTCGCGACGGCGGCCGAGCCCACACCGCTCCGCGACTGGCTCGAGGGCGCAACGCTCCCCGAGGGTCTCGACCTCGACGTCGACCTGGGCTGGCGGATCCTGGTCCGGCTGGCGACCCTGGGAGGCGTCGACCGTGCCGAGCTCGACCGTCGCTTCGAGGACGACCCCACCAGCCAGGCCAGGCTCGGCCTGGTGCAGGCGCTGGTGGCGCTCCCCGACGCGAGAGCCAAGGAGTACGGCTGGTCGTACTTCACCGGCCGGACGGAGGCCAGCAACTACGAGATCGGGGCCGCCGGCGCCGGGATGTGGCGGCGGGGGCAGGAGGATCTGACCGCGCCGTACGTCACCCGCTACTTCGAGGAGGTCGCCGGCACCGCCGACCTGCGGTCGGGCTGGATGCTGGCCGAGGCAGCCGCCCACTTCTACCCGAGACTCGCGCTCGACCCGGCCACCCTCGCGGCCGCGGACCGGCTGCTCGCCCACGACGGCCTCGACGCAGGGCTCCGGCGGACACTGACCGACCAGACCGACGACCTCAGACGCGGCTGGTCGGCCCTCGGGGGGCGCGTGGGTCCAGCGCGCTGACCACTTCGCGAGCGGCCTGCCGCCAGCCCCTGGCCAGGTCCACCACCGGGACCACCCTGTCGACCGAGGCGGTCAGTTGCAGCACCGCTCCCCCGACCAGCAGGCCGGCGACCAGGTCGGTGAACCAGTGCCAGTGCTCGAGCAGCGAGGTGAACGTCATCAGCACGCCGAGGAAGGCCACTCCCGACCAGAGTAGGACCCGGGCCCGGTGGCCGACGCGTCCGTAACGCATCAGCAGGTAGGCCGCCAGCCCGTAGACCAGCACGATGTTCGACGTGTGCCCGGAGGGGTAGGCCAGCCCGCCGACGAAGAACGCCGGGTCGGCGGTGTGGGGTGACTCGCGGCCGAGGAGCACCTTCAGGATCCCCACGACCAGGTTGAGGAAGAACACCGACACCCCCGACACCACGGCCGGGCGCCACGACCCGCTGCGGCGCCACGTCCAGAAGATGACCGCCCCGAGGATGGGCAGGCAGACCGCCCGCTGGCCGATCCGGTCCAGGAGGTGCAGCACCGGCAGCCAGGACGGCGGCGGCGGATCGAGGTTGATGGCGGCGTCGAACCGCGAGAGCGGCCCGATGGCGAGCAGCGTGAGCGCGACGAAGACCACCCAGAGGAAGCCGGCCAGTGCGAAGCCGGAGGCCGTCTCCGAGGTCCAGCCGTCGTCGGGATCGGTGTCCCGGCTGCGCCAGCCCACGCCGTACTCCTTCCGTGCATCTGTAAATATAGGCTGGTCACCATGATCCGACCGCGCCGACCAGGGCCCTCCACCCGGGTCCGGGTGCACGAGCAGGTCGACGAGCAGGTCCGGGTCCGCGAGGACCGGCTGGCCACCGAGGAGCCCCTGGAGATCCGACTGGCCTGGCCGCAGCACCCGGCTCGGCGGGTCGCGGTGACCATGCGCACCCCCGGCCACGACTTCGAGCTGGCCGCCGGGTTCCTGTACGGCGAAGGGCTCCTCGGTCCTGCAGCACCGATCCATACGGTGGCGTATTGCACTGACCATACGCTGTCGCCCGAGCAGGAGTTCAACGTGGTCACCGTGGAGCTCGAGGCTCCCCCGCTCCATGACCCGGCACAGCGGTACGCCGGCCCCGCCGCGTCCGCCTCGGCGTGCGGGGTCTGCGGCAAGGAGAGCATCGACGACGTGCTCGCCGCGTGCGCGCTGCATCCCACCGCGGCCTGGGACGGGCTGGCCGTTCCCGCAGCGGTGCTGCAGGGACTTCCCGACCAGCTGCGGCAGCAGCAGCGCGTGTTCGACTCCACCGGCGGGCTGCACGCCGCCGGCCTGTTCGAGGTGGACGGCACGCCGGTCGTGGTCCGCGAGGACATCGGCCGGCACAACGCTGTCGACAAGGTGGTCGGCGCCCGGCTGCTGGCCGGGGCCAGCCCCGGGCTGCCGCTGCTGTGCGTCAGCGGCCGCATCGGGTTCGAGATCGTGCAGAAGGCGGTCGCCGCCGGCGTCGGGGTGCTCACTGCGGTCGGGGCCCCCTCCAGCCTTGCGGTGGCGCTGGCCGCCGACGCCGGCCTGTGCACCGTCGGCTTCGTGCGCGACCACCGGTTCGTGGTCTACGCCGCCCCCGAGCGGGTCGCCGGCTGACCCGTCCCGGCGTGGGCTCCGCGGTTCTGTCGGCGCCACACCCTACGGTCGTCGCGTGCGCATCCTCCACACCTCCGACTGGCATCTCGGGCGCTCCTTCCACCGCGAAGGGCTGCTCGAGGCGCAGGCCGGGTTCATCGACCACCTCGTGGCGACCGTCGAGGCCGAGTCGGTGGACCTGGTGGTGGTGTCCGGGGATGTCTACGACCGGGCACTGCCGCCGGTGGACGCCGTGGAGCTGGCCGGCGAGGCGCTGGCGCGGCTTGCGGCGTCCCGGGCCACGGTGGTCATCACCAGCGGGAACCACGACTCCCCGGTCCGGCTCGGCTTCAACGCGCGGCTGGCCGACGCCGCCGGCGTGCACCTGCGCACCCGCTGGCAGGACGTGGGCGCTCCGGTGCTGCTGGAGGACGGGCACGGCCCGCTCGCCGTCTACGGTCTCCCGTACCTCGAGCCCGACGCGGTGCGCGGCGCCTGGGAGCTCCCCGACCGCAGCCACGAAGCCGCACTCGGCGCGGCGCTGGGCCGGGTCCGGGCCGACCTCGAGAGCCGCCGCGGCACCCGGTCCTTGGTGATGGCCCACGCGTTCGTCGCCGGCGCAGCCGAACAGGCCAGCGAGATGGCCAGCGACAGCGAACGCGACATCTCCGTGGGCGGCCTGCAGATCGCGCCCACGACGCTGTTCTCCGGCTTCGACTACACGGCTCTCGGTCACCTCCACGGCCGGCACATCCTGACCGACACCGTTCGCTACAGCGGCTCGCCGCTGGCCTACTCCTTCTCCGAGGCCCGGCAGGTCAAGGGCTCTTGGCTGGTCGAGGTCGGCCCCGACGGCTTCGAGCGCGCCGACTTCGTGGCCGCCCCGGTGCCGCGCCGGCTGGCGGTGCTGCGCGGCAGGCTCGACGACCTGCTGACCGACGCCAAGCACGCCGCCGCCGAGGATGCCTTCGTCCAGGTCACCCTCACCGACCCTCACCGCCCGCAGCACGCAATGGATCGGTTGCGGCAGCGGTTCCCGCACGCCCTGGTCCTCGCCTTCGAGCCGGAGGGCGCGGCGCGCAACCGGGCGCCGGTGCTGCCCCACGTGTCGGGTCGCAACGACCTCGACATCGCTCTCGGCTTCGTCGCCGAGGTGCGCGAGCTCGAGGCGACCACGGAGGAGACCCTGCTCCTGCAGCTGGCCTGCGACGCCTGCCGCATCAACGAGGACGCCGACACCCCGCTCACGGTGACCGGCTGATGCGCTTCCACCACCTGACCGTTGCGGCGTTCGGGCCCTTCGCCGGCACCGAGGCGGTCGACTTCGACGACCTCAACGCCGGCGGGCTCTTCCTGATGACCGGACCCACAGGCGCGGGCAAGACCAGCATCCTGGACGCGATCTGCTTCGCGCTGTACGGCTCGGTCCCCGGTGTGCGCGGAGTGAAGGCCCTCAAGTCCCACCACTCCCCTCCCGAGGCGCGCCCGGAGGTGGTCCTCGACTTCAGCATCGGCGGCCGGCGCTTCGTGGTCCGCCGGTCGCCCGAGTGGTCGCGGCCCAAGCGCCGCGGCGAGGGCGCGACCACCGAGAAGGCGTCGGCGACGCTGGTGGAGACCACGGGAGGAGCCGAGCACTTCCTCAGCTCCCGGGCCCAGGAGGTCGGCCACCTGGTGTCCGGACTGATCGGCATGCGGGCCTCCCAGTTCGTCCAGGTGGCGATGCTGCCCCAGGGCGAGTTCGCCCGCTTCCTGCGCGCCGGCACCCAGGACCGTCATGAGGTGCTCCAGCAGCTGTTCAAGACCGACCGGTTCGCGCGCATCGAGGACTGGGTCCACGAGCACAGCCGGAAGCTGCGCGACTGCGCCGATGCCGAGCAGACCCGGGTGCAGCGCCTCCTGGACACGGTGGCCGACCGCGGTGGCGCCGACCTGCCCGAGGAGCTGTCCGGGAATCCGCTGGCCGCGGCAGACCCCGACCGGATCCGCCGCTGGGCGGCAGAGCAGGTCGCCCGCGCGCAGGCAGCGCACACCGAGGCACTGAACGCTCACGAAGAGGCCGCGGCCCAGCTCCGAGCAGCCCGCGACCGCCACGAACGGGACACCCGCACCGCAGAGGCTGTCGCCCGGCGCGACGAGGCGCACACCGCCCGCGCCGCCCTGGCGCCCGAGGCCGAGGCCGAGGCCGCCACGGCGGCGCTGCGAGCGGACACCAGCGCCGGCCGCTGCTTGCCCGTGCTGAGCATGTGCGAGGAGGCCCGGGAGGCCGCCGCCGCTGCCCAGCTTCGGCGGGACCTGGCCCGCGACGCCGTGGCCGGCCTGACCCTCGACGTCGACGCTCTCGACGTGCGTCTGAGGGAGCCGATCGATGCGCGCCGACTCACCGAGCTCGGACGCGCGCTGCGTGAGCAGATCACCCGCACCGAGGCACTGTTCCCCCGTGCACAAGCCTTGCGCGAGGTCCGCGCGGCCAGGGACGCCGTGGCGATCCGGGTTTCGGAGCTGCACCGCGACGCCGAAGGCAGCCGGGAGCGGCTCGAGCGGTTGCCGGCCGAGCGCCTCGCCCTGGAGGACGCAGTCGCCGGCCTCTCCACCACGGCGGCAACCGCACCCGTGCTCGATCTGCAGCTGGCCGCGGCACGCGCCGCGCTGGAGGCCGCGACACTGGTTCCCGCGTGCGAAGCCGAGGTGGCCCGGCTGAAGGACCGTTGCCGCGACGCCCGCGATGCCGCCGCCGACGCACGCGATCGCATGCATGACCTCATCGGACGTCGGTTGGCCGGCATGGCGGCCGAGCTGGCAGGCCGGCTCACCGCAGAGTCCTCGTGCCCGGTGTGCGGCAGCAGCGAGCACCCCTCCCCCGCGCGCCCGGCGGAGGACGCGGTCACCGAAGCCGAGCAGGCCTCGGCCACCCAGACCTACCACCTGCTCACCACCGAGCACACAGAGGCGACCGGGCGGCTCGCCGACGCCGAGCGACGGCTGGAGGGACTTCGCGAGGCAGCCGCTGGCCGCTCGCCGGAACAGGCCCAGCAGCTCGTGGCCGACGTCCAGCGGCGCAGAGCGGCCGCCGACGCCGCCGCCCGTGAGCAGGAGAGCTGCCAGGCAAGGCTGCGCGACCTCACCACCGAGCAGCAGGAGACCGCCGCCCGCGTGCACACGCTCGAGACCGAGCAGGCGGCCCTGGAGCAGGCGCATCGCGACCACGTCGCGGCCGTCGAGGCGGCCGAGCGCGAGATCGCTGAAGGCCTCGGCGGCCGGCTTCCGGAGCTGGCGCTCGAGGAGCTCCTGGACAGGTTGCGGTCGGCTGCACGGACGGTGGAGGCGGCCGAGCGGGACTTCCTCGCCTACGACGAGGCGCGCACCCGGGCAAGCGATCTGGCCGTGCGCGCCGAGGAGACGGCCGTGCAGGAGGGGTTCGCCGACGCGGCAGCGGCGTCCCGGGCCGCTCTCGACGACATGGAGAGAACTCGGCTGGAAGAGCTGCTGGCCGACCGGGCGGAAGTCCTCGCCCGGATCGGCGCCACCCTTTCCGATCCCCAGGTCCAGGCGCTGGCCGACACCGCCGCCCCGGACCTGGCAGCGGCTGCCAGACAGCTCGAGGAGGCGGAGCGAGCAGCCGCCGGGGCCACCCGAGCGCTGCACCAGCGCGAGGAGGCGGCCACCGCCCTCGCCCGGACCCTGGCGCGCATCGAGGACGCTCTCGGGACGTGGGAACCGGTGCGCACCGAGCACGAACGCAGCGAGGCCATCGCCCGGCTGGTTCGTGGCACCGGGCCGGACAACTACCTGCAGATGCGGCTGTCCGCCTACGTTCTCGCCACCCGGCTGGACCAGGTGCTGGACGCCGCGAACGAGCGGCTGGCGCAGATGCGCGACCAGCGCTACCTGCTGGAGCGCACCGGCAAGGCCGCCCGCCGCAACACGCAAGCGGGCCTGGGTCTGCAGGTGCTCGACTCCTGGACCGGTGAGGTCCGGGACCCCGCCACGCTCTCCGGCGGGGAGACGTTCGTGGTCTCCCTCTCCCTCGCCCTCGGTCTCGCCGACGTGGTCAGCCAGGAGGCCGGCGGCGCGGAGATCGACACGCTGTTCGTCGACGAGGGCTTCGGCACCTTGGACGCCGACACGCTCGACGACGTGATGGACCGTCTCGACGGGCTGCGCGCCGGCGGCCGGACGGTCGGGGTGGTCAGCCACGTTCACGAGCTGCGCACCCGGATCCCCACCCAGCTGCACGTCGAGAAGCGCCGCAGCGGCTCCCGCCTCGCGGTCCGCACCCTGACCGCCTAGCTTGGCGATTGCCGCGTCTGAGCGACCGGCGCTCGTGAGACAAAGGAGCATTGAGGTCGCTATTTGACGCCAGCGCTCCCTTGTTGCCCCGATGGCGCGGCAGCAACCCTGGTGACACGCTGTCGGTGCTCGGAGCACCTGTTGACGCGCTGACCGCCGCCCACTAACGTACAACCAAATGGTTGTAGATCATGGTGAGCTGACAGACGCCGAGGTGGACCGGATCTTCCGAGCCCTGGCCGATGCGACACGACGCGACATCGTCCGGCGCACCCTCATCGGTGAGCAGACGGTCTCGCAGCTGGCAGAGGACTACTCGATGTCGTTCGCAGCGGTCCAGAAGCACGTTGCGGTGTTGGAGACGGCGGGACTGGTGACCAAGCAACAGCACGGCCGCGAACGTCTCGTCCGGGCAAATCCCGCGGTCATCCAACGCGCCCAGGCGCTTCTGGACTCCTACGAAGAGCTCTGGCGATCCCGGGTCTCCCGCCTCGATGCGCTGCTCGCCGAGGACGAGCAATGACTCCCAGCTCCGCCACGACCTGGCCGACCCAGCACTGAGAGGACCCAGCTCATGCCCATCACCTCGGTTCACAAGGACCCTGTAGCGCTGACCATGACCGTCGTCGCCGACTTCGGCGCACCGCTGAAGCGGCTCTGGGACGCCTACGCCGACCCCCGGCAGCTCGAGAAGTTCTGGGGACCACCGACCTACCCGGCCACCTTCACCAGACACGACATGTTTCCGGGTGGACGCTCGGCGTACGCCATGGTCGGCCCGGACGGCGATGTCGCCCGCGGCTACTGGGAATTTCTCGACGTGAAGGCGCCACACTCCTTCGAGGTCCGCGACGGCTTCTGCCACCCCGACGGGACGCCGAACGCGGACATGCCGTCGATGCGGATGAACTTCGAGTTCGAGGCAACCACGTCCGGCTCCCGCCTCACCACCACGACGTTCTTCAACAGCGTCGACGAGCTCGAGCAGCTCATGAACATGGGCATGGAAGAGGGGATGCGCCAGGCCATGGGCCAGATCGACGCCGTGCTCGACGACCTGCGCAGCTTTGCCGCTGACCTGCCGGCAGCCGCCCAGATCCTCGACGACACCACGGTCCGGGTCAGCCGAGTCATCCGGGGCACCGTCCAGCAGGTGTGGGTGGCCCACCATGACCCGGCGCTGCTCTCCCAGTGGCTGCTGGGCCCCGACGGATGGTCGATGCCGACGTGCGAGACGGCGACCGAGGTGGGCCAGACCTACCGCTACGTATGGCTGGAGGACAGCAGCGGACGCAGCTTCGGCTCCACCGGCGAGCTGCTCGAGGTCGCGGCGCCCTACCGCGCGGTGACCACCGAGCGAATGTACGGCGACGGGATCCCCGACGACGCCCCCGGAACGGTCAACGAGCTCACCCTGACCCCCGTCGAGGGCGGCACCTTGCTCGCGCTCGTGGTCACCTACCCCGACGCCGACACCCGCGACATCGTCCTCGGCACCGGCATGGTCAGCGGGATGGAGGCCAGCTACGCACGTCTGGAGCGCACCGCCCTCGCCGGCTGAGCCGATGCAACACGTCTCAGGGGTCTCGTGGCTCGTCCCCCCACCCAGCCTCGGCGAGCCGTGTACAGCATTTGTGCCTGACCCGGCGACCGGGAGGCACGCTGCGCGCCCGCTGCGTGCTGATCGCGGGCCGCTGGACCCAGCCCGCTAGCCTCGTGCCCATGACCTCAGGCGCCCGCACCGAGCACGAGATCGATCCCGCGTTCCTGGCACTCCCCCTCCGCCGCCTCGCCGATGCCGCCTTGTCCCGCGCCCGCGACTTCGGGGTCGACCACGCCGACTTCCGGCTGGAGCGGATCCGCGGCCAGGACATCCGGGTCCGGGACGGCCACCTCCAGGGCGCGGACGACACCGAGGACCTCGGCCTGGCGGTCCGGGTGGTGCACAACGGGACGTGGGGCTTCGCATCCGGGGTGCTGCTGACGCCCGAGGCGGCGGTGCGGGTGACCGAGAATGCGGTACGCACCGCCCAGGTCGCCAAGGCGATGACCTCACGACCGGTGGCGCTGGCCCCCGAACCGGTCCACGGCGACGTTCGGTGGGTCTCCAGCTACGACGTCGACCCGCTCACGGTGCCGCTGTCGGAGAAGGTGGCGCTGCTCGAGGACTGGTCGCGGCGTCTGCACGACGCGCCGGCGGTGGCCCACTCGTCGGCCCTGGTCCGCCAGGTCGTCGAGAACAAGTTCTACGCCGACCTCGCGGGCACCACGACCACCCAGCAACGGGTCCGGCTGATGCCGCGGCTGGAGGTCTACGGTGCCGACGCGGAGAGCGGGCGCTTCGACTCGATGCGCACCATCGCCCCGCCGACGGGTCGTGGCTGGGAGTACGTCGGAGGCGACGTCTACGACTGGGAGCAGGAGCTCGCCGCGCTGCCGGACCTGCTGGCGGAGAAGCTCGCCGCGCCCTCGGTGGAGGCCGGCCGCTACGACCTGGTCATCCACCCCTCGAACCTGTGGCTGACCATCCATGAGTCCGTCGGCCACGCCACCGAGCTCGACCGCGCCCTTGGCTACGAAGCCAACTACGCCGGCACGTCGTTCGCCACCTTCGACAAGCTCGGCACGCTGAAGTACGGCTCCCCCGTCATGCACGTCAGCGGGGACCGGACCGTCGAGCACGGGCTGGCCACCATCGGCTACGACGACGAGGGGGTGCAGGCCCAGCAGTGGGACCTGGTCAAGGACGGGGTGCTGGTCGGCTACCAACTGGACCGTGCGATGGCCCGCGACAACGGCTTCGACCGCTCCAACGGCTGTGCCTACGCCGACTCCCCCGGTCACATCCCGGTGCAGCGGATGGCCAACGTGTCCCTGCAACCGGCACCGGGCGGTCCGGACACCGCGGATCTGATCGCCGGAGTGGACCGCGGTATCTACGTGGTCGGTGACCGCTCCTGGAGCATCGACATGCAGCGGTACAACTTCCAGTTCACCGGCCAGCGCTTCTACCGCATCGAGAACGGCCGGCTGGCCGGACAGCTGCGGGACGTCGCCTACCAGGCAACCACCACCGACTTCTGGGGCGCCATGGAGGCGGTCGGCGGGCCGCAGACCTACCTCCTCGGAGGCGCGTTCAACTGCGGCAAGGCACAGCCCGGCCAGGTCGCATCGGTCTCGCACGGCTGCCCGACGGCCCTGTTCCGCGACATCCGGGTGCTGAACACCGCCGCCGAAGCAGGCCACTGACCGCCTGCCGCCACGAGAGGAAACCGATGACTGCACCCACCCCCCACGAGCTGGTCGAGCAGGCGCTGCGGGCCTCGCGTGCCGACGACTGCGTGGTGATCGTGCACGACTCCACGCAGGCGAACCTGCGCTGGGCGAACAGCACACTGACCACGAACGGCGTGATGCACCAGCTGACCGCCACCGTGGTCTCCTTCGCGGCGACCGCTGGCGGTATCGCCTCCGGCTCAGTCACCGGGAGTGCCGCCGACAGCGCCCGGCTGCTCGCCCTGGTCGAGGCCGCGGACGCCGCCGCCCGGGAGAGCACGCCGGCCGAGGACGCCGCCGAGCTGGTGCGGCCGACCGACGCAGCCAAGGACTGGGAGGAGGAACCGGTCGAGACCTCCATCGAGGTGTTCACCGACTTCGCACCCGCCCTCGGCGAGGCGTTCGGGCGAGCCACCGCAGGCGGTCGGCTGCTCTACGGGTTCGTCGAGCACGGCGTGACCACGACGTACCTCGGCTCCACCACCGGACTGCGGCTGCGGCACGTCCAGCCCACCGGGCACTACGGATGCACCGCGAAGCCGGCGGACCTGTCCTCCAGCGCCTGGGTCGGCGGCGCGTCCACCGACTTCGCCGGCGTCGACCCGCTGGCGATGGAGCAGGCGCTGGCAAAGCGGCTCGGCTGGTCGGAACGCAAGGTCGACCTGCCGGCCGGCCGCTACGACTGCGTGCTCCCGCCGACCGCGGTCGCGGACCTGATGATCTACGCCTACTGGAGCGCCTCGGCCCGCGAAGCCCACGAGGGACAGTCGGTGTTCTCAGCGCGCGGCGGGGGCACCCGGATCGGTGAGGCCCTCACCAGCAAGCCGGTGCAGCTGTTCTCCGACCCGGCGTACCGCGACCTCGAAGCCGCACCGTTCGTGACCGCCTCGGCCGGCAGCAACGTCAGCAGCGTGTTCGACAACGGCCTGCCGCTCGATCGCACCGACTGGGTCAAGGACGGCACGCTGTCCGCGCTACTGCAGACCCGCCACTCCGCCGCTCTCACCGGGCAGCCGGTGACTCCGGCGATCGACAACCTGGTGCTCAGCGTGGACGGCGCCGACGGCGGAGTCGACACGCTGGTCGGCGGGATGGAGCGCGGGCTGCTGCTGACCTGCCTGTGGTACATCCGGGAGGTGGACCCACAGACCCTGCTGCTCACCGGGCTGACCCGCGACGGCGTCTACCTCGTCGAGAACGGCGAGGTGACCGGGGCGGTGAACAACTACCGGTTCAACGAGAGCCCGGTCGACCTGCTGAGCCGGTTCTCGCACGCCTCGGCGACGGTGCCGGGCTTCTCCCGCGAGTGGGGCGACTACTTCCCGCGCACCGCGATGCCGGCGCTGCGCGTGCCCGACTTCAACATGTCCACGGTCAGCCAGGCGCTCTAGACGCCGCCCGGGATCGGCGCGGCCGGGTCGTACGGGCTGCGGGTGTAGATGAACGTCGCGCACTCCAGGTGGTTGATGGTGCCGTGCTGGTCGCGTACGACGTGCAGCCGCTCGCCGTGGTGGTAGCCAGCGGTGCCGAGGAAGCCACCGTCCTGGCACGGCCGGAACCGGTGCGCCTCGACACCGGTGGAGAGCTTGCTCACCGCCAGCTCCGCACCGGTCCACGCGAACGCGAAGGCGGTGTTGCCCCAGTGCCAGACGCCGAGGACCTCCTCGACCTGGGCAGGCACCGAGCCGTTCGGCTCCCACGGCGCCGGCAGCGAGGGCTCGAGGTCCTCCAGCGTGGCAAGCAGATCGGCGGGGAATCCCTCGCAGCGCAGCCCGGACGTGCCGTTGGCGAGCACCACCGCGGCGGTGCCCCGCGGCCGGTCCACGAGCAGTCCGGCCAGGAACCCCGGCATCGAGCCAGTGTGGCCCACCAGCATGCCCGAGCCTCCGGAGACCAGCCGCAGGCCAAGGCCGTACCCACCGGCCAGCCCGTCGACGGCCGAACCGGACTGCGGGGTGGCCATCTCCTGAAGAGTGGCCGCCGACAGCACCCGCTCGTCGCCGTCGCGCAGGAAGCGCGCCCAGAGCGCCAGGTCGTTGACCGTGCTCCAGACCTGGCCGGCCGGCGCCATCGCCCCCGCGTCGTGTGCCGGCTCCTCGGTGAGGGTGCCAGCGAAGTGATGCACGCTGTAGCCGGTCGCGGCAGGCGGCTCGGGCAGGTATGACGTGCGTGCCATGCCCAGCGGCTCCAGTAGCCGGGCGCACACCACGTCCCACCAGGACACGTCGCGGTGCCGGGCGACCAGCTCGCCGAGCAGCCCGAAGGCCAGGTTCGTGTAGTGGTACGTCGCACCGGGCGGGTGCGCCGCGCGGCCGCCGTCGATCCCCCTGACGAGCTCCTCGAACGGCACCCCCGGGCTGCGCTCCCACCACGGGCCCTCCGGCTCGGACTGCATGCCAGAGGAGTGTGAGAGCAGGCTGCGGATCGTCCGGTCGCCGTAGCCGACCCCGGGCAGATGGTGGTCCAGCCGGTCGGCGAGGTCGATCTGCCCCTCGTCGCGCAGCTGCATCACCAGCACCGCGGTCATCGTCTTGGTGATCGAGCCGATCCGGTACTGCACGTCCGGGGACGGCGGCACGGTCCCGGTCGTCGCGCCGTGCTCCCCCGTCCACACGAGCCCCGGCCCACGGACCACCCCGGCGCACACGGACGGCAGCCGCGCCGTCGCCTGCTCGTGCGCCAGCAGCGCCCGCAGCCGGTGCGCGGTCAGGTCCGCGACCGGCCGGCAGCCGTCACTCATCCGCCCTGGACCTCGGCGAACGCCTCGGGCGGCGGGCAGGAGCAGACCAGGTGCCGGTCGCCGTACGCCTGGTCGATGCGCGCCACCGGCGCCCAGTACTTGTCCGGGTCGTAGCCGACCGGGAACGCGCCGGTCTCCCGGTCATAGGGCCGCTCCCACTTGCCGGCCAGCGCCCGAGTGGTGTGCGGCGCGTTGCGCAGCGGTGAGTCCGCGACCGTCCACTCCCCCGCCGCCACCCGGTCGATCTCGCCCTTGATGGTGATCATCGCGTCGCAGAACCGGTCCAGCTCGGCGAGGTCCTCGCTCTCCGTGGGCTCCACCATCAGCGTGCCCGCCACCGGGAAGCTCATCGTGGGCGCGTGGAAGCCGCAGTCGACGAGCCGCTTGGCCACGTCGTCGACGGTCACACCGCTGGCCTTGGTCAGGCCGCGCAGGTCGAGGATGCACTCGTGGGCGACCAGGCCGCCGTGCCCGCGGTAGAGCACGGGGTAGTGCTCACGCAGCCGGTGCGCCACGTAGTTGGCGGCCAGCACGGCGACCGCGGTCGCCTTCGCGAGACCGGCTGCTCCCATCATCGTCACGTAGGCGTAGGAGATCGGCAGGATCCCGGCCGAGCCGTACGGCGCGGCGCTGACCGGCCCGATCCCTGCCCGGCGGTCCGGGTCCGGGTGCATCGGGTGGCTCGGCAGGTACGGCGCGAGGTGCTCCCGCACCCCCACCGGGCCGACGCCGGGGCCGCCACCGCCGTGCGGGATGCAGAACGTCTTGTGCAGGTTCAGGTGGGACACGTCCCCGCCGAACTCCCCGGGGCGGGCGTAGCCGAGCAGGGCGTTGAGGTTCGCCCCGTCGACGTACACCTGCCCGCCGTGCTCGTGCACGATGTCGCACAAATCGGTGATGCCGTCCTCGAACGCGCCGTGCGTGGAGGGGTACGTGACCATGATCGCGGCCAGCCGGTCACCGTGCGTGCGGCACTTCTCGAGCAGGTCCTCACGGTCCACGCTGCCGTCGGCGGCGGCCTTGACCACCTCCACCCGCAGCCCGGCCATCACCGCCGAGGCCGCGTTGGTGCCGTGCGCCGAGGACGGGATCAGGCAGATGTCGCGCTCGGTGTCGCCGTTCGCCACGTGGAAGGCACGGATCGCGAGCAGCCCGGCGAGCTCGCCCTGGGAGCCGGCGTTGGGCTGGATGGAGACCTTGTCGTACCCGGTCACCTCCGCCAGCCAGGCCTCCAGGGTCGCCACCAGCTCGGCGTAGCCGGCGGCGTCCTCGGCCGGCGCAAACGGGTGGAGGTCGGCGAAGCCCGGCAGGCTGATCGGCTCCATCTCGGTGGTGGCGTTCAGCTTCATGGTGCACGAGCCGAGCGGGATCATCCCGCGGTCCAGCGCGTAGTCACGGGCAGACAGTCGCCGCAGGTAGCGCAGCATCGCCGTCTCCGACCTGTGGGTGTTGAACACCTCGTGGGTCAGGAAGTCGTCGGTGCGGCCCAGCGATCCGTCCCCGGCCGGCTCGGCCGGCGCGTCGAGGTTCACGGGTACACCGAACGCGCCGAGCACCGCCTCGAGGTGCCCGGGCCGCGTGGACTCCGACGTGGACACCCCCACGGTGTCCTCATCGACCAGCCGCAGGTGCACCCCGCGGCTCCGGGCTTCGGCGACCACCTCGCCGGCGCGGCCCGGCACCCGCGCGCACACGGTGTCGAAGAAGTCCTGGTGCAGCACCTCCACGCCGCCCTCGGTCAGAGCGGTGGCCAGCTGCCTGGCGTAGCGGTGCACCCGCCGCGCGATCGCGCGCAGCCCCTCGGGCCCGTGATAGACGGCGTACATCCCGGCCACCACGGCGAGCAGCACCTGCGCGGTGCAGATGTTCGAGGTGGCCTTGTCCCGCCGGATGTGCTGCTCGCGGGTCTGCAGCGCCAGCCGGTAGGCCGGCCGGCCCTCGACGTCCACCGACACCCCGACCAGACGGCCGGGCAGGTGCCGCTCGAGCCCGGCCCGCACCGCCATGAACCCGGCGTGCGGACCTCCGTAGAACAACGGGACCCCGAACCGCTGCGAGGATCCGACCACCACGTCGGCGCCCAGCGAGCCTGGCGAGGCCAGCAGGGTCAGCGCGAGCAGGTCGGCTGCCACCACCGCGCTGCCGCCCTGGGCGTGCGTCTGCTCCACGATCCGCTGCAGGTCGGGGACGCGGCCGCTGGCGGACGGGTACTGCACGAGCACCCCGGACAGCTCGCCTTCGGGAAGCCCCTCGGACAGGTCCGCGACCACCACCGGGATGCCCATCGCCTCCGCCCGGGTGGAGATCACGGCGATCGTCTGCGGGAGCGCGTCCGCGTCCACCACGAACGGGCCGTCGGCCTTCCGGTTCGCCCGTCGTACCAGCGTCATCGCCTCGGCCGCGGCCGTGCCCTCGTCGAGCAGCGACGCGTTCGCGGTGGGCAGCCCGGCCAGGTCCGCGACCATGGTCTGGAAGGTGAGCAGCGCCTCGAGCCGGCCCTGGGAGATCTCCGGCTGGTACGGCGTGTACGCGGTGTACCAGGACGGGTCCTCGAGCACGTTACGGCGGATCACCGCCGGGGTGATGGTGCCGTGGTAGCCGAGCCCGATCATCGGCTCCAGGGGCTTGTTCCGGGCCGCCAGCCCACGCAGGTCGCGAGCCGCGTCCTGCTCCGAGGAGGCGGCCGGCAGGGCCAGCGGCTCGCGGAGCCGGATACTCGACGGCACGGCGGCGTCCATCAGGGCGTCGAGGGACTCGAAGCCGAGCGCCGAGAGCATGGCGCGCTGCTCGGAATGTCGAGGGCCGATGTGCCGGCCGGCGAAGACCGCGGAGGTGTCGGCGTGCTGGCTGAGCTCGGGGTCGGACACTCGGTCGGAGGTTGGGTCGGACGTTGGGTCCGTCATGGGGGCTCCCGAAGGTGTGCGACCGGCGGGCGCCGGTCTACCGGTCAGTCGCCTCCCCCTCTGTCGGCCCGGCCGGATGCCCCGGCCGCACTTCCAGAGTCGCCTCGCCCGCACGGTCCTGGCGCCTGAGAGGTTCCGGGGAGGATTTGCCCCTTCGGCGCTTCGCGTCCGGTCCGGCCGGGGCCGCGAAGACTCTCCCGCGCGATGTCAGCAGCGACCCCACGCTACCACTGGGCTATCCCGTCATCCGGGCGCGGCGGCGCGCCGCCAGCTCATCCTTGTCGTCGGTGCCCTCGTGGGTGGTCCGCTCGCTCGGCAGCTCGGCCAACGAGCCCTCGATCTCCCGCCAGACCCCGCCGATGGCGATGCCGAAGACACCCTGACCGCCCTGCAGCAGGTCGATGACCTCGTCGTTGCTGGTGCACTCGTAGACGCTGGCCCCATCACTCATCAAGGTGACGCGAGTCAGGTCGTCCGTGCCGCGAGCACGCAGGTGGTGCACCGCCGTACGGATCTGCTGCAGGGAGACCCCGGCGTCGAGCAGCCGCTTGATCACCTTGAGCAGCAGGATGTCGCGGAAGGAGTAGAGCCGCTGAGTGCCGGAACCGGTAGCCCCGCGCACGGTCGGCTCCACGAGCCCGGTGCGCGCCCAGTAGTCGAGCTGGCGGTAGGTGATGCCGGCGGCGTTGCACGCGGTCGGGCCGCGGTAGCCGACGTCGCTGGGCAGGGGCGAGACGTCGTCGTCGAAGAGCAGACCCTGCTCCTCCGCGACGGTGGCCGTCCGAGCGGCCTCCTCGGCCGCCTTCGGGTCCGGCTGCGCCGCCTTGTCGCCGTTGCCTGTCACGGTTGACCTCCGTCAGCTCACTTCGCTCTGCCTGCAGCTCCGGCTGGGGAAGCCGTCGGGCCCGGGCGGACCACAACGGTGGAGTTACAGCGAAGACACCTCAAGGTACGGCGCAGGGCCGAGGCGGGTCAATCATCCCGGGGGCTCCCGCCTCGGCGTGTCGCAAACCCTCAACCCGAGGTTGAGGTCGAGGCTTTTCGTCCTAGTGGCTCTCGAAGTCCTCGGGGCTGACGTTGTCGAGGAACTCGCGGAACTTCTCCACCTCGTCCTCCTGCTCCTCCGGGACTGCCAGGCCGGCCTCGGCCAGCACGTCCTCCGCGCAGACGATCCGGGTGCCCGTGCGCAGCGCCAGGGCGATCGAGTCCGAGGGCCGCGCGCTGACCTCCACACCAGAGTCGAAGACCAGCACCGCGTAGAAGATGCCGTCCTTCATCTCAGTGATCTGGACCTCTGTCAGCCCGTTGCCCGTGGCGACCAGCAGGTCCTTGATCAGGTCGTGGGTCAGCGGCCGTGGCGGCACGACACCCTGCTGAGCGAAGGCGATCGCGGTCGCCTCCACGGCCCCGATCCAGATGGGCAGGTAGCGGTCACCGTCCACCTCACGCAGCAGCACGATGGGCTGGTTGGAGGGCATCTCCACACGGACACCGATCACGTCTACCTCACGCACGTGTTCAGCGTACCCCTGAAGAAAAGCAGTGAACCGGTCCGCCGACCGGGGAAATCGAGGGGTTCAGCGGTGCGCCCGCAGCCCGCTCTTGACCAGCGCGGCGTGCAGCCGCACCGAGAGCGCCGCCATCGTCTTGATGGTCTCCTCGCTGCGCGCCTTGGCGCCGGCGTCCCTTGCCCGGCGCATCGGCTCGACCACCTGGTCGACGAGGCCGACCTCCCGGTCGGCGGCGGTCTTGAAGGACCGCAGGTGCCGCGGCTCGATGCCGAAGGCGGCCAGCTCGCCGGCCGTCTTGGCGATCACCAGCGCGTCTCCGTCGTACGGCGCGGAGCCCGGTCTGGGCACGACGAGCCCGAAGTTCTCGAGCTGGTCGAGCAGCGTCTCGTCGACCTCGGCCGCCGACAGCAGCTCGCGGCGAGACAGCCGCAGCTCGCTCGCGTCGGTGGCGAAAGCCTCCGGAGACGGGTAGCCGTCACCGGACAGCACCACCCGCGGCACCTGCGGGCCGGCGTCGTTGAGGTTCGGCGGCTGCAGGCCACGGTCCAGCGCGTCGAGGTGCTCCTTGATCACCTTCAGCGGCAGGTAGTGCTCCCGCTGGCTGGTCAGGACGTACCTGAGCCGCTCCACGTCCTGGTGGCTGAACTTGCGGTAGCCGGACGGGGTCCGCTCCGGCTCGATGAGCCCCTCGGCCTCGAGGAAGCGGATCTTGGAGATGCTGATCTCGGGGAAGTCGGGGCGCAGCAACCCGAGCACCTCGCCGATGCTCATCCGTCCTCGCGCGGACGGGGCGGTCCTCACTGCGCGGTCCTCACTGCGTCGTCCTCATCGGGCTGAACTCACCGGCACCTCATTGGGCTCCGCCAGACTCGCTCGGTGCCGCCGGCTTGGCCTGGCTCGCGAAGTAGACCAGTCGGTACTTCCCGATCTGCACCTCGTCGCCGCCTTGCAGGGTCACCTCGTCGATCCGGTCGCGGTTCACGTAGGTGCCGTTCAGGCTGCCGACGTCCGCCACCCGGTAGCCCTCGGACCCCCTGCGGAACTCTGCGTGACGGCGCGACACCGTCACGTCGTCAAGGAAGATCTCGCTGTCGGGGTGCCGACCGGCGGAGACCACGTCGGTGTCCAGCAGGAACCGGCTTCCGGCGCTCGGACCGCGTTGGACCACGAGCAGCGCGCTCCCCGCGGGAAGCGCGTCCACCGCCGCGGCGTCGGCCTCGTTGAGGGTCCGCTCCTCGGCCAGCTCGGACTTGGAGGGGCCGCCGAACGTGATCGTCGAGGTCGTCTCGGCCGGTTCCTCGCTGCGGGCACCCGGCGCGGCCGGCTCGGTGACGATGGGCGTGCCGCACTGGGAGCAAAACCGGGCGTCGTCGGGATTGCGGTGTCCGCAAGCGGTGCAGAACGGCATGTCGACCTCCAGTGACGCGAACCCTCGAGCGGTCGAACCCTCAAGTGACAGTCGAGGTTGATGGTTCCTAAGAACCTATCAGCCGACCGAGCACGATCAAGCCCGATTCCCCCGGCCGCCGACCGTCCCGTGCCTCAGCTTCCGGACGAGCCCTCGAGCGACTCGGTGTAGTCACCCACGTCGAGCAGCGCGTCCAGCTCGTCGGGCTCCGACGGAAGCACCTCGAACAGCCAGCCGTCGCCGTAGGGATCGGAGTTCACCAGCTCGGGAGTCGCGTCCAGGCTCTCGTTGCGGGCCACCACCGAGCCGCTCACCGGGGCATAGAGGTCGCTGACGGACTTGGTGGACTCCAGCTCGCCCACGGCGGCGCCCTTGTCCACGTCCTGGCCGACGTCCGGGAGGGAGACGTAGACGATGTCGCCGAGTGCGTCCTGGGCGAAGTCGGTGATGCCCACGCGGACCGCGCCGTCGTTCTCGCCCGGGCTGCGCACCCACTCGTGCTCGCTGGTGTACTTGAGGTCTTCGGGGTACACGGGACTCCTTCGGGGCTGCCGATCGGACGGGTGCAGGCTACCCGCTGTTGGTCGGACGGGCGTAGTCCGCCTGGGCCGGCTGCCGGACGCTGGCGATCTCGATGCTCTGCGACTGGGTCACCACGACCTTGCCCCCGATAGCCGGACTCTCGATCTCGTCGATGAACCCGCCAGTGAAGGCCAACGCCGGCGCCAGGGTGTGCGGGCTGCCGATGGCGTCGATGGTGTACGGCGGGGAGAGCTGGTGCCCGTCCACGATGATCCCGCGCAGCCCGTCCTTGAAAGAGGTCTGCGCGATCACCCGGACCGAGTCGTTGATCTCGATCACCTCCGCGCCGGCGTCCCGAAGCTCCTCGACGCCGTTGAGCATCAGGTCGGTGCCCACCTTGCCGTTGGGGTCGGTGATGGAGACGCGGACACCGGGCCCCTCGGCGGGCAGCGTGCCGGCGAGGATACCGAGAGTGTTCGCCTGCTGCCGGGCCCGCTCGAGCGCGGCGCGGCGGCTGTCGGTGTCGTTGCGCAGCGTGTTCCGGGTCTGCTGCAGCCTCGCGATCTCGTTCTCGGCGCGCTGCGAGGCGGTGGACAGGGAGTTGAGCAGCTGGATCAGGTCCCCCTGGCGCATCCCGACGTACCGGTCGCTGCCCTCGTTGGCCCGCACCTGGACGACGCTGGCGAACCCGACGACGGCGAGCAGCACCGCCGCAGTCACCTGGCCCCGTGACCAGGGCCGCTTCAGCGCAGCCAGCAGCCGGGCGCGGCCCGTCGGGCGGGACTCCTCCGGCTCCTGGGCGGCCGGCTTCTCCTCGGTCATCGTCGAGCCTCAGGCATGGAACAGGTGCCGCCGGATGGCGGCCACGTTGGAGAAGATACGGATTCCGAGCACCACGATCACACCGGTCGACAGCTGGCCCCCCACCCCGAGCTTGTCGCCGAGGTAGACGATCAGCGCCGCGATGAGCACGTTGCTGACGAAGGAGACCACGAACACCTTGTCGTCGAAGATACCGTCCAGGAA
>DASSKA010000108.1:0-44865 GCA_035690905.1 Nocardioidaceae bacterium | reverse complement strand
GGTGGGCCGGGTGAGCACGCACAGGTAGTGCGGGGTGAGCCCCTCGACGGTCAGGATCTGCTCCTCGATCTGGGTCGGGAACACGTTCACGCCGCGCACGATCATCATGTCGTCGCTGCGCCCGGTGACCTTCTGCATCCGGCGGAACGACGGGTACGCCGTGCCGTGCTGCAGCCGGGTCAGGTCCCGGGTGCGGTAGCGGACCACCGGCATCGCCTGCTTGGTGAGGCTGGTGAACACCAGCTCACCCTCCTCCCCGTCGGGGAGCACCTCGAGGGTCACCGGGTCGATGATCTCGGGGTAGAAGTGGTCCTCCCAGATGTGCAGACCGTCCTTGGTGGTGACCGCCTCCTGGGAGACGCCGGGTCCCATCACCTCCGAGAGCCCGTAGATGTCGACCGCGTCGAGGCCGCTGCGCCGCTCCACCTCGTTGCGCATCTCGTCGGTCCACGGCTCGGCGCCGAAGATGCCGATCCGCAGGCTGGTGCCCAGCGGGTTCACGCCTTGGCGCTCCATCTCGTCGAGGATCGCCAGGAAGTACGACGGGGTGACCATGATGATCCGCGGCTCGAGATCGGTGATCAGCTGCACCTGGCGGGCGGTCATGCCCCCGGACACGGGCACCACCGTGCACCCGAGCCGCTCCGCGCCGTAGTGGGCTCCCAGCCCCCCGGTGAACAGCCCGTAGCCGTAGGCGACGTGCACCAGGTCACCGGGGCGGCCGCCGGCGGCCCGGATGGAGCGGGCCATCAGCTCCGCCCAGGTGTCCACGTCGGCCTTGGTGTAGCCCACCACGGTCGGCTTGCCCGTCGTACCGCTGGAGGCGTGCACCCGGGCGAGGTTCTCCCGTGGCTCGGCGAACATGCCGTAGGGGTAGTTGCGGCGCAGGTCGTCCTTGGTGGTGAACGGGAACCGGGCCAGGTCCGCCAGGGAGCCGAGATCGCCGGGGGAGACGCCGGCCTGGTCGAACGCCCACCGGTAGTGGGGAACCCGCTCGTAGGCGCGGCTCAGCGTCTCGCGCAGCCGCTCCAGCTGCAGCGCCCGCAGCTCCTTGCGGGTCGGCTCGGGGATCTCACCAGCCCCCATCACATCTCCTCGTCGGTGAAGAACGCGCCGCGGATCTCCTTGCTGCGACCCACGAACTCGGCCACCACGGTGTCGCCGGAGCGCACCGCGATGTCGTAGATGCCGTCCCGCCCCTCCCGGGTGCGCTCGACCGCCCGCGCGATGAGCACGTCGTCGAGCCGGGTCGGGGCGAGGAAACGGATCTCGGCCGCCTGCGCGACGGTGCGCCGGTTGTAGGTGTTGCAGGCGAACGCGAACGCGGTGTCGGCGAGGGTGAAGGTCAGGCCGCCGTGCCCGATGCCGTGCCCGTTGACCATGTCCGCGCGGACGGTCATGGACACCGTCGCGGTGCCCGGCCCGACCTCGACGATCTGCATGCCGAGCGCCTGGCTGGCCCGGTCGTCGGCCCACATCAGGTCCGCGCAGCGCTGCGCGGTCGTCTGGGCGAGCTCCTGCGAGGTCACGGTGTCGGCTTCTCCATCATCGCCACCACCTTGTGGCCGGCGTCGTAGCGGCCCACCTCGGTGAAGCCGCGGCCGGCGTGGAAGGCCAGCGACGGGTCGTTCGGCGGCTCGACGTTCACCTCGAGGGCGAGCCGTCCGTACTGCTTCGCGACGGCCTCCATCTCGTCGTACACGATGCCGCCGAGCCCGCGGCGCCGGAAGTCCTCGTGCAGCACGATCCGGTCCAGGTAGTAGAAGTCCTTGCCGAACCGCTCGGTGAACCAGCCGTAGAACTCCGAGTCGTACGGCGTGCCCGGGGCGAACGTGATCACGAAGCCGGCGAACTCGCCGTCGACGTCGATGACGTCGAACCGGTCGGCCAGCGCGTTGAGCTCGTGCAGCCGGTCCTCGTCCATCGGGGCGAGCGCCTCCACGTTGCGTTCGTTGAGGGCCAGCACGTCCTTGACGTCGGCCTCCGTGATCGGGCGGAGCGTGGGCATGAGCACACCCTAGTGGGCACCGGGCCCCGACCAAGCCGGCGGCGGCGCCGCTGCGAACCCCCTGCGACGCCCGGGCCTGAGCGCCGCGAGCGCCCCCACGGCGCTGTGACAGACTGACCGCGTACCTGCGCCAGCGGTGTCACAGTTCCGGAGGGACCCGATGAGCAACGACCTGTTCGCCACGCACGAGGAGATGCTGGACAAGGCCGTCGAGGCCAGTCGCACCCGTGCGTACTACTCGGCGTTCAACGAGTCGCCGTCCCCCCGGGTGTACGGCGAGGAGGCCGCCGGCGACGGCAAGCGCGCCTTCGAGGCGCACAGCGGTACGACGTTCCAGGTCAGCGCCCCGGGCTCGGACGGAACCATCAGATGCGAGAAGTCCCCGTTCGGCTTCGCGCTCGACGTGTCCTACCCGCGAGTCGCGCCGGCCGGCGTGGACGCCTTGGTGACCTCGGCGACCGCCGGCCTCAAGAGGTTCCGGGACGCCGGGCCGCGGGCGCGCGTCGGGGTCTGCCTGGAGATCCTGCACCGGCTGCACGGCCGGATCTTCGAGCTCGCCAACGCGGTGCAGCACACCTCCGGCCAGGCGTTCGTGATGGCCTTCCAGGCCGGTGGCGCGCACGCGCTGGACCGCGCGCTGGAGTCGGTGGCCTACGCGTGGACCGCGATGACCCAGGTGCCCGAGACCGCGGTCTGGGAGAAGCCCGCCAAGGGTGAGCCGCTGCGAATGGAGAAGACGTTCACCGTGGTGCCGCGCGGGCTGGCACTGGTCGTCGGCTGCAACACCTTCCCGACCTGGAACTCCTACCCGGGGCTGTTCGCCTCGCTGGCGTGCGGCAACCCGGTGGTCGTCAAGCCGCACCCGGGTGCGGTGCTGCCGCTGGCGATCACCGTGCAGGTGGCCCAGGAGGTGCTCGCCGAGCAGGGCTTCGACCCGAACCTGGTCACGCTGGCCGCCGAGGACCCCGCCGACGGGCTCGCCAAGGTGCTGGCGCTGCGTCCCGAGGTGCGGATCATCGACTTCACCGGCTCCAACGCGTTCGGCGACTGGCTGGAGGACAACGCCCGGCAGGCCACCGTGTACGCCGAGAAGGCCGGCGTGAACACCGTCGTGATCGACTCCACCGACTCGTTCACGGGCCTGTGCCAGAACCTGGCGTTCTCGTTCTCGCTCTACACCGGGCAGATGTGCACCGCCCCGCAGAACGTGTACCTGCCCGCCGGCGGCATCGACACCGACCAGGGCCGCAAGAGCGTCGAGGAGGTGGCGGCCGGGATCGAGGCGGCGATGGGCAAGCTGCTCGGTGACGACGCCCGCGCCGTCGAGCTGCTCGGCGGAGTGGTCAACGACGGGGTGATGTCCCGGCTCGAGTCGGCGGGGTCGCAGGGCAAGGTGCTGGTCGATTCGCGCGCGGTCGCGCACCCGTCGTACGACCAAGCGGTGGTGCGCACCCCGACGCTGGTCGCGCTGTCGGTGCAGGACCACGAGGTCTACGAGACGGAGTGCTTCGGGCCGGTGGCCTACCTGATCGAGACCGCGGACACCGCCGAGTCGATCGAGACGTTCCGCAGCACGGTCATCGAGCACGGCGCGATGACCGCGTCGGTCTACAGCACCTCGGAGCAGGTCCTCGCGGACATGCGGGACGCGGCCCTGGACGCAGGGGTGGCGCTGTCGGAGAACCTGACCGACGGGGTGTTCGTGAACCAGTCCGCGGCGTTCAGCGACTTCCACGGCACCGGCGCGAACCCGGCCGCGAACGCGTCGTACACCGACCTGGCCTACGTCGCCAACCGGTTCCGGATCGTGCAGTCGCGTCGCCACGTCTGACTCGTCCATTCGTCGTAGGGCAGGTTCGTCGTTTCGGCGGGGCCGCGCCTGCTGCGGGCTTCCTAGCGTTGTGGTCGACCGGGCGCGTGGGAGCACCTCCCGCGCCCGGCACCGTGCGAGGGGGTCCAGGTGGGTGTTGCAGAGGATGTGCGTGGCCGGGTGGTCTTCTTCGGGGCGGTGCATGAAGCGATAGCCGCGCTGGACGCGCTGCTCGAGTCGCCGGCTGACGTCGTCGGCATCGTGACGTACGACGAGCAGTTCGCCTCACGTACCTCGGGGTCGGTCGACCTCGGCAGGATCGCCCGCGAGCACGGGATCCCGTCGTTCGCCACCGGGGACGGCGGGTCCCAGAAGCTGGTCTCCTGGGTGCGCGACCTCGCGCCGGATCTCATCATCTGCGTGGGCTGGACCCGGCTGCTGAAGGACGACCTGCTCGCCGTGCCGCGGCACGGGACCATCGGCTTCCACGCCTCGATGCTGCCGCGCAACCGCGGCCGGGCCCCGGTCAACTGGGCGATCATCCACGGCGACCAGCGCGCCGGGAACACCATGATGATGCTGAACCCGGGCGTGGACACCGGCGACATCGTGGACCAGCGGCCGGTCCCGATCGGCCCGGACGACACGTGCGCAACGGTCTACGCGAAGGTCGCGGAGGTCGGCGCCCAGATGCTGCGCGAGCACCTGCCCGCGCTGCTCACCGGCACCGCGCCGCGGCGGCCGCAGCCGCACGACCACGACGAGCCGCTGCTGCCCAAGCGGACCGCGGCGATGGGCATCACCTCGTTCGACCGGAGCCCGCGCGAGGTGCACGACTGGATCCGGGCGCTGACCCGGCCCTACCCGGGCGCCTTCGCCTTCCTCGACGACGAGCTGGTCCGGCTCTGGCGGGCCCGGCCGGCAGGTGACACGCCCACCGGCCTGTGGCCCGGGACGCTGCTCGGCGTCGACGGTGCGGGCGTCCTGGTCGCGACCAGCGCTGGGTCGGTGCGGCTGGTCGAGGTGCAGGTCGACGGGCATCCCGCGGAGCCGGCCTGCGCCTGGTTCCGGCGAAAGGGCCTGCGCGCCGGGCAGCGGTTCACGCCCGTCGACCGGGCCACCCTGGACTGGGCGCTCGGCCGGGGGCCGGCCCCGGCGGCCGCCTCGGCGTCGCTGGAAGGTGCCCAGCCGTGAAGGTTCTAGTGGTCGCCGCGCATCCCGACGACGAGATCCTGGGGGCGGGGGCGACGTTGGCCCGGCACGTCGACCAGGGCGACGACGTGCACGCCTGCGTGCTGTCGGAGGGCGCGACCAGCCGCTACGCCGATGCCATGGTCAGCGAGCTGGTGGACTGCGGCAAGAAGGCCGCGGAGGTCATCGGGTTCACGTCGCTGCGGTTCGAGCGGCTGCCCGATCAGCGTCTCGACGCCCTGCCCCTGATCCAGGTCACCCAGGCCATCGAGGAGCTGGTGGACGCCATCCGCCCCGACGTGGTCTACACGCACTTCCCGTGGGACGTGAACTCCGACCACGCGGTCGTGGCCCGGTGCGTGTGGACCGCCTGCCGGCCGTACCGCTTTCCGTTCGTCAAGCTGATCGCCGCGTTCGAGACCCCGTCCTCGACCGAGTGGGCGCTGCCCGGTGAGCAGCACCGTTTCGCGCCGCAGCGGTTCGTCGACGTCGCGGCCACCCTGGCCCGCAAGCTCGAGGCGATGCGCTGCTACCACAGCGAGCTGCGCGACTACCCGCACCCGAGGTCGGTGCGCGCGCTCCAGGAACGCGCCTCCTATTGGGGCAGCACCATGGGGATGGCCGCCGCCGAACCGTTCCTGGTCCTCCGGGAGACCTGGTGAGCACCCTCGAGAGGCCGGAACCGGCTCCACTGGCCGCGATCCGTCCCGCTTCCGTGGCGTCGGACACGGTGGGCCGGCGCACGGTCGACGTCCTGGCCGCCTCGGTGGGCCTGGTGGCGGCGTCTCCGCTGTTGCTCGCTGTCGGTCTGGCGGTCCGGCTGGGCTCGCCCGGGCCGGCCCTGTTCCGGCAGGAGCGCGTGGGCGCCGACGGCTCGCCGTTCACGATGCTCAAGTTCCGCACCATGAAGACCGACGCGGAGGCGGCCGGCCCGTCGGTGAGCGGGAACGACGACCCGCGCGTGACCCGGGTCGGCGCGCTGCTGCGCCGTACCAAGCTGGACGAGCTGCCGCAGCTGGTGAACGTGCTCCGCGGCGACATGACGCTGATCGGCCCCCGGGCGGAGGTGCCGAGGTATGTCGAGCACTACACCGCCGAGGAACGCGAGACGCTCAGCGTCCGGCCCGGCCTGACCGGTCCGGGCGGGATCTGGTTCACCGTGTCCCAGGCGGCCGAGCTCGACGGTGAGGCCGATCCGGAGCAGATGTACGTCGACCGGCAGCTGCACGAGAAGCTGGCCCTGGACCTGGACTACCTCCGCAGCCGGACCCTCCCGCGTGACCTCCGGATCCTGGCCCAGACGGTCGGCGTCGCCTTCCGCCGCTGAGCCGTGGTCCCGCGCCGTACCGCACCGAAACTCCCCATGGAAAAGGCCCGCTTCCCATGGCGAATTCACCATGGGAAGCGGGCCTTTACCTGGGTACCCTGGTAATGGTCCGTCGCTCACGCCTCACCGCTGCCGATTTCCCGTCTTGCGGACTAGTCAACCGGGTGCGCTCACCGATTTTCCGGCAACCATGGTCCGCGCTGCTCATCCCGGCGGTCACCGCCCGACGCCGCAGCGAATGTCCGGATGGTCGCGCCCGACCGGGCTCTCGGCGTCTTGGACCGGCGCCGGAGCCGGGCTCTTCGGGGCAGGCCGAGCATTGTCGGATGCGCCGCACATGGCCTCCCAATTGCATGAATGTCTTCCTCGTAAGGAAAATCCATCGCGTCGCGCATTCCCGTCTCGACGTTTCTATATCCATTAACTGCCCCTCCTCCAGCGCAGAATGGGTCTTGACAACGGGAGGACGCCGGAGGCACCGTCGATGACGGCGAAAGTGGAAGTATTTCTCGCGTGTTAGCCCGTGCCATCGAACACAATTCGCGTTTCTCAGTCGCTTCACCGATTCCAGCGCAGCAGAACTGTCCGCGCCAGAAGGGAGGGGACGACACGCTTTGAATGGCCCTGACGCTCCGGGGCAACTCGGATGGGCGTCCCGCACGGGACTGCCACCGATGAAGGCAAGGGGAAAGACAAATGAGCAAGCACGAAGTTATCCGCGCCTGGGAAGACCCCGACAGCATGGGCGCAGGCCTGCAGGGGAACCCGGCGGGTGCCATCGAGCTGAGCGACAACGAGCTTGGCCAGGTCCGGGGAGCCGCACAGAGCGGGAGCAGCGTCGGCTGCAACACGAAGACCTGTGTCCACACCCGCGGCAACTCGAACAACCCGTGCAGCTCCTGCTGACGGAGCCGAGCGGGTTCGCCCGATGAACGAGGGCTGCTGGACTGTCGTCCAGCAGCCCTCCATCGACTGCGGTCGGGAGTCCTACCGCCACCTCTGCAGGAGCAGCGCCGATGGAAGCCTGGGTTGTGAGAGCTGAGCAGCTGTGGCAGCAACCGGAGTGGTACCAAGCACTCACGCTCAGCGAGCGCGCTGAGCTCGAACCTGTCGGTCCCGGTCTCTCCGCCGCCGCGGACGCACACGTGGCGCGAGCGCGCTCCCGTCTCCGGGCCTGGAAGGCCGAGAAGGGCTTCGCTGATGGACCGATGTTCGCACAACGGCTGGCCATGGGCTCACTGCAAGAAGGAGCTCTCCTCGAGCTCCTCGCGGAGCCCGCGGCGAGCCTGAAGGCGCGCAGCCCTGGCGTTCCGCAATGGCTGGCTGCGTTGCAGGACGCATTCGCACAGGGGGATGCCGCGGCGGAGCTGGCGCCTCTGCTCGAGCGGGTCGCGGCCGACCACCCGCTGGCCGGATGCCTACCCGCACTCGGTCCGATCTTCCAGCGCGGTCTCAGCTGCGTGCAACGAGGAGTACAAGCGCTGGAGCGGCAGGGCACCTTCCTTCCCTTCGACGCCGGGATGCTCCCGGACGTGTTCGTGACCAATGTCGCGCCGGCCGTCCTCTTCCAGATCAGCAAGCCGCTCGTCCTGGAGCTGCACATCATGCGGCTGCGCGGGCTGCTGGAGGGCGAGACGAGCGAGGCACGGTTCGCCAACTTCGTCCGACAGCTGAACGACGATCACGCAATCTGGCCCCTCCTAGCGAGGTATCCCGTTCTGGGCCGTCAGCTCGTGGGGACGATCGACCGCTGGGCCGACTATCTCTGCGAGTTCCTGACCCATCTCTGTGCCGATTGGGGGGCTCTCCGTCAGAGCTTCGCCGCCGACCTTGGGCCGCTGGTCGACGTGGAGTCGGGCAAGGGTGACACGCACCGGAGGGGGCGCAGCGTGCTCCTCCTGTGCTTCGGCTGCGGCACGAAGCTGCTCTACAAGCCGAAACCGCTCGCGGCCGACGTGCACTTCCAGGAGCTGTTGGGCTGGCTGAACGGCCGAGGGGCCGTGCCTCCGCTGAGGCCGATGAAGCTTCTCGACCGTGGTCCCTACGGCTGGTCCGAGTTCGTCGCCGCGTCGCCATGCGAGTCCCAGGAGGAAGTCAGGCGGTTCTACCAACGGCAGGGCGGCTACCTGGCCGTCCTCTACGCGCTGGACGCCACCGACCTCCACAACGAGAACCTCATCGCCGCCGGGGAGCACCCGGTTCTCGTCGACCTGGAGGCGCTCTTCCATCCCCATGTCCACGGCCAGGATCCCGTCCTGAGCGAGCTGGCAGCCACGGGAGCGCTGGACGACTCGGTGTGGCAGGTCGGGCTCCTGCCGCGGCGGGTGTGGTCGGACGAGCACTCTGTGGGCGTCGACATGAGTGGACTGGGGGGCCACGCGGGACAGAGGAACCCGCATCGGCTCGTGAGCTGGGACAAGCCGGGAACGGATGAGATGCGGCTGGTTCGCCGAAGCGCCGAGCTGCCGGTCAGCGAGAACCGCCCGCATCTCGGCGACGAGGACGTCGAGATCCTGGACTACACCGACGACCTCATCACCGGCTTCACCGGGATGTATCGGCTGCTCTGCCGACACAAGGACGCCCTGCTGGAAGAGCAGCTGCCGCGTTTCGCCGACGACGAGATCCGCGTCGTCGTCCGGTCGACGAACGTCTACGGCCTGCTCCTGTACGAGAGCTTCCACCCGGACCTCTTGCGCGACGCGCTCGACCGTGACCGTTTCTTCGATCGGCTCTGGATGGAGGCTGCGCAGTACCCCTACCTCGCTCGCGTCATTCCTGCGGAACGGCGAGACCTGCTGCGCGGCGACGTACCCATGTTCACCACGACCCCCGACAGTCGTGCGATCTTCACCTCCGAGAAGGAGCCTGTCCCGGACTTCCTCGCTGCCTCGAGCATGGAGGGCGTACGGCGGCGCGTACGTCAGCTGGGCGAGGACGACCTGAGCCGGCAGTGCTGGGTCATCGAGGCCTCGCTCGCCACGCTGCACATGACCAGCGAGGATCGGATCCCGAGGCCGGCGCCGACCGCTGACCAGCGACCGGTCGAGCGGGACCGGCTGATGACGCTGGCGGCGTCCATGGGCACGCGCCTTGACGAGCTCGCGTACCAGGGCGCTGACGGCGCGTCGTGGCTTGGTGTGGGACCGCTCGACGAGTCGACGTGGGGGCTGTTTCCCGCTGGTCCGGACCTCTACGCCGGCAACGGCGGCATGGCGCTCTTCCTCGGCTACCTGGGTGCACTCACCGGGGAGCCGTCCCACACCCTCCTGGCGAACCGTGCTCTGGTCTCTGTCCGGCGCCAGGTGCAGGCCTGGCTGGAGGCTTCAGAAGAACCGTCTGGGGCGCCCCCACCTGCCATCGGAGCCTTCGAAGGCTTGGCGTCGTTCGTCTACGTCCTCACGAGCCTGGGCGCGCTCTGGCAAAAGCCGGACCTGGTAGGGGAAGCCGAGGACCTGGTCGAGCGGCTCGCCCCCTACATCGACCAGGACGAGCGGCTCGACGTGGTCTACGGCTCCGCCGGCTGCGTCCTGTCAGTGCTCGCCCTGCACGCGGTCCATCCCTCGTCTCGAACCTTGAAGGTGGCCATTCGGTGCGGTGACCGCCTCCTCGCCACCGCCCAGCGCATGCCGCATGGAACCGCCTGGACGACGATCGAGGACCAGCCGCCGCTGGGCGGCTTCTCGCACGGCACCGCCGGCATAGCCTTGAGCCTGCTGAAGCTTGCCGCGTGCAGCGGCGAGGTCCGGTTCCGCAGCGCTGCGCTGAGCGCATTGGAGTACGACCGGAGCCTGTTCGTCCCCTCGCTGAGCAACTGGGCCGATCTGCGGGTGTTTCCCTCTCAACGGTCCGAGACCGACCAGGACGGCAAGTCGGCGCCGGGGAGCATGGTGGCCTGGTGCCACGGCGCTGCGGGAATCGGGCTGGCGCGTCTGGCGGCGCTGGACCAGCTCGATGACGAACGAGCTCGCCAGGACATAGGAAGTGCCCTGCGGGCGACGACCGAGTACGGCTTCGAGATGAACCACTCGCTGTGTCATGGTGCCCTGGGAAACATCGAGCTGCTCCTGACCGCGGCACGTCTGCTCGGAAGACCCGAGCACCACCAGGCCGTGGACAGGGCCACGGCGCAGCTGGCCGCGAGCATCGAGGCCAATGGCCCGGTGTCGGGGGTGCCCCGCAGCGTGGAGACACCTGGGTTCATGACCGGACTGGCCGGGATCGGCTATGGGTTGCTCCGGTTGGCCGAGCCCGACAGGGTCCCGGCCGTTCTCGTGCTGGCTCCCCCGAGGTGGAAGGCGTGAGTGGGCAGGAAGGGCCGGTCAGGGCGGACCGTGGGATCTTCCGCGACTCTGCCCTGGCGGCGTACCAGCGGAGCAGGAACCGCGACACGCTGCCGCGTCTTACCTCGTGGCCGACCATCGCCTTCTTCTGGGCGCTGCTGGGCGGACTTCTCGCTGGCCTGGTGCTGGCCTGGTCCGTGCGAGTTCCGACCTACGTGGCCGGCTCCGGGGTGATCCTGACCGGTGGCGCCCGGCTCGGAGCCGCGGAGAGAGGGACGGCGCACAACGGCGCGACGGCGGTGCTGTTCCTGACGCCGGACCAGTCGACTCGGGTCCGCATCGGCCAGTCCGTCCACGGACAAGTGGGCTCATCCGGTCTGCACGTGGCGGGCACTGTCCGGAGCATCCGACCGGGTGTCCTCGGCCCGGACGCGGTCCACCGCCGCTATCGGATTGGCAGCTCGGACGTGGCCCAACCCGCGCGAGTGGTGATCGTGGGACTCGGACGAACGCTGCCACCGGCGGCGTACGCAGGGAGTCGGTGGACCGCCCAGGTCGAGGTCGGCGCGCAGCGGCTCCTCTCGTTCCTGACTGGGCTGGGCTGACGATGCGGAAGAGGCGGGTTCCGGAAGTCAGGCAGATGAGCGAGGTGGAGTGCGGCCTCGCTTGTCTGACGATGATCCTCAACTACTACGGTTGCGGGATCTCCTTGTCGGAGCTGAGGACGCACTCAGGGGTCGGCCGTGACGGCCTCTCGGCGCTGGACCTCGTCCGGACGGCCCGCCACTTCGGGCTGCAGGTGCGAGCCGTGTCACTGCAGCACGGTGATCTGCGCCTTGTCGGGCTGCCGGCGATCGTGCACTGGCAGTTCGATCACTTCCTGGTCGTCGAGCGATGGTCGGACCACCACGTCGATGTGGTGGATCCGGCCACGGGACGCAGCCGCTTGACCAGGCAGGAGTTCGACGAGGGCTTCACCGGAGTGGTCATCCTCTTCGAGGCCGGTGCGACGTTCGATCGTCGAGCACCTACCTCCCGCGTGGTGTTCCGGACCTACGTCCGCGAGTACCTCCGCCAGGCTCCCGGGGCCTTCCTGCAGGTGCTCCTCGTATCCTTGCTGATCCTCGCCCTCGGTCTGACCGTCCCGCTCGTGACCAAGCTGGTGGTTGACCAGGTGCTGCCGTTCCGGATGCGGGACGTCATGCCGGTCCTGGCAATCGGCATCCTCGCGCTGTTCCTGTCCCAGACCGTCGCGACCCTGATCCGGGAATGGCTGCTCGTCTACCTGCGCGCCCGCATCGACATCCGGATGATGCTCGGCTTCGTCGATCGTCTGCTCGCGCTGCCCTTCAGCTTCTTCGAGCAGCGATCCAGCGGCGACCTGCTTGCCCGGTTGTCCAGCAACGCGACCCTGCGCGAGCTGCTGAGCAACCAGCTGCTGGCCACCGTGATGGACAGCGGACTGGTCACGGTGTACCTCGGGATCCTGTTCTGGCAGTCACCACCGTTCGGCTTGCTCACGTTCGTCGTCGGTCTTCTGGAGGTGCTGATCCTCGCGTTCAGCACCCGCTTCATCAGCCGCCTGGCGCACCAAGAGCTGGCCGCGTTCGGGAAGGCCCAGGGTTATCTGGCCGAGGCGCTGATGGGCATCGGGACCCTGAAGGCCTCGGGCGCCGAGCCACGCGCGTACGACCGGTGGTCGAACGTGTTCTTCGACCATCTGAACATCTTGCTGCGCTACGACTACGCCTCCGGCACCGTCGCCGCGATCCTGACGACACTGCCGATGTTCGGGCAGCTGGGACTGCTGTGGGTCGGTGCGACACAGGTCCTCGACGGGTCGATCAGCCTCGGCACCATGGTGGCGCTCATCGCCCTGGCCGGAGCCTTCTTCGCTCCGTTGAGCTCACTCGTGGCCAGCGGCCAGCAGTTCCAGCTCGCAGGCGCCAACCTGGACCGCATCAGTGACGTGACCCAGGCCGAGCCGGAGCAGCAGGCGGAGGTCGTGCACCCGACTCCTCGGTTGTCGGGGAGCATGCGGCTGGCCGGCGTCGGCTTCCGGTACAGCAACGCCGGCCCTCGGGTGCTGCGCGGGCTCGACCTGGCAGTGCAGCCCGGTCAGAGAATCGCGATCGTGGGGGTCTCGGGTTCGGGCAAGAGCACGCTCGGCAAGCTGCTCCTCGGCCTGTACCTGCCCAACGAGGGGGAGATCTGTTACGACGGCTTTCCACTGCAGAGCCTGGACCTGCAGGAAGTGCGACAGCAGTTCGGCGCGGTGCTCCAGGAGAGCGTCCTCTTCAGCGGCTCGATCCTGTCCAACATCACCCTCACGAATCCCCTCATCGAGCGCGAACGTGCAGTGGAAGCGGCGCGGACCGCGGCCATCCACGACGACATCGTGGCCATGCCGATGGGGTACGACACCCTGGTTGCCGAGGGCGGGAGTGCTCTTTCTGGCGGGCAGCGCCAGCGGCTGGCCATCGCGAGGGCGATCGTGCATCGCCCGACCGTCCTCCTCCTCGACGAGGCCACGAGCCATCTGGATGTGGAGACCGAGCAGCGGGTGGCCCAGAACCTGCGGGCCGTGGCCTGCACACAGATCGTCATCGCGCACCGCCTGAGCACGATTCGTGAGGCGGACATGATCGTGGTTCTCTCCCACGGGACCATCGTGGAGCGGGGGGACCACCGCGAGCTCGTCCGGCGGGACGGCCACTACGCGAGTCTCGTGCGGCAGCAGATCGAGCGTCGCGAGGAGGCGCCTTCCGCCGCCGACTCCACCGAGGTGTCGGGCGGATGACCCGCCATGGACGGTGGGGCGCCCGACAGCTCAGCCCGTGCCGGCGGCGACGTACACGCCCTTGAACACCTGGGCGATCATGTGGGCGTCCGCCTCCGGGCTCTTCTCCACCGAGCTCGGCGTGAACGTGGTGGTCATGAACGCCCCGGAACGCCGGGCGGCGATCAGTGCCTGCCACAGGGCGTTGGTGTGCAGCCCCGGGTTGACGAGCCGGACCGTCTGCCCGTCGTACCCCTGCTGCCACGTCCACACCTGCACCGCGTGCGCCCCCTCCTGGACCGGGATCTGCACCCAGGTGTGCACGTCGGTCCACGCGGTGGCCGCATCGCTCGGGTAGGGGCCGGGATGCGCCATGGCGTGCCGGGACTGCAGGGTCACCTCGTCCTGCCAGCCGAGGCGGTGCACCTCGGCCCAGGCGGCGCGCTGCGCCTGGTCGATGCCGATGCCCCAGGACGCGTACTCGTCCGGGTCGCGCAGCCCGGTGGACAGGTCGAGCTCGTCGATGGTGCCGCTCGCCAGGTAGCCGCTGGCGGCCTTCATGGCCGCCGCCGGATAGGTGCTGCGCTCCTGCGCCGCGCACTGGCCCGCCTGCGGCAGCCGAGAGGCCAGCCAGCCCAGGCAGCCGAGGTCGGGCACCACCATGTCCACGAGGATCTTGGTGTCCGGCGCCAGCTGGCGCAGGCCCTTCGCCGTGGCGTCGAGGAAGTGCTGCACCTGCTGCGGGGTGTCCAAGCCGTCGTTGTAGCCGAGCTCGTCGGCGACCTTGATGCCGACCACGCCCGGCCGGTGCGCCAGCGCGGCGTCCCGCACCAGGGCAGCGTGGAACGACTGCTGGCCGTCCTGCCAGCGGCCGACCAGGTCGGAGTCCACCCAGACCTGGAGACCGAGCCGGTGGAACATGTCGATGGACGCGGCGTACGGGTCGCTGGCGGCCGACACCGGGGTGAACGTGGGGTCGTGCCCTTTCGCCCTGCCTGCCGGCGGGGCCCCGGAACGACCGGTGTCGGAGCTGCAGCCGGTGACCAGCAGCAGGACGGCGGTGAGCAGGGTGACAAGCAGCTTCTTCATGATGCGGGGACCTCAGGCAGGGTGCGCTCGGGTTCCGGATGACCCGCGTGCGAGGGTTCGGTCCCCATCTTCTGCTGGCGGGCGCGGTGCCGCAGCATCATCAGCACGAGGACCAGGTCGGTGAGCAGGTAGGTGACGGCGGAAGCGATGGCGGCACCCACCGCGTGGAACGGCGGGATCAGCGCCAGGTCTAGAGCCAGGGTGGCCAGCAGCCCGATCCCCATGGCCAGCGAATTCAGGCCCGGGCGTCCGGTGCCGTAGAGGTAGGCCGTGGCCAGCCCCGCGGCGGCCTCGGCGACCAGCCCGGCGATGATGATCACCGCCGGCAGGACGGAGCCCTTGTAGTCCGGTCCGTAGAGGAGCGGCAGCACGAAGTACGACGCGGCGCCGAGCGGCACCGCGCAGGCCACGTTGGCGAGGAACGCGCGCGGCAGCAGCCGGTGCAGCGCGGCGGCCGTCCCGGCACCCTCACGGCCGGCCACCCGCGGGTAGACCACCCAGGTGACCGCGAGGCCGGGCAGCCGCAGCAGCTCGGCGTACTTCGACGCGATCGCGTAGATCCCCACCACCGCGGGGCCGGCCATGAAGCTGAGGAACGCGAAGTCGAAGCGCAGGTTCAGCAGCGTCATCAGCCCGCCGAACTGGCCGCGCATGCCGTACTTGCAGATGCTGACGGCCAGGGGAAGGCTGGGCCGCCAGCTGCCGTGGATCAGCCCGCGCCGCGCCAGCCGGCCCCAGGCCTGGGCGGCCACCGCCAGGTCGGCCACCGCGAGCGAGACCAGGATGAGCAGCGCGCCGTGCATGCCGAGCGCCCAGCCGATCAGGTACGGCGGGAGGAACGCGATCTCCTCGGTGGCGATCACCAGGTTCGACCCGCGGATGTCCTCGACACCCTGCAGGCAGGTCTTGCCGACGGTCATCAGCAGCTGGGTGAACACGGTGAGTCCCGCCAGGGCCACCAGCCACACCGGGACGGTGTCGAAGAACAGCCGCTGCAGCAGGGAGGAGCCACCCGCCCAGAGCACCGACCCGAGCGCACCGCCGACGAGCATGACCAGCGTGAGCGTGGCCCACAGCCGGGGGTGGTCGCGGGTGTCCCCGGCGAGGAAGAACGGCGTCGCCCCGGGCAGTCCCGCAGCGGCCACCACGGCGACCACGCCGGGGAGCACGCGGAGCAGCGCGTAGACGCCGACGTCGGCCGGGGTGCCGGCCCGCGCCACCAAGATGGTGGCGACGCCGAGCGCCGCCAGCGCGGCCAGCCGGGAGACCACGTTGGAGGCGACCTGTCCCTTGGTCCCTTGCAGACGCCGCAGCCTCGGCCGCCGGATGCTCATGACCGTCTCCCCCACAGGTCGAGTGCGGCAGCCACCCCGAGGAGCGCCCAGAGGTGGCGGAAGTGCAGGGTCTCGTAGAACAGGGCGGCGATGGCCATGGTCACCCCGGCGCTGATCAGCAGCTCGGGTCTGGGCACCACCGCGTCGTACCCCCGGCGCAGTCCCTCGATCGCCGGCCGGCTCAACCGCAGTCCCGCGGTGGCCAGCAGCAGCACCAGCCCCACCGCGCCGAGCAGCCCGCGCTCCACCAGGGCGGCGAAGTAGTCGTTGTGGGCCTCCTTGACGTACTCCGCGTTCAGGTGCGACAGCGTGGTCTCGGTCTCCGCCGGACCGATGCCGACCAGGTTCCCGGTCATCCAGAGCTGGGTGCTCTCCTCCCACAGCTTCTGCCGCTCGTCGGTGCTCTGGTTGCTGCGGCCCAGTCCGTCGCGCAGCAGCGGCACGCTGTCGGCGGCCCGCTGGCGTAGCGCCGTCGGGTTGACGTACGGCGCGGCGGCCAGCACCACCAGGCAGGTGCCCGCCGCGACCCCGATCACGGCGAGCATGCCGCGCTCCCTGCGAAGGCGCATCAGGAGGCCGATCGCCGTGCCGGCCACCAGGCCGAGCATCGCGCCGTTGGAGCCGGAGAAGATCACCGGCACGAGCAGCAGCAGGCACATCGGCCAGCGCGCCGCGCGCCGCGCCGGCCACCGCATCGCCCGGAGCACGAACAGCGCGATGAGGAAGAAGTTCCCCGACACGTTCGGGTCGCCGAGCGTGAACTCCGCACGGTAGCCGTTGGCGGCGGTGATGCCCGACAGCGCGTTGAGGCCGGTGACCAGGCCGACCAGCACCACCCCGGCGTACACCGTGGCGCTGCAGACCCAGAACCGCAGCATCCGCGACAGCACCCACGGGTCGCGTCCGGCGTTGGCGATCGCGGCGCCGAAGCCGAGCATCCACACGTCCTGCATCAGGGTGATGGTGGTGGTGCTCGCCGCCGCTTCGGCCACCAGCGCGGCCAGCGTGCCCGCGATGAGCAGTACGCCGACACCGACCACGTACGGCAGCCGGAGCGACACCTGCCGGTAGGTGGCGGTCAGCAGCACGCTACCGGTCGCCGCGGCCACGCCGAGGTCCGCGAGCGAGACGTTGCCGGGAGCTGCGGGGCTGATCAGCGGCAGGGTGACCATCGCGAAGCACAGCGGGGCCGCGCGCCACAGGTGGGCGGTGGTGGGTTCCCCGGCGGGGCCGGTGACCGGCGGCTCGAGGGCCGCGGCCGGTGGTGCGAGCAGGGTCATGGCCGGCCCCGGAGGCCGACCGGTTCCGGGAGCGAGGCCAGCAGCTCGACGTGCCGCCAGGCGAACTCGTCGTCGACCGCCGTGGCGGCGACATCGGCCACCGCAGCCCAGCCCAGGTCGTACCACGCCGAGTCGGGGAGCCCCAGCCGCCGGAGTCCCCCGGTGAGGAACGCCCGGACCTGGTCGTGGTACCAGCTGCGCCGGGTCAGCGCGTAGCGCAGCCCGGCACACCGGTGGTCCGCGCGCAGCCCTCGGTGCCCCGGCACCGGCCGGCCCACTGGCGTGTGCCGGTCCAGGTAGAGCGAGTAGCTGACCGCGAACCGGCCGATGTCTCGAAGCGGTTCCCCCCGGGCAGACCCCTGCTCCCAGTCCACGACCCCGGACACCGCCCCGCCCTGCCCCGGGTCGACCAGGATGTTGCCGAACCAGAAGTCGCCGTGCACCACGGTGCGCGGAGTGCTGAACGCGGACAGCCGGTCGTGTAGCCGGGCGACGCGGGCGGCGACCTCGGCGGCCGGCGCCCGGCGTTCGGGCGCGGTCTCCGCACGGGCCACGATGCGCTCGGCGGCCCCGGACAGCAGGTTGACCGGCGACGGCGCCGACAGCGACGCGTCCTGCAGCCGGGCCAGCCAGTCGCCGGCCACCCGGAAGTCCTCCGCGACCCGGTTCGGCCGGGCCGTGTGCCGCCACGAGTGGTAGCCGCGGGTGAGCGGCACGCCGGGCATCGCGCTGGCCACCAGGACCAGCCGGCCGTCGTGCTGGCGCATCTCCACGAACCGCGGGATGGTGCCGATCACTGGACGCAGCCCGAGTCGACGCAGGTCGACCAGCAGCCGACCCTCGCGCTCGACCGCGGCCTCGGCGACCGGCGTGGTCGCGATCTTGGCCGCCAGCGTGGGGATCGCCTCACCGGGCCGGACCACGAGGACGCTGACCTTGGCGTCGTGGTCCTTCGACATCGCCAGCACGATGGAGCGGGTGCCCGGTGAGTCCAGCAGCGACTGCAGGTCGCGCAGCGGGAAGGCGGGGGTGTACCTCGCGGCGGGTGCAGAGGTCATGGCAGCTCACCTCGGTAGCCGACGGCCAGTCGCGGGGCGACCGCCCCGAGGGTCCACCAGGGCAGCCGGCTGCGGCCCACCGCCGCGACCGCCGTGAGCAGCGCGGTCGCCCACGTGGTGCCGGGCGGCGGGGTGACCAGGCTCTGCCACAGCACGGCGACGGTGTCGGGGTGGTCCTCGACGAGGTACCGGCCGCTGCTGATGCTCGGCAGCACGACGTACTCGTGCGCGATCACGATGCCCGCCGCGTCGGCCGTCCGCCGGAGCCGGCCGCGGTTGAGCCCACCGGCGCCCATCAGTGCCACCGGAGCCGCGGTCGGCAGGTCGCGCAGCGTCCGCGCGGTCGCGCGCTGCTTCGACAGGGACCGGGGCACGCTGACCAGCTGCGTGCCCTCGGAGACCAGCACCGCCCAGGGTGCGGAGCCGGCGGACCAGGTGCTCATCGCGGTGCCTCCGCGGTGGCCAGCGCGTCGGCGAGCCGCAGACCCGTCCAGGTCGGCAGCAGCAGCTCGGAGCAGGGCAGCAGCTCGGCGGCCTCCAGCGCCCCTTCGGGCACCGGCGGGTGCACCGGTCCCAGACCGGTCCCGAGCGCCAGCGAGGCGGCGAACGGCCAGTAGCGGCGCAGCTCACCGGCCGCGTAGGTGCCGCCCTCCAGGGCCCGGGCCGCCTCCTCCGCGTCGATCGGGCGTACGGCGGCGGCGTTCCCGCGGCCTCGCCGCACCACCACCAGCCGGGTGGCGGTCAGCTCGCTGATCCGGCCAGACCAGGCCCGCTCGCTGCGTCCGTGCGCCATCCGGCGCCCTCCGGGACCCTGGATCCGCAACGGCTCCAGCAGCCCGCTGGCCACCACGCCGTCGACGGGGTTGCGACCGGTCAGCACGCAGACGTTGTCGCAGGTCGCCTGCCCGCCGGCGGCCAGCTCGGTCTCGAGCAGCGTCGACTTGCCCACCCCGCCGGGCCCGGCGAGCAGCACCACGGTGTCCTCGAGCGGGGACCCGAGGCGGATGGCCGACACGTGCAGCGGCACCCCGCCGTGCACGCCGGCCCACCAGAGGGCCGGGTACTGCAGCAGCGCGCAGCGCACCAGCAGGTGGAACCGGGACCGCAGCAGGCTCGATGCCGCCCGGGCCCGCAGCGTGGGGCACCACCGGGCCCGCACCTCCAGGGTCGAACCGGACGGCTCCACCATCAGGTCGAAGCCGGTGCTGCACGCGTCCTGCATCACCACCCGGCCGGCGCTCGCGTAGACGCCGCGGGTGATCACCTGCCAGCCGGCGACGTCGAAGCTGGCGTGCTCCCGCTCGACGAGGACGTGCAGGTCGACGGGCCGGCGCTTGTCGGCGGGGAGCAGGTCACCCGCCAGCGCCTCGTCCAGCATCGAGCCGACCCACCCGATCCTCGGCTCGATCTCCACCTGGAGGCCGACGGAGACACAGCGGCGCACGGGTCCCGTCGCGGGCCTGGCGGCGCCGGTCTCCGGATCGAGGGAGGGCTCCTCGTCGAGCGGCTCCGCCAGTGGCACGGCCGGGCGGAGGTTCCGCACCAGGCGGCGCACCCGTCCCGGCCGCCGCCGCGCCTTCAGCGCCCGCCGCGGCGCGGTCACGATCCCGAGCATCGGCCAGCCCGCCGAGCTGCGGACGTCCTCGACCGGCTCGATCGTCCGCCGCTTGACCGAGTACGGCGCCACCAGCACCATCCCGGCAGCGGCGTCGGCGGCCACCCGCTCCGAGGTCGTCCAGGCCAACGGCCCCGAGCCGGAAGGCAGCGCGACGTTGCTCATCCGGCCGGCGAGCTCGGCGGCGAACAGGCCATCGGCGTCCGGGACGGTGACCACCACGACCATCCTGGCCCGGGCGCGGTGGGCGGCGCGGGCCGCGGCCAGCGCGACCCGCTCGACCTCGGCCTGCCGCACCTTCCGGCCGTGCAGCCTTCCCAGCAGGGGCGCCTCGAGCAGCCGGGCCAGGGCCCGCGGGCTCGGCACGGTGGGCCGGAACGTCTCGGCGACGGCCGCCGCGGCGAGCCCGAGCAGCAGCCCGAGCAGCACCGCGAGGCCGATGAGCTGGGGCAGCCGCGAGTCGAGCATCTCCGGCTCGTGGGCGTCGAGCAGCAGGGCCTGCGGCAGCAGGGCGTGCTGGAGCACGATCTGGGACCGCTCGGTGTTCAGGTCCGCGTGCTCCTGGGCGACGAGGTACATCTGCGCCTGCCACGCCGGCACCCGCGGGTCGTTCGGGGAGGTGTTCAGCTGCGTCTGCAGCTTGGTCTGCTGGGCCCGGATCACCTTCAGCCTGTTGTCGATGTCCGCCAGGGCGCCGGGCACCGACGTCTGGTTGCTGCCGTTGATGAACTGCACCAGGTGCGAGGCGAGCGCCCGGTCGACGATCCCGGCGACGACGGGGCTGCGGTCGAGCACCGTCACGTCGACCACGGCGGACTCGCCCTGCCGGACGACCGAGACGTTGTGCTTGATGTAGTCGACCAGCGGCATGCGTCGTACCCCCGCCTGGGCGAGCGCCCGCCGCACGAATGACGGCGTGGTCGCGATCGCGGTGGCCTGGTTGCTGATCGCGTCGGCCTGGGTGGTCGACGACGCGGGGCCTCCGGGCACCTGGACGCGGGCACTGGCCTGGTACTGCGGTGTCGGGTCGTGCACCGCGAGCAGCACGGCGACCGGCAGCGCCATACAGACCAGCAGCAGCACCAGATGGCGGCGCAGGATGCGCCCGACCGCTTCGTCCAGCGTCACAGGAGACCCCCCATCGTGAACGTCCACGCATGTCGTGGCCGGTTCCGACGCTATGTCCGCGAGGGATGAGGCCTGATCGACCGCCTGGAGGAATGGTGCCTACGTCATTTGATGCAGTTGCCGGCTGCGCTGGTCAGTGGAGGACCGCGAGCGGGCGCATCCGGGCGACCGGCTTGACCAGGCCGTTGCGGGCCAGCACGTCCAGCGCAGCGTTGACGCCGTTGTCGTCGAGGTGGTCGACGACCTTCGGTGCGGCGCCCTGGTAGCCGAACTCCAGGGTGCCGCGGTGCTGCGGGTCCCGGCCGGACCAGCCGCGCTCGGCGAACGTGTCGATGACCGTGCCCGCGCCGTGGCAGGCGGTGTACAGGCTGGCCGCGGCGTTGGGCCCGGCGGTGGCGAGGTACGACGAGGTACGGTGCGTCCCGGGCAGCAGCAGCGCCTGTCCGGTGGTGGCAAAGGTGGTGCCCTGCGGCATCATCTCGGCCGGGAACGCGCGGCAGGAGTTGTGGCGGTGCACGACCGCGGACACTCCGTTCACGTCCTCCTCGTAGACGCTGTTGTGCGGCGAGTCGACCACCAGCCGGCCCGGGGAGCCGCCGAACGCCTGGACGGCCAGCTGCTGGAGCGCGGAGTAGGTGGCCATCCGGAACGCGAAGCCGTAGTTGGCCGCCGCGGCGTTGGCCAGCATCAGCCGCTGGCCCTCGGCGCTCTCGCGGCGCACCGGCGGGAAGCCGTCGGTGAAGTACAGCGACAGCCGTTCGCGGAGCTGGTCCAGGGACCGGGCGGTGGCCAGGTGGTACCACGGCTTGAGCACCTTCATGGCTGCCCGTACGTCGCGCGGGTAGTCCAGCCGCCGACCGAAGATGCGGCCGATCTCGCTGGTGAGCATGCCGCCGCCGCCGTGGAACTGCAGGGTCAGCTGTCCGCGCTGCACGCCGAGCAGGTCCGCCGCCTCCTGGTCGAGGATCTCCTCGACCTGCTGCAGCTCGACGAAGTGGTTGCTCGGGCCGACGGTCCCGAAGCGGAGGCGGGCGAAGTGCAGGGCGAGGGACGGCAGCTCCTTGAGGAACCGGGGAGCGCCGCCGTACTGCTCCAGGTCGATGCGGCCGCCCTCCTCGACCCGTTCGAGCTGGGCCGGGTCGACGCCGTACTTGTCCACCGCGAAGTGCGCGCCGTCGCTCGCCGCGGACGCGACCTCCTCGGCGGTCAGCTCCAGGCGCCTGGTCGGCGGGTACGGGTACCGCTCCACGACACCGCGGTAGAAGTCGGCGATCGCCTTCTCGTCGGGACGGTCGCAGTCGAGGGCGATCAGCGCCATCCCGCAGTTCACCGACGACGAGGTGAGCGTCGGCCGGATCGACTCGAGGGTGGCCACCGCCACGCTCGACGGGGTCTCCATCTTCCGCTTGTGGTGGAAGTCAGGGAGGATCACCGGGGGCGCAGCTAGGTCGTACTTCCCCACGCGGGCGTGCATGTCGGCCAGCGTGGTGCGGTCGGCGCGCACCTTCGGGCCCTCGAAGACGGTGGGTGCGAACGCATCGTCGCCGCCGTTCTCGGGCCGGCGCCTCATCCCCCCGAAGAGGGAGACGGTGGCGGATGTGTCGAAGTCCTGGTGGGTCACGGTTTCAGCCTTTCGAGTGCCTGGATTCCTTCGTTGGTGGTGCGGGCTTGCTGTCGGCGGTGGCGAGGCCGGCCTCACGTGCGATGGCCACAGCGCGCAGGGACGAGTGGGCGCCGAGCTTGTGGAGCACGTTGTGCACGTGGGTGCGGACGGTGTTCGGCGACATCCCCAACCGCTCGGCGATCTGCGGGCGGCTCAGGCCGTCGACGAGGCACTGCAGGATCTGTCGCTCGCGGGCGGTCAGCGGTCGGAGCAGGGACGCGGGCGCCTCGGCTTCCTCCCGCGCGGCGATCATCGCCCGCAGCACCGTGGTCAGCAGCCGCCCGGGCACCCAGGTCTCCCCGTTGGCCACCGCCCGCAGGCACTGCTGCAGCTCTGCCAGCGGAAGGGTCTTGGGCAGCCACCCATGCGCCCCGGAGGTCAGCGCCTGGACCACCTGGGCCGGGTCGGCCTCGTTGCTGAGCACGACGATCCGGGTGGTCGGGTGCTCGTCCTGGATGCGTTGCAGGACCTGGAGACCAGGATCCAACAGGTCCGAGTCGAGCAGCACCACGTCGACCCTCGGGCCCACCCTGGGGTCCGCGCAGGGGCGCTCGAGGAGCTGCCACAGCGACTCCGTGCTGGTGGAGGCGGTCGCCTCGACCACGTCGTCCTGGTCCCGGAGTTCCAGGGCGAGCGTGTCGGCGAACGCTAGGTAGCGGTCCACCACCGCGACGTGGATGCCAGACGTCACGGCGACAACAGTGGCGCCGGCTTCGAGTGTTCAACACCTGTCCTTGGCGGAGAACGTGCTACTTCACGTGGCGTAGATAGGGGTCGTACGACGTGATCCACGACGGATCGGCGTCGTTGACCCGAGACACCGCGGCCACCGCCTGGAGACGGGAGTGCACGCCCAGCTTCTGCAGCACGTTCTGCACGTGGGTGCGCGCCGTGCTGCGGCTGATGCCCATGCTCTTGGACATCTCCACGGTGCTCTGGCCCTTCACGATGCGGCGCAGCACCTCGCGTTCCCGCTTGGTGAGGAAGGCCACCAGCCAGTGGATGTCGTCCGGGTCGACCTCGGTACGCCGCGCGAGCGTCCGGGCCACCTTGGGACCGAGCACGGTCTCGCCGTCGTGGACCCGTTCCACGGCACGGATGATGTCGGTGACCCCGACGTCCTTGCCCACGTAGCCGGCGGCGCCGAAGTCCACTGCGGCGGCGATGGTGTCCGCGTCGTCGGCGGCGGAGAGCATGAGCACCCGGGTGTCGGGGGAGCACTCGCGGATCCGGCCGAGAGCCTCGAGGCCGCTGCCATCCGGGAAGCCCACGTCCATGACGCACACCTCCGGACGGTGCACCGCCACCAGCTGGGTTCCCACCTCGGGGGCACCGGCCGTCAGCACGGTGTGGCCGGCGCTGCGCAGCAGCGACGCGAGGGCTTCCACGAGCAGCACGTGGTCGTCGCACAGCACGATCAGCATGACGCGCTCCCCGAGGACACGGCCGGCAGTGATACCCGCACCAGCGCGCCCCCGAGCGGGCTGGAACCGGTGAGCACGTTCCCGCCGAGCGAAGCGACCGCTCGCCGTGCCGCCGCGAGACCGATGCCGTGCACGGTCGGCAACTCGCCGAAGCCGGGGCCGTCGTCCTCGATCTCGATGGCCACGAAGCGGCCACCGGTGACGAGACGGATCTGGATGCAGCCGCCCGGTCCGGCGGCACGCACCGCGTTGTTCACGATGTTGGTCAGCGCCCGGCCGAGCCGCTTCGGCGACACCACCGCCTGTGCGCGCCCGTCGGTGAGCAACCGGACCGTTCCCGCGAAGCCCGCGGTGGCGAACCGAACCGTCCTCTCCAGCAGCGGAGACAGCTCCACGATGCCGATGTCGTCGTCGCCGGCGCTCAGGACATCCTCGAGCAGCGACGCCATCCACCGGGTCTGGCCGGCGATCTCGTTCAACCGCCTGAGCACCTGCTCCCGGTCGTCGACCTCGGCCTGGCCGGCGCTGGTCAGCAGCATGATGGTCGCGAGCGACTGCTTCGCGTCATGGCACAGCTCTCGGAACCCCTCATCTGCAGTAGCCTCGGTCACTTGTCCCCCCTCGGCGTGCCGGGCCCCCCGACCCGGTCGTTCTCAATGTGCAACCCAAGGTATGCGTGCCGGTTCGCGCTGCACATGGCCTTTGGACACGAATAGGACTACGGCGTTTGGATGATCTGCCCCTGCGCCCGATGTCTCCGGCACGGGCACCGAATCCGTCGTACACCTGGACAGTCCCGGTGGTCGGTGTCCATCGAGCGTTGTACGTAGACCGCCTCATGCAACGGCCCGATCCGCGGGCCTCCGGATTCTGGGAACGTTCCAGAGTCGCGACCGCGAGGTCGACGACCGAGCCGCCGGCCGAGAAGGCGACCCGCGCACCAAGGGGGCAAGAGAACATGAACGCGCTGCACGCAGCACCACCGATCCCGTTCGCCAGGACCGTCGTGACGAGCGAGGCGATCGACGCGGTGACCCGGGTGCTCGGCTCAGGTTGGCTGACCACTGGCCCGGAGGTCGTCGAGTTCGAGAAGGAGTTCGCGGCCCTCGTCGAGGCGCCGGCGGCAGTGGCGGTGGCGTCGTGCACAGCGGCGCTGGAGCTGGCGCTCGGGGCCTTGCGGCTGCCGCAGGGCTCGAAGGTGCTCACCCCGACGATGACGTTCTGCGGGGCGGTGAACGCGATCGTGCACGCCGGCTTGACACCGGTGTTCGTCGACCTCGACCCCTCGACGCTGATGCCGAGCCCGGAGACCGTCGCGTCGGCCACCGCTCGCGCACACGGAGTCGACGCGATGGTGGTGCTGCACTACGCGGGCTACCCCGCTCCGGTGACCGCGCTCGCCGAGGCGGCCGACCTGCCGCTGTCCCGCGTGGTCGAGGACGCCGCGCACGCGGTCGGCACGGTGACACCGGACGGACCGGTCGGCAGCGTCTCTGCGGCCACCTGCTTCAGCTTCTACGCCACCAAGAACCTGCCCATCGGCGAGGGCGGCATGGTGACCACGGCCGACGAGGAGATCGCCGACCACGTCCGGAGGGCACGGCTGCACGGGATGAGCCGGGACGCCTGGAAGCGGTACCTGCCCGGCGCCTCGTGGCGCTACGAGGTGGACACCGCCGGGCTGAAGGCGAACATGACCGACCTGCAGGCGGCCATCGGCCGCGCGCACCTGTCCGCGTTCCCGGCCTGGCAGGCCCGGCGCGCGGAGCTCGCGACGAGGTACGACGCGATGCTCTCCGGGGTGCGCGGCGTGGTCCGCCCGCCGCGGCCCGGCCGCGGTGAGGGCAGCCATGCCTGGCACCTGTACGTCGTACGGATCATGCAGGACGCGCGCAGTGACCGGGATGCCGTGCTCGCCGGCCTCAGCGAACGGGGCGTCGGCACCTCGGTGCACTTCATCCCCAACCACCAGCAGCCGCACTTTCGGCGGGTGCTCGGCCTGGTGTCGGGCCGGCACTTCCCGGAGGCCGAGCGGGTGTCGGAGCAGATCCTCTCGCTCCCGTTGCACCCGTGGCTGACCGACCAGGACGTCGACCGGGCGTGCGAGGAGCTCGCCGCCCTGGTCTCCGGTTCCCACAAACTCTCGAGGAAGGCCGTGCCCGCCGCTTTCACCGGCGGATGGGCAGACGCAGAGCATCAGGAGGTACGACGGTGACCATCGTCAACGACCACCGCACAAGGATCCCGCGTCAGAGGGGGCCCGTCCTGCTGCGGACCCTCGTCGTGGGAGCAGGAGTGGCAGGCCGCGCCCTCGCGCGCGACCTGGTGGCGACTCCCGAGTTCGGCCTGCAACCGGTGGGCTTCGTCGACGACGACCAGGGCAAGCAGCCCCTCACCGAGCTGCCGCTGTTCGGGACCCTCGACGACGTGACCTCCGTGGCGCTGAGCGAGGACGTCGACGCTGTGGTGCTGGCCATTCCGCGCCTGGACGCGGACACCTTCCGCAAGGTGGCGCAGTCGGCGGCCGCGGCCGGCGCCAGCGTCCGGTACCTTCCCTCGTTCGTGGCCGCGCTGGAGCGCTCCGTGGTCGGCAGCGACATGCGTTGGCTGGAAGTCGGCAGGCTCATCGGCCGGGAGGAGATGCACGTGGTGAGCCACGCCGCCGCGGCCATGATCAAGGACCGCACCGTGCTGGTCACCGGTGCGGGCGGGTCGATCGGGAGCGAGCTGTGCCGCCAGGTGTTCGGCTTCGGGCCGAGCCGGTTGATCATGCTCGACCACGACGAGTCCAACCTGCACCGGCTGCAGCTCGAGCTGTGGGGCGAGGCCCTGCTGGACAGCGACGACTGCGTGGTGGCCGACATCCGCGACCGGCGCCGGCTGGACCAGATCTTCTCCGACGTAAAGCCGGACATCGTGTTCCACGCCGCCGCGCACAAGCACCTGCCGCTGCTCGAGCGGCACCCGTGCGAGGCGGTGAAGTCGAACGTGGCCGGCACCGAGAACGTGCTCTGGGCGGCGCTGCGGCACCAGGCCGAGCGGTTCATCCTGATCTCCACGGACAAGGCCGCGGACCCGACCTCGGTGCTCGGCGCCACCAAGCGGCTGGCGGAGCTGCTCGTGCAGCAGGAGGCCGGCGGCGGCACCAACGTGGCCGCGGTCCGGTTCGGCAACGTGCTCGGCAGCCGCGGCTCGCTGCTGACCGTGCTCGCCGAGCAGATCAGTCGTGGACAGCCGATCACGGTGACGCACCCGGACATGACCCGGTTCTTCATGACCATCGAGGAGGCCGCCGGGCTGGTCATCGAGGCGGGGCGGATGGCCGAGCGGGGTGAGGTCTTCGTGCTGGACATGGGGGAGCCCGTCCGCATCGTCGACGTGGCCCAGTCGTTCGCGGAGCTGATGCACCGACCCGACGTGCAGATCCGGTTCACCGGGATGCGGGAGGGTGAGAAGCTGAACGAGCAGCTGTTCAGCTCTGCTGAGAGCCCACGGCTGACCGAGCACCCACGCATCTTCCAGGTCGACGCGTCGGACGGCATCCGGCAGTTCCACCAGAGGCTCAGCACGCTGTACCACGAGGCCGAGCGCAACAACCCGGACCGGGTCCGGGAGTGCCTGCGCGAGCTGCTGCCGGACTACCAGCCGCAGGTGCCCGCGACACCCGCTCTGGTCGCGCCGTACCCGGACGACTACTGATGGTCACCCGCACCCGCGTCGCCGTGGTCATCACCCGGTTCACCGCCGGGGCCGGGGAGGTCGCCCTCAACGGTGCCGCCGCCCTGGACCCGCGGTCGCACGAGGTGACGGTTTTCTACGGCGCCGGCGGCCGGATGGTGCAACGGGCGGCGGCGGCCGGGATCCGGACGGTGAAGCTCGAGCACCTGGCCGCCGAGATCTCGCCCGCCGAGGACGTGCGCGGTGTCCGCGAGCTGTCCCGGCTGCTGGCCGGTCGTTTCGACGTGGTGCACACCCACAGCGCAAAGGCGGGTGCGGTCGGGCGGCTGGCCGCGAGACGAGTGGGCATCCCCGCGGTGCACACCATGCACGGGTTCCCGTTCCACGACTTCCAGTCCAGGGCCAGACGCGCGGTCTACGTCGACCTGGAGCGGCGGCTCGGGCGGATCACCGACGTGTTCCTCGCGATCGGCTCGACGGTCGCCGCGGACGCCATCCGGCTCGGCCTGGTCGAGCCGGAGCGGGTGCGGGTGGTGCCGAGCAGCGTGGACACCACGATCCCGATGGCCACGCCGGAGTCCCGAGCGGCCGCGAGAGGGCTGCTCGGCCTCCCGGCGGAGGGCACCGTGGTCGGCACCGTCGGCCGGGTGGACTACCAGAAGGCGCCCGAGCACTTCGTGGAGGCGGCGCGGCTGGTGCGTGCTCCGGGTGTGCGCTTCGTGTGGGTGGGGTCGGGCACCTCGCTGCCGGCGGTGCGCGCCCAGGTGGCGCGCCACGGTCTGCAGGACCGGGTGCTGTTCGTCGGGGAGCGCCCGGACGTGCCGCGGCTGCTGCCGGCGTTCGACCTGTTCGCGATGTCCAGCCGCTACGAGGGCATCCCGTGTGCCCTGGTGGAGGCGATGCTGGCCGGCATCCCCGCCGTCGCGACCGCGGTGAACGGGGTCCCCGAGGTGGTGCTCCCCGGGCAGACCGGGCTGCTGGCCCGGGCCGGCGACCCGGCGAGCCTCGCCAGGGTCATCGACCACGCCCTGGCCCGTCCGGAGCAGGCGCGTGAGTGGGCGCTGGCCGCCCGGGCGCTGGTCGCGGACCGCTGGGCCCCGGCCGAGCTGGCCCCGGTGCTCGAGCAGGCGTACGCCGACGCGATCGGCAGGCGCAGCACCGATCAGGGGAAGCGGACGCCGGTCGCCTCCTCGGAGAGCCTCCAGAGCCCGGCGGCCAGCCTGGCGTCGTAGGCGGCCCGCGACGCGCGCGCCTGGTGCGGCAGTCCGCGCATCCCGCCCGGTCCAGCGGGGCCGACGTACGTCCCGCCCGGGACGGTGCGGTCGGCCGCGGCCATCAGGATGGGCAGCGCGCCCATCTCGACCGGCTGCGCGAACAGCGCGGTGGCCGCGTCCACGAGGGTCCGGTCCAGGCCGTTCCGGTCCATGCTCAGCCCGGCGGTCATCAGGTTCGTCGACGCGAAGCCGGGATGGGCGCCCACCGATGTCACGGGCACGGCGTGTGCGGAGCACCGGCGCTGCAGCTCGAACGCGAAGAGCAGGTTCGCCAGCTTGGAGCGCGCGTAGGCGATCCACCGCTGGTAGTGGCCGGAATGCATGGTGCGATCACCCAGCGGGACCGAGCGCACCACCCGGTGGAACTGGGAGGACACCGTCACCACCCGCGCCTCCCCGGACGCGGCCAGCTGCGGCAGCAGCAGCCCGGTGAGGGCGAAGTGGCCGAGGTGGTTGGTGCCGTAGTGCAGCTCGAACCCGTCGGCGGTGCTCCGGTGCGGGGCGGCCATCACTCCGGCGTTGTTGACCAGGATGTCGAGGGGCCCGTACGACGAGGCCTCCGCCGCCGCCCGTCGTACGGACTTCAGCTCGGCCAGGTCCAGCCGGAGCGTCCGCACCTGCGCCCCGGGGACCGCCTTCCGGACCTGTTCGACCAGCCGGCAGAGCCGGGTCTCGTTGCGGGCGGCGAGCAGCACCTCCGCGCCCCGACGGGCCAGCTCGACCGCGGTGTGCCGGCCCAGACCGCTGGTCACGCCGGTGACCAGGGCCCGCCGGCCGGTCAGGTCCGGCAGGTCCGCGAGGCTCCACCGCGCGGTCACGGGGTGACCGCCATCGCCGCGAGGACCCGGGCGCCCAGGTCGTGGTCGCCGGCCATGTCCACGGTCAGCGTCTCGGGGGCGCGGCGGCCGCCGCCGAGGATGACGAACGTCTCCAGGTCCATGCGCAGCGTGACCTCGGGCGCGTCCGGGTCGGTGGGCAGCGGCGTCGCGCGGCGGTCCCGCATCGCCACGGCCAGGTGCACCGGGACTTCTCCGGTGACGTCGAGCACCACCGTCGTACCGTCCGGAGGGCCTACGCGCTTGCCGACGGAGTAGGCGAAGCTGCGGGTGAACACACCGGCCGTGTGGCGCGCAGCCGCGGTATCGAGGGCCCCGGGCCGGCCGACGGCGCGGCGGACGTCCTGGCCGTGCATCCACACGTCCAGGACCCGGTTGCCGAGCAGCGTGCCCCAGTCCCAGGCGACCCCGCCGGGCGTCCGGTCCGGAGTGCCTTTGGGGTCGGTGGGCGGGTTCTTCTTCAGCGCCGCCTCCCGGATCGCGGCCGCCTTCCCCAGCTCGTCGACCAGCTCCCGCGGTGTGCTCTCCCCGCGCGCCCGGACGCCCGCCTCGGTGTAGGCCGCGACGACCGTCCCCGCCGGTCCCGGCACCACGCCCGCCGGGTCGTCCTCGAGGCCGGCCAGCACCGCCTCCACGTGCGCCAGATGGGCGGCGACCGCGCGGACGTCCCAGCCGGGAAGGTCCGTCGGCCTCGCCCAGTCGTCCTCGTCCAGGCCGCGCAGCAGCGCCACCACGTCGTCGACGGCCGCCTTCCACGGCACCACGTAACGCTCGATCATGCCCGGCGACGAAGACATGCCGGTGAGCCTAGTAGCGGCCCGGCCGGGCGAACCATCCCGGTACGCGCAGAAAGGTGCGTATGTACGACGCCAGGCGGCACGGCTTCGGCCCCCTGGGAGAATGGCGGGCATGACCTCCGCCGCATCACCCGGTCGCGCACCCCGCGTACGTGCCCCCGAGCTCCGGGGCCGCGGCTGGCTGAACACGGGCGGCAAGTCGTACGGCATCGAGAATTTTCGAGGGCGTCACTTGCTGCTCGATTTTTGGTCTTTCTGCTGTGTCAACTGCCTGCACGTGCTCGACGAGCTGCGTCCGCTGGAGGAGAAATACGGCGACGAGCTGGTCATCGTCGGCGTGCACTCGCCGAAGTTCGTGCACGAGGCCGACCCGGACGCGCTGGCCGCGGCGGTCAGCCGGTACGACGTACGGCATCCCGTGCTCGACGACCCCGAGCTGACCACCTGGCAGGCCTACACCGCCCGGGCCTGGCCGACCCTGGTGCTCGTCGACCCGGAGGGCTACGTCGTCGCGCAGTACTCCGGCGAGGGACACCTGCACGCGATCGATGCGCTGCTCGCCGAGCTCCGCGAGGAGCACCTGGCCAAGGGCACGCTGCAGCCCGGCGACTCGCCGTACGTCCCGCCCGAGCCCGCGCCCGGCGACCTGCGCTTCCCGGCCAAGGCGATCCGCCTTCCCGGCAACGGGATCCTCGTCGCCGACGCCGGCCACCACCGGCTGGTCGAGCTCGCCGAGGACGCGGAGACGGTGGTCCGCCGGATCGGCTCCGGCGACCGCGGACTGACCGACGGGCGGCCGGAGAAGGCAAGTTTCAACGAGCCGAACGGGCTGTGCCTGCTCCCCGACGACGTTGCTGCGCGGGCCGGCTACCAGGTGGTGGTCGCCGACACCGTCAACCACGCGCTACGCGGAGTGGACCTGGCCAGCGGCGAGGTGCGCACCGTCGCCGGCGACGGCCGGCAGTGGTACCAGGGCGCCGGCACCGGTTCGCTGTCGAGCCCGTGGGACGTCGCGTGGTGGCGCGACCGGGTGTGGGTGGCGATGGCCGGCATCCACCAGCTGTGGACCTTCGACCCGGCCACCGGCGACGTCGAGGTGGCCGCCGGCACCACCAACGAGGGCCTCGTCGACGCCGCCCTGCCCGAGGCGTGGTTCGCGCAGACCTCCGGGCTCGCCGCGGACGGGGACCGGCTGTGGCTGGCCGACAGCGAGACGTCGTCGCTGCGCCGGGTCGAGGGCGGCGAGGTGCACACCGCGGTCGGTCACGGGCTGTTCGACTTCGGCTTCCGCGACGGTACGACGGAGGTGGCGCTGCTCCAGCACCCGCTCGGGGTGACCGTGCTCCCCGACGCGACGATCGCGGTCTGCGACACCTACAACGGAGCGGTCCGCCGCTTCGACCCCGACACCGGCGAGCTCACCACCCTGGCGACCGGGCTGGCCGAGCCCAGCGGGGCGCTCCTCGACGCAGAGCACCTGCTCGTGGTGGAGTCCGCGGCCCACCGGCTGACCCGGGTCCCGCTGGGCGGGACCGCGCAGGCCGCGGGAGACGCGCACACCACGCAGCGGCCGGTCACCGAGGTGGCCCCGGGCGAGCTGGAGATCGCCGTCGAGTTCACCCCGCCGCCGGGGCAGAAGGTCGACGAGCGGTACGGGCCGGCCTCGCAGCTGTTCGTGACCGCGACGCCCCCGGCGCTGGTGACCGGCGGCGACGGACGCGGCACCGAGCTGACCCGCACCGTGCGGCTCGACCGGAAGGTCGGCGACGGAGTGCTGCACATCGCTGCCCGCGCGGCCTCCTGCGACGCCGAGGGCGGCGAGGGCGCCGCCTGCCACATGCACCAGCAGGATTGGGGCGTGCCGATCCGGATCGTCGACGGCGGCACCCGGCGCCTCGTGCTCCCGCTCTCCGCCCGCTGAGCAGAGTTGTCCCTAGGTCACCCTCTAGCCGGGTCACCTGCTGTCAACTCGGGGCTGGGGGCGCTGGTAGGATAGGGCTCAGCCCGGACCACCTCGTCGTGGCCCGTTCTGTCGCCCGGTGTGGGTGCGCGCACGGCCCGTCGGGCCCACGGCGCGCCGGATCCAGTGATCGGGTGCCATGCGCCCCCGCAGGCTCGCCGGTCCACGCCGTGGTTTCCGGGCCGGGGCGCGCCCGACCACCTTGGAGCACCAGACCCTTGACCGCAGTCCTCGCTGCCCACGACACCGCCGCCCTCAGCAGCTTCGCAGCCCTCGGCCTCGACCAGCGGCTGGCCACCGCGCTCGCCCGTCAGCAGATCACCGAACCCACCCCGGTGCAGGCCGCGGTGATCCCCGACGCGCTCGGCGGCCGCGACGTGCTCGGCCGGGCTCGCACCGGGTCCGGCAAGACGCTGGCATTCGGCCTGCCCGTGCTGTCGCGGCTCACCGGCCGCCGCAGCCGGCCCAAGCACCCGCGCGGACTCGTGGTGGTGCCGACCCGTGAGCTCGCCCAGCAGGTGCGCAAGTCCCTCGAGCCGCTGGCACGGGCGGTCGGCCTCCGGCTGGTCACGGTCTACGGAGGCACGCCGTACGACGGACAGATCCGCAGGCTTCGCAGCGGTGCCGACGTGGTGGTGGCCACCCCGGGGCGGCTGCGCGACCTGGTCGACCGCGGCGCCCTGCACACCGACGACATCGAGGTCGTCGTGCTGGACGAGGCCGACCACCTCTGCGACCTCGGGTTCTACCCGGTGATCGACGCGCTGCTGCACGAGATCCCGCCGGGCCGGCGGCTGCTGCTCTCGGCCACCCTCGACAACGAGGTGGACCGGCTGGTGCGCGCCCATCTGCACGAGCCGGTGCTCCACGAGCTGGATCCCAGCCAGGGCGCGGTGACCACCATGGACCACCACGTGCTGGTGGTCGGCGGACACCGCGACAAGGTGGCCGCCGCGGTCGCCCTGATCGAGGCCAACGAGCGCTCGATCGTGTTCACCCGGACCCGGGACGGCGCCACCGAGCTGCGCGACGCGCTGGCGGAGCACGGCCTCGAGGCCGTCGACCTGCACGGCAACCTGTCCCAGCGGGTGCGCGAGCGGAACCTGCGCCGGTTCTCCACCGGCCGCGCCCGGGCCGTGGTGGCCACCGATGTGGCCGCCCGGGGCATCCACGTGGACCACGTGGGGCTGGTCGTGCACTACGACCTGCCCGGTGACGCGAAGGCGTACCTGCACCGGTCCGGGCGCACCGCGCGGGCCGGGGAGTCCGGCGCCGTGGTCACCCTGGCCACCCCGCGCCAGCTGAACGAGCTGGTCCGGATGCAGGACGGGGCCGGGATCCGGGTCCGGCACCACGACATCCGCAGCGCCCCGCGGCCGATGACCGCGGAGGCGCTGGCGGAGTCAGGAGAGGACCGGCCGGAGCGGCGACCGGCCGGCAAGCCCGCTGCGGGCCGGCCGCGCCGGAGCGGCGGCAAGTCGACTGCGGGCCGACCGGACCAGCCGCGCCGGAGCGGCCGGAAGCCGGCCGGCCCCGTCCGTCGTACTGCCGAAGGACGGGGCAAGAAGCCGCGCTGGTCGCAGTCGCGCCGCGCGGCCGGTACCCGTCAGCTCGGCGGCCCCTCGTAACGGCGCTCCTCGACGTGCTTGGTGCGCGACCGCTGCGCGTTCATCACCAGGGCGAGGACGATCGCGAGGACGCCGACGAGGAGCAGGATCCAGCCGAGCGCGGAGTCGTTGACGAAGGACAGATTGAAGTCGACCACGTTGAGAACGAGGATCAGGCCCAGGATCACGAGGATGATGCCCAAACCGATGCCCATGGTTGCCTCCGGAAGGTTGCGGCGGCAGGTTGCCACCTGGGCGGGGTGAGCTCGTGGCTCCCCCCGTGAGCATGGCATACCCGGGGGGTCAGGAGTTCAACCCTCGCCGTGCGGCACCGGGTCAGAAGGCGTCCTCGGGCAGGTCCATCACCATGAGGTCGGTGCCCTCGGCGATGGCACGCTCAGCGGCCAGCTTCGGCAGCACGGTCTGCGCGAAGAACTGCGCCGCGGCCACCTTGCCCTCGTAGAACGCCTTGTCCTTGGCGCTCACCTCACCACCGAGCCGCTGCAGGGCGACCTCGGCCTGCCGCAGCAGCAGCCACGCGCAGACCACGTCCCCGAGCGTCATCAGCAGCCGGGTGGTGTTCAGGCCCACCTTGTAGACGTTGCGCAGGTCGCCGCCCTCCGCGGTCGGGTCGGCCGACATCAGCTGGGTGGTCAGCGCCTTCACGATCCCCTGCGCGTCGCCGATCGCCGTGCCGAGCAGCTGCCGCTCCAGCTTCAGCCGGCCGTTCCCAGCCTCACTGCCCGCGAACGCGGCGATCTCGCCGGCGAGGTGCTCGAGGGCCACGCCGCGGTCCTTGACGATCTTCCGGAAGAACAGGTCCTGACCCTGGATCGCGGTGGTGCCCTCGTAGAGCGTGTCGATCTTGGCGTCGCGGACGTACTGCTCGAGCGGGTAGTCCTGCAGGAACCCGGACCCGCCGAAGGTCTGCAGCGACTCGGTGCCCAGCAGCACCCACGACCGCTCCGAGCCGTAGCCCTTCACGATCGGCAGCAGCAGGTCGTTGACGCGTTCGGCGAGCTCGTCGGTCTCGCCGCGGCCGGCTGCGAGCTGGACCCGGTCCTGCCAGGTGGCGGTGTAGAGCACCAGCGCACGCAGCGCCTCCGCGAACGCCTTCTGGGTCATCAGCGACCGCCGGACATCGGGGTGGTGGGTGATCGTGACCCGCGGCGCGGTCTTGTCCGAGGCCTGGGTCAGGTCGGCGCCCTGCACGCGGCTCTTGGCGTACTCGAGCGCGTTGAGGTAGCCGGTCGACAGGGTTGCGATCGCCTTGGTGCCGACCCTCATCCGGGCGCTCTCGATCACCTGGAACATCTGCGCGATGCCGTCGTGGACCTCGCCGAGCAGGTACCCCTTGGCGGGCGCGTCCTCGCCGAAGGTCACCTCGCACGTGGTGGACACCTTGATGCCCATCTTGTGCTCGACGTTGGTCACGTAGACGCCGTTGCGCTCACCGGTCAGCTCGCCGGTCTCGAGGTCGAAGTGGTGCTTGGGCACGATGAACAGCGACAGGCCCTTCGTGCCCGGGCCGCCCGCACCCTCGACACCAGTGGGCCGGGCCAGCACCAGGTGCACGATGTTCTCGCTCATGTCGTGCTCGGCGGAGGTGATGAACCGCTTCACGCCCTCGACGTGCCAGGTGCCGTCGTCCTGCGGGATCGCCTTGGTGCGGCCGGCGCCCACGTCGGAACCGGCGTCCGGCTCGGTGAGCACCATCGTCGCGCCCCACTTGCGGTCGACGATGTGCTGGGCGATCCTCTTGTCCCGCTCGTTGCCGTTGTTGAAGACCACCTTGGCGAAGCCCGGCCCGGCGGCGTACATCCACACCGGCGGGTTCGCGCCGAGCACCAGCTCGGCGGTCGACCAGACCAGCGACGCCGGAGCCGGCTGGCCGCCCAGCTCGGCCGGGATCTGCAGCCGCCACCACTCCGCGTCCATGAAGGCCTGGTAGCTCTTCGCGAACGCCGGGTTCATGGTCACGGTGTGTGCGTCCGGGTCGTACGACGGGGGGTGCTGGTCGCCGTCGGAGAAGGAGGCCGCGAGCTCCTCGCGGGCCAGCCGGTCCACCTCGGCGAGGATCTCGCGGGCGGTGCCGGCGTCGAGCTCCGCGAAGGGTCCCGTGCCGAGGACCTCGTCGCGTCCGAAGACCTCGAAGAGGTTGAACTCGATGTCGCGCAGGTTGCTCTGGTAGTGGCTCACTTCATCACCTTCGACGTCGGGGCGGTTACCTACTGGTCAGTAACACGGCTATCCTACCCGCCGGTAGCCAGGTTCCGCATCCGGACGCGGCACACATCACGTCGAGGCCGGCCCTGCACCTGTGCACGCGAAGAGCGGCTGAGGACGGTGCGCCTGACGTGGCCAGCGGGCCAGGACCGTCCGGCCGTCTGCCAGACTTTGCCGCATGCGAGTGTCCGCAAAGTCCGACTACGCGCTGCGCGCGCTGATCGAGCTGGCCGGACGTGTCGAGGGGGCGCCGGTCAGCGCCGAGGAGATCGGCCGGCGCCAGGACATCCCACACGGGTTCCTGCAGACCATTCTCGCCGACCTCCGGCGTGCCGGCCTGGTGCTCAGCCAGCGCGGCCAGTCCGGTGGCTGGCGGATGGCCCGGGACCCGGACTCGGTGACGGTGGCCGACGTGATCCGGGCGGTGGACGGGCCGCTGGTCAGCGTCTACGGACTGCGCCCGGAGGCGGTCTCCTACAACGACTCGGCGCGGATCCTGCAGCACGTCTGGATCGCGGCCCGCAGCAGCCTGCGTGAGGTCTTCGAGCAGGTCACCATCCGGGCCCTCGCCGAGGGCGACCTGCCCGGCCCGGTGATGGACAGGACCGAGGACGAGGACGCCTGGCAGCCGCACTGACACTCTGCGGCTAGTATTCCGGGACGGTTGAACGCACAGCCGCGGCCGCTTCACAGGCACCGAGGCACATGGAGTGACAACCGCGAACATCGGACCGCTCGCTCATTTCACCTACACCTACGAATCTGACACCTGGTGGTGGTCCGACGAGGCCTTCCGGGTCTACGGCTTCGAGCCTGGGGAAGTGGTCCCCACCACGGACCTGGCGCTGCGTCACCAGCACCCGGACGACGTCGACGCCGTTGCCGAGCTGGCCAGGGCGGCGCTGAGCCGGCGCGAGACGTTCTGCCTCTGGCACCGGATCGTCGACGCCCGCCGACGTACCCGCCGACTGGTCACCGTCGGCGAGGGCGTCTGGGACGCCGAAGGGACCTGCACGCAGGTGCAGGGCTTCTTCCTCGACGTGACCCGTGGGCTCCGGGCCGCCTACTCCCGCGACATCGACGAGGCCGTGCGGGCCTCGGCGCGCACCCGCGCCGCGATCGAGCAGGCCAAGGGGGTGCTGATGCTCACCCACTGCATCGGCGACGAGGAGGCGTTCGAGGTGCTGCGCAGCTGCTCCCAGGCCACCAACGTCAAGGTGCGCGAGCTGGCCGCCGCCCTGATGGCCGCCGTGGCCGAGACCGGGCAGCTGCCGCGGAGCGTGCGCCGGCACACGGCGGCCGTGCTCGCGGACCAGGTGGCGCGGATGGACCGCCCCGACGGCTGCCGTCCCGCGGCCGCCGGCGACCGGGTGCAGGCGCAGGGGCTGGATGCCGACGAGGCCGACGCCGACGGCTGGAAGGGCGACGGGGTGCCGGACCGAGGCGGGGAGCCGGTCGGCTGACCCGGTCAGTCGCCAGCGTGCTCGCAGACCCAGTCCAGGAAGGGCCGCGCCTGGCGCCAGTCCTTGCGCACCCGGTCGAGCAGCTCGGGACCGTGGATCACCGGTTGGAACCCGTAGGACTTGCCCAGCGTCAGTGACTTGTGCCGGAGCAGCTCGATCCGCGGATGCTCCCCGTCGTACCCCCGCGGGCTGGTCTTGAGCCGCTCGCCGCCGCGCTCCCAGCCCTGCCTGCCCAGCTGGGCCAGGATCCGCTCCAGGTCGGCGCCGCGCCGCTCGTCGGCGATCGCCTCCCGGATCCGGGCCAGCCGGTCGGAGGATGCGTCGTAGAACCCGACCCCGACCCGGACCCCTGGCGCGGCCACCTGCACGTAGTAGCCGGTGGACGGGCCGCGGGCCACGAAGGCGCCCTGCGCGGTCTTGTACGGCGTCTTGTCCTTGGCGAACCGGACGTCGCGGTAGGGCCGGAACACCTTCGCCGGCCCGAACTCCGGCTCCAGGGCGGCCGTCAGCGCGACCATCGGCGCGCGCACCGCCGAGTCGTAGACGTGCTTGTGCGCGGTCCAGAACGACTTGGTGTTGTCCAGCTCGAGATCGTCGTAGAAGTCCAGTGCGGCCTCGGGGAAACCGGTGAACGCCTCCATGCGCGCCAGCGTAGTTGTGGGTGCGTGCGCCCTCGTCGGCTGGGATACTGCGAGCATGCAGGGACGGGAGACGGGCCGCGGCGACGTGCCCCGGATGTCGCGTCACGACTGGTGGGGCGTGGTGCTGGAGGCCCCCGACGCCCGCGCCCTGGCCCACTTCTACTCCGCCCTGCTCGGCTGGCCGATCGACAAGGAGGACGACCAGGACGCGGCGATCGCGCCCGAGGACGGAGTGGCCTACCTGGCCTTCCAGACTTCGCCGGGCTACCTACCCCCCGCGTGGCCCGAGCGGGAGGGCGCCCAGCAGATGCAGTCGCACCTGGACTTCGAGGTCAGCGACCTCGACGCCGCGGTGGAGCACGCGCTCGAGCTCGGTGCCCGGCTGGCGGAGTACCAGCCGCAGCCCGACGTGCGGGTGCTGCTGGACCCGGCCGGCCACCCGTTCTGCCTCTACCTGGGTTAGCGGCGGGTCCGCGGCCAAGGCCGCGGGCACCGGGTTACGACGCGCGTGCCGGGGTGCGCTGTACCGGTCACCGGGTCGAGGGACTAGCCTCGGCTGACTAGGGGAACACTGTGTAAAACGGCCCGGCTGGGCCACTAACCCGCTGGGGAGTCCGCCGTTGAACAAGGTGGACTGGAGGAGCGATGGAAGATTCCCTGGACGTCGAGATCGACGACCACGAGCTCGGAGAGGAAATCCACCTGCTCTCCGACCTGATGGTGCTCGCGTCGCGGAGCTCCCACGCCCTGGACGCGACGGTGATCGATGCCGTGCTGCTGCGCGGCGACCTGCCCGCGCAGGACGGCGTGGACGGGACCTCGGACTGAGGGCTGGCGGCCAGCCGCCTCCGGGACGCTCCGGGGACGGGCGGGTCCGGATGTGCCATGGACGGCTCACAAACCCTGGATGGACAGTGACGGGGTACCCGATCACGTAGGGGGCTGTCATGGGCACACCACAGTCAGGTTCTCGCCGGGGCTTCCGAATTCCCCTCTCACGACGTCTCAGGCTGGTGATGTCGGTCGGCTCGGTCGCTGTGCTCGTCGCCGCGACGCTGGCCGTCGTGGCACCTTCGACCTCCTCCGCCGAGCAGCGCGCGGGCACGACGTACGACGTGCTCGTCGGCCACGACATCGCGGCGGGCAGCAGGCACCATCCCGCGGACCTGATGAGGTTCCTGCCGGGCAGCATCTCGGTGCACCGCGGGGACCGGCTCACCTTCGAGGGCGACTTCCACACCGCGACCGCGCTGCCGATGCGCGTGCACCGACCGGGCGCCTGGGTCCGCACGCACGCCCGCAAGTTCGGCCAGCGGTACTTCTTCATCGCCAAGGACGACGAGCCGAACACCAACATTTTCAACCCGCACGTGATGTACCCGAACTGCAACGTGAGGAAGGCGTGCGCCTACGACGGGTCGCGCCTGGTCAACAGCGGCTTGCTCGGGATCATCGCGCCACAGGTCACCTTCACGGTCAACGTCGCGGCCGGTAAGTCGTTCTGGGTGATCTGCCTGGTGCACCCGCAGATGAAGCTGCACGTGCACGTGGTGCAGCGGTCCACCGCGGTGCGGTCGCAGGCGCAGATCAACGCGGCCGTCAAGTCCCAGGTGCAGCGCCAGACCACGCGGGCCACCCGGCTGTGGCGCTCGCTGCAGCAGCAGCACAGCCGCAACGGCGTGGTCCAGGCTTTCTCCGGTTTCGACGTGAGGGGCCTCGAGCTGTTCGGGATGTTCCCGCACACCATCCACCTGCGCGCCGGCCAGGCCGTGAAGTGGCACTTCGCCGACCTGCGGTACGAGCCGCACAGCGTGGTGTTCCCGGCGCATCTCGCGGACACCATCGCCACCGGCCCGCCGCCGATGTGCGAGAAGGACGACGGCAGCGGTGACACGCCGGCCACGCAGCAGTTCACCTGCCCGGCAGGGTCGCACGGCCCGGTCGAGATCGAGCTCGACCCGCGGCTGATCCAAGGCAGTGGCTCGCACACCGTCACCCCGAGCGACCGGATGCACAACTCCGGCGCCCGCGGCGGCTTCACCATCCCCAACGACCACCCGTACCGGCTGCGCTTCCCGGTGGCCTCACCGACCCGCGGCTTCCGCTACGCCTGTGGCGTGCACGGCACGATGATGTCCGGTCGGGTGGTCGTCCGCTGAGCCCCCCGAGAAGCTGCCGCGTCCGGTCCCCCCGGGTGCGGCAGCTTCACGTCGAGTGGTCGCTCGTGGCGCGTCGAGTGGTCGCTCGTGGCGGGTCGAGTGGTCGCTTGTGGCGCGTCGAGTGGTCGCTTGTGCCTCGCATAGGGCGGTATGAACCGTGCGGGACCAACCTCCGTTGTCCTGGGCAACAAGGCCCTGCCGGGCAGCCGGGCCAGCACAGAAGGTGGAGCGTGGGGGCGCCGGTTCTCGGGCCCCCAGCACCGGTACGACGGAGGGAGAAGCGCATGCTCGCGACACGGAGTCGAATCGCCGGGGGTCTGCTCGCACTGGGCACCGCCGGTGCGGTCATGGTCCCGCTTGCCGCGCCGGCCCAAGCAGCGCGGGTGGACCTGGAGGCGTTCATGCGGCCGGCCGCGGCGTTCCCGCACGCGCACGGCCAGGCCGACTACGAGGCCGAGCACGGCACCCGGCACTTCGAGATCGAGCTGCACGGGGTCGCCCGGCTGCACGGCAAGCTGGTGACGGTTCGCGTGCACGGCACCTTCGTCGGCCGGATGCGTGTCAGTGCCCAGGGTCAGGCGCATCTCGACAGGCACAGTGGGGTGCCACGGATGTCCGCCGGAGATGTGGTCCGGGTGCGGACCGGCTCGGGACGCCTCGTCTCGCAGGGGACGTTCCACTTCGACTGATATGTAGGCCCCTCCTGTCAAGTGGCAGGCGAGGCGCCGCCACGGCCGGTTGTCGTGGCGGCGCCTCTGTTTCTGGCCGGGTTCCTCTGGTCGCTTTGAGCGGGTCTTGCGACGCACGTGGTCGAGACTGATATGCGCGGGTTGGTTACCGCACGACGGTCTTCGGCTGGAACGCTCCGCGTGATCTGAGGTCGAGCGTCACGAGACGGGCTCGTGGCTCACAGTCGATTCGCGGGTCGGTTCCGCACGATGCTGTGGCGTCCGGAGGTGCACCTCGGTCAGGTCGGGGTGTTGGCGGGTTAGTCGGGCAGCGTTGCCAGCGACCAGCACCAGCCGGCGAGCTCGCGAGCGATCGCGGTGGTGGCCACCGTGTGTTTCTTCTTCCGGGCGCTGTAGGAGACCCAGCGCTGGTGGAGCCGCTGGTTCCCGGCGTGCGCGCGGACTCTGGCGGCTTCGGGTGCCTGCTCCCACCGGGCCCGCAGGACCTTGCCGACCACGTAGCGGGGCTTGTGGTGCCAGGCGGACTCGACCAGCAACCGGCGGACGTGGCTGTTGCCGGCCTTGGTGATCCCGCCCTGCCGGCGGCTCTGGCCGCTGGAGTGCTCGGAGGGCACCAGGCCGAGGTAAGCCCCGATGCTGGCGCCGGTGAACCGGTCCCATTCGCCGATCTCGACCGTGAGCCCGAACCCGGTCAGGGTCGAGATGCCCCGCAGACAGCACAGCCTGTGCACCACCGCGGTGAACTCGCTGTCGGTGGCCATCGCGGTGATCCTTGCGTCGAGGCGATCGCGGCGAGCCACCGCGAACTCCACTGCCTCCAGGTCGGCCTCATAGGCGGCACGGGTGCCCGGCTGATCGAACCGGATCCGGCGCAGCCACGCGTGATGCTTCCCCGTCCAGGCCTCGCCCCCGTAGTAGACATGGCCGTGACGTAGCAGCAGTTTCGAGACCCGGTGCCGGGCCCGCATCAGGTCGCCACGGACGTCCTCGCGGGCACGGACCAGGTCCCGGGCTGCCTCCTCGGTGACCGAAGGAACCCGGACAGGGACGATCTGCCCGACCTGCAGCAGCTGCGCCAGCAGCAGCGCGTCTTTGGCGTCGGTCTTGACCCGGTCACCGGCCGGCCGGGTCAGCTTCGATGGCGCGGCGACCTCACACCGGATGCCCGCGGCGGTCAACGCCCGGTACAGGCCGAACCCGGTCGGGCCCGCCTCGTAGGTCGTCGCGACCGGGCCCGGCAACGTCCGCAGCCAATCGATCACTACCTCATGGTCTGGCACCAGCGTGGTCTTGAAGACCTCACCCGTGGCCGAGTCCAGACCCCTCGCCACCACCGATCGTGCATGCACATCCAGCCCAACACTCGTACGCTCAATAACCGGCTCTTCCCAGATGAGGGTGTAGCGGTGGTGGGCGCGTCGGTCCCGGGATAGGCGTCGAGGTCTCCCGAGGATGAAGGCTCCTACACGCTCATCTCGAAAGACCTCGACGTGCCCGACGCTACCCGTTCCGCGGGCTTCACCTGCCCTGATCTGACCGCCTTCTGTCGCCTCGACGAGCTCGGCCTCGTCGTCACTGGGCAGCGCATCGAACCCGACCGAGCTGTGCTCGCCTGCCGGGTCCTCGAACCGGACCAGTGGTGCCGCCGCTGCGGCTGTGAAGGGACCCCGCGTGACACGGTGGTCCGCCGGTTGGCGCACGAGCCGCTGGGCTGGCGACCGACCATGCTCGAGGTCGTCGTGCGCCGCTACCGCTGCACCGGCTGCGGACATGTCTGGCGCCAGGACACCACCGCTGCGGCCGAACCGCGGGCGAAGCTGTCGCGCCGAGGGCTGCGGTGGGCACTGGAAGGCATCGTGGTCGGCCACCTCACCGTGGCCCGGGTCGCCGAAGGCCTCGGGGTCGCGTGGAGCACCGCCAACGACGCGGTCCTGGCCGAAGGCAAGCGGGTCCTCATCGACGACGAGCACCGCTTCGACGGCGTCAAGGCCATCGGGGTCGACGAGCACGTGTGGCGCCACACCCGCCGCGGCGACAAGTACGTGACCGTGATCATCGACCTCACCCCGGTCCGCGACGGCACCGGTCCGGCGCGGCTGCTGGACATGGTCGAGGGCCGCTCCAAGCAGGCGTTCAAAACCTGGCTCGCCGACCGCGACGACAGTTGGCGCGACGCCGTAGAGGTGGTCGCGATGGACGGATTCACCGGCTTCAAGACCGCCGCAGCCGAGGAGGTCCCCGACGCAGTCGCGGTGATGGACCCCTTTCACGTCGTGCGCCTGGCCGGCGACGCCTTGGACAAGTGTCGGCGACGAGTGCAACTCGCGATCCACGGCCACCGCGGCTTCAAGGACGACCCGCTCTACAAGTCGCGGCGCACCCTGCACACCGGCGCCGACCTACTCACCGACAAACAGGCCGACAGGCTGCGGACCCTGTTCGCCGACGACGCCCATGTCGAGGTCGAGGCGACCTGGGGCATCTACCAGCGGATGATCGCCGCCTATCGACACCAAGACCGCCGCAAGGGCCATGAACTCATGGTCAGGCTGATCGACTCGATCAGCAGGGGCGTGCCGAAGGCGCTGGCCGAGGTCACCACGCTGGGCCGGACGCTGAAGAAGCGCGCTGCCGACGTACTCGCGTACTTCGACCGCCCCGGCACCTCCAACGGACCCACCGAAGCGCTCAACGGACGTCTCGAGCACCTGCGTGGCTCCGCCCTCGGGTTCCGCAACCTGACCAACTACATCGCAAGGTCCCTGCTCGAGACCGGCGGGTTCAGGCCACAACTACACCCTCGATCGTGAAGAGCCCAATAACCACCGGGGCCTCCTACGACTGTGGATAGGCCGAGCAGGCGGCCCCTGCTCGGTAACCCACGAACACTCGTATGAGAGGCCCCGGCCTGCAACCGCTCACCAACGAGCAGTCACGTCATACCGTCTGACTCAGTTCCGGACCCGGCTTCCGAGATCGCACCAACACCGGAGCGCTATGGGCAGCATGTGGCTATGGCGCTCCGGTGTCGCCAGAGTGAAGCGCCCCAGGTTCTCTGCCGCTCTCTTACGGGTTGCGGCTCTCGGTTGAGGGTCGCGTAGTGGGCGGCCTCGTACTCCGCGGGGCTCATCATGCCAAGGGAGCCGTGGAGGCGTCTGTTGTTGTGCCAGTCGACCCAGCCGGCGGTGGCGTACTCGACGTCGGCGATGGTCTTGTAGGGGCCGTCGTGGAAGACCAGGGTGCGGATGCACTCGGTCTTGTAGAGGCCGTTGATGGTCTCCATCAGGGCGTTGTCGTAGGCGTCGCCGACCGAGCCGATCGAGGGACTGATGTCCTCCAGCTCGAGGTGCTCGGTGAACCGGATCGAGGTGTACTGGCTGCCGGTGTCGGAGTGATGGATCAACTGCTCGGCGTCCACGGGGTGGCCGTCGTGGTCGCGCTGCCAGATCGCCATCCGCAGCGGCGTCATCACCAGGTCGACCTGCTTGCTTGTCGCGGCGTGCCAGGCCACGATCCGTTGGGCGAAGCAGTCGAGGATGAAGGCCA